>PMTT01000186.1 GCA_003167275.1 Bryobacterales bacterium | reverse complement strand
CACGGAGATTGTGCAGCGCGGGACCAAACTGGATATTTACGAGTTGGACAAGATCGTGGCGCCGCAGTTTCCCATGCTGCCGGCCGAGATTCCGCGGGACATCCGAATGACCGTGGACGAGTGGGTGGGGGTGGTCGACCGCGCTATCCAACTGGTGGGGGAGGACCACGTGTCGCTGGGAAGCGATTTCGACGGGGGGCCGCCGTTGCCTCGGGGGATGCGCGATGTCCGCGATCTGCCGATGATTACGGATGCGATGCTGCGACGGGGGTATACGGAGGCGCGGATTCGCAAGTTTCTCGGGGGGAATTTGCTGAGGGTGTTCCGGGAGATTACGAAGAAGCGGTGAGGGCGACGGGGGCGCGGAGAGCGGTATCATTCTCTTGTGATCCGTCGCTTTTACGTTCATAACTTCCGCTGCCTGGAAAACTTCGAACTGCCGCTGTCGGGCCAGTCGTCCCTCCTGTTAATTGGGAATAACGGTTCGGGGAAGACGACGGTCGGGCTGGCGCTGGAGGTTCTGCAGAAGATCGCGCGCGGTACGAATCGGGTAGGCAGCCTGGTGAGGCCAGAGGACTTTGCTCGGGGACGCACGGACGTTCCAATGCGCTTTGAAATCGAAGTCGAACTGAACACAAAGATCTATGAATACGTGATCGCCTTCGACTTTCCGGAAAGGTTTAAAGAACTACGTGTATTCGAAGAGAAGTTCTCTGTCGGTGGTCAACCCGTCTACACGCGGGAAAAGGCGGATGTGAATCTCGCAAGAGTGACCCAGGACAACGGGAACAAGGTCGCCAATTTTCGCATCGACTGGCACCTGGTGGCTCTGACGACTGTACAGGAACAGTCTCGCGCGGACCCTCTTTTCATCTTCAAGCAATGGCTCGCTCGCATGCTCATCCTTCGTCCGATTCCCGGCTTGATCACTGGGGACTCCAAGGAGGAGACTCTCGAACCGAATCCTCAAGTCACCGACTTTGGTGCGTGGTTTTCAGGCCTTATGGCTTACGCGCCATCTGCCTATCTCAAAATCGACGAGTATCTCAAGGATTTACTGCCAGACCTGAAGGATATTAAGAATCCGCTGACTGGCACAGACTCACGAAGCCTTGTCGTCCAATTCTTCAACGGGCAGGGAAGCTTAAGCCTTCCCTTTGAGGATCTCTCCGACGGCGAGAAATGCTTCATGATTGGCGCCCTCGTGCATGCTGCGAACGATGCCTATGGCCCCCTGCTCTGTTTCTGGGACGAACCGGACAACTATCTCGCGCTGGCCGAAGTTCAGCACTTTGTGATAGCCCTTCGCAAAGCTTTCAAATCCGGCGGTCAGTTCATCGCGACCTCACATAATCCAGAAGCAATTCTGCGGTTCTCCGACGAGAATACGCTTGTGCTCCAACGGAAGAATCATTTCGAGCCGACCGTCGTTCGACTGCTCGACGACTTGCATATCAAGGGGGATCTTGTCACGGCGCTGTCTCTCGGCGGCCTGGAACCATGATCAACAGGCAGCAGCCACACGTGGTGGTACTTCCCGAAGACGCTGCTAACGCCCGATTAGCCAGCGGCTTTCTCCTGGACCCATCTGTCATAAGTAAACGAATTCAGGTCCTTCTGCCGGCGGGCGGGTGGCGTAGAGTGCTGGAGTGTTTCGAATCAGATCACGTGGGTGAAATGGATCGCTACCCGCACCGATTCATGGTTCTGCTGCTCGATTTCGATGGTGACGTAGATAGGCTGACCTACGCGAGGAGAGTCATTCCGGATCGTTTTGGCGCCAGAGTCTTCATTCTCGGTGTCCGGACCGAACCCGAAGATCTCAGGAGAGCCCTCGGCTCTTACGAAATCATCGGCGAAGCTCTGGCAAAGGACTGCCGCGAAGAGACTCAAACGACGTGGGGGCACGATCTTCTGCGACACAACGCAGGCGAGATCGAACGCTTACGACAGCACGTTCGGCCGATACTCTTCGCGTGAACGGATGTGCGGTGCCATGAGCGGGTCCAGGGGGTCCGCCCCACGAGGAGAACTGCTACTAACTCTTCCTGAGTGCCAGCACGGCGTTCAATCCGCCGAATGCGAACGAATTCGAGATCGCATACTCCACCTGGGCGAAGCGGGCCTGATTGGGGATCACGTCCAGATCGCAATCGGGGTCGGGCTCGTTGTAATTGGCGGTCGGGGGAAGCACCCCATCGCGCAAGGCCAGGATGGCGGCGAGGCACTCCAGAGCGGCGGCCGCGCCCAGCGCGTGGCCGTGCATGGACTTCGTGGAGCTTACCGGCAGCTTGCCGGCGTGGGCTCCGAAGACCGAGTGGATGGCGGCGGTCTCGGTGAGGTCGTTGGCCGGAGTGGCCGTGCCGTGGGCATTGATGTAGCCGATCTGCTCGGGCGCCAGGCCGGAATCGCGCAACACCGCCCGCATGGCGCGCGCGGCGCCTTCAGACGATGGCTGGGTGATGTGGCAGGCGTCGGCCGACATGCCAAAGCCCACAATCTCGGCGTGAATGCGGGCGCCCCGTGCTCGCGCGGCATCGAGCGGCTCCAGCACGAACATGGCTGAGCCCTCGCCCAGAATCATCCCGCGGCGGTCCTTTGAAAAGGGGCGGCAGGTGTCCGGCGAGACCACGCGCATCGCCTCCCAGGCCTTAAGGATGCCGAAACTGAAGGGCGCTTCGCTGCCGCCGGTGAGGGCAAGGTCGGTGATGCCGTTGCGAACCATCCAGAATGCCTGGCCGATGGCGTGGGCGGCGGAAGAGCAGGCCGTCGAAATGGTGAAACTGGGGCCGGTGATGCCGAATTCCATGGAGATGTGGCTGGCGCCGGCATTCGCCATGGTCTTCGGAATGGTCAACGGGTGCACCCGGTTGTGCCCCAGCTTGTAGACCTCTTGGAAACCGATATCCTCAGTGCTCTGGCCACCCACGCACGAGCCGGTGACGATCGCAGCGTTCTCCCGCATCTCGGGTGTCCACTCCACTCCGGCGTCCGCCACGGCTTCGCGGGCGGCGATGACGGCGAACTGGGCGAAGCGGTCCATGAAATCGGCGCGGCGGTCGTCGAAGTATGGCTGATGACTGTAGCCCTTTACTTCGGCGCCGTTCTGGAAGCGCATTTGGGAGGTGTCGGTGGATTCGATGGGGCCGATCCCGGAGCGGCCCTGGCGGAGGGATTCCGCGAACTCCGCGGCGTTCCGGCCGAGAGCGCAGATCGCGCCCACACCGGTGATAGCGACTCGCCGCATGCGCTACTGCTTGGCCGCCGCGTCGGACTTGGCGGCGAGCAGTTTCTCCACACCCTGGCACATCTGGCGTACGTTGCGCACACTGCGTACTTCGTCGTCGGGGATGCTGATATCGAACTCGTTTTCCAGGGCGAACAGGATTTCCACCGCATCCATGGAATCGATACCGATCTGTAGGAACTCGCTGTCAATCGTGACCGTTTCCAGGGGAATCCGCTTGGAAGTGGCGATGACCTTCAACACCCGTTGGATTAATTCGTCGGACATAGTAGTCGGCTTACCGTTTCGAACTTGTACCCCCGGTCCAGCAGCATAGGGACCAGGCGCCTGACGGCTTCCACGGTCACGCCGATATCCGGCCTGGCGCGGAGCTCGCGTCCATCATGAAGACACAGAATAGCTCCGTTCGACACGCGCGTGCAGCGTTCGACGATCCCATCCGCCTTCCGATTCCAATCATAGCCGATTATCGTCCACATCACCCCGGTAAGCTTCAGGCGGCGCTGCACCCCGCCGATCCCGAACCAGCGTACGCCGAATGGCGCCCGAAACAGTTCGGGCCGGCAGCCGGTATGGGCTTCAATGGTGTCCTGCGCCCGCCCCAGTTCCCGTTCCATGAAACCAGGCGAGCGAAAGCAGAAAAGAGGATGGGTGTAGCTGTGGTTGCCGATCGCGTGGCCGGCCTGCCGGACGGCACGGGCCACATCCGGGAGGCGTTCGACATTGGCGCCGCACTGGAAGAAAGTCGCCGGGACCTGGTGTCGGGCCAGAATATCGAGGATTTCGGGCGTACCTTCGCTGGGACCGTCGTCGAAGGTGAGGGCGATAGCANNACGGCGGCGGTCTCCAGGGCGCGCTGGGTGGGTTGGTCCATTGACACTATATTGTAATCGTAGGGCAGGGCGGCGACCTGCCCGGCCACCATCCGGGCGACTAGGAGCCAGGGCGACACCGCCATTGAATTGTCCGCCACATCCCGTACAATGTGCTTGTAAGGAGTTTAGCGGCATGCCCCGGGAAGCCCGTCGCACAGCTCGGATCGAGGCTCGGATTGCGCCCGATGCGCTACGGGTCGTCAAGCGCGCCGCGCAACTCCAGGGCCGCAGTGTCAGCGATTTCGTGGTTGCGGCTGCGCAGGAAGTTGCTCAGAGGACCATCGAGGATGCTCAGGTCATCCGTTTGTCGATGGAAGACCAGCAGTGCTTCGTCGAACTGCTCCTGAACCCGCCACCGCTTGCGCCTGCCCTGAAGCGTGCGAAGAGTGCCCATGCCTGCCTGATCGCATCATCGCAACAACCGCATTCACGCTTCGAGTCCGCGCCTGCATTGCGAAGCGTCGTCCGCACTATCCTCCGGTTCCCGTCCCCCCTGCCGTCAGTTCCTCGGCCTGAGTCAGCACCGTCTGTATCTCGGAGACCGGTCTCGCAAAGAGCGTCAGTTGGTCGGGATCCGCGAACAGGGCGTCGTAGTCGGCGGGAGTGAACGCGCGCGCCAGTCGGGCCGCGAAGGTCTCGCGCAGGAGACGCGCGTAGTGCTCCACGTCATAATCCCGGCTACCCGCGCTCGCATCGCCCTCGGAATCCATGATCACGCCACCCGAGCCGGACTTCGTGCGGTAAGCACGGATGCGGTCGCCGATGCTCCATGTGGTGCGGCCGCTCGCGAGCATGGCCTCGTAGGAAAGCTCCCGCCGTGCGCCGCGGGTCTCCCGGTACTCGGCCGGCGACTTGGTGAGCCGCACTTTGGACGACACATCATAGGCCGGCAGTTCGCGGCGGCGCAGCGAATCCAGCGTGGCGACGTAGATGTCGCGCACGCCACTCACATCGCCTTCGAGTAACCGGGCGATGGCGCGCCGCAGGAATCGCTCGCCGAACGGCTCCGCACGGCNNGCGAAGTAGACGCCGTCGGTGTCCGCCTCCAGCAGCGTCACGCCGCGAGCGGAGAGTTCGCGGCACATCAGCTCCAAGGTCTCGCGGCCGTGGCGGGTCACTTCGTTGGCGGCATGCACGTCCGCAAACCGCGTGAGGTCGCCGCCCGCCGCAAGGTAGCCGTACGCCGAGTTCACCACCAGCTTCATGGCCGCCGACATGGCTTCATGGGCGTAGCGGTCGGCCGATCCCGGCGGCGCGGACCGGGCGCTGGCCTTCGCGGAGAGCCGCCGCTCCACCAGCCGGTCTACCAGCGCGAGCAGGGCGCCCAGATGGTCGCGGGCCGGGCCGATCCGGTAGGCGCGCATCAAAGACGGATAGAGGCTCGCCACGTCCGCCTTCACCACTCGACGCGCCACGCCCGCCGCGAACAGGTGGAGAGCTGCGCCACTGTGCGGCGTGCCGTCGCCGGGCTGGTGAGCGGGTAGCGCCATCCCCGCGCGCAGGTACCCCCGCACCAGCAGGGGGTCGATCACGCCGGTAGCCGCGCCTGCATCCGCCAGACGCTCGTACCGCCGGGGGGTCATCTGCGCCAGCGCGAACGCCGCGCCGCCGAGCATCCGCGCCAGGCTGGCGACCTCTTCCACATCCGCAGCCGCATAGCGGCGCACGCGCGCCGGGTCCCGGAGCCAGGTGGCGTAAACCTGGTCGCCCTGGATGTACTCGCGATCCGGGCCTGCGATCCCCAGGTGCCGCGCAACGGACTTGAGCCCGTGATCTGGCAGCTCGCGGGTCGCGAAGTCGTACCGCAGCACCGCATCGAGCGTGTCGATCAGCTCGCGGCCCGGCGCGACGAAGCGCACGCGGGGCGCCGTGCCCGCGCCAGTCCCAGTCCCACGGCGGGCTCCCCGCTGCCGCAGTCCTGGCGGCCCGATCCGCCCCAGGGCCAGCGGCACTCCCAGCATGCTCGCGCGGCGAGCCAGGAACGGCAGGTCGAAGCCATGCAGGTTGTGGTTCTCGATGACGTCGGGATCGGCCGCTTGGACCTTGGCGACGAGCCGGCGGATCAGGTCGGCCTCGGCGGCTGCGGTGTCATCGCGCGCCTCCAGGACTTCCGTGGCGCCCGAGGGGTCCCGGACCGCCACCATGAAGATCCGATCGCGCGCGGGATCGAGCCCCGTGGTCTCCAGATCGAACTGCAGGCGTCGGAGCTGGTCGAACAGCAGATTGCGGAAGTAGGTTCGTCCCGTCGCGACGAGGTACTGCTCCTCTGGCGGCAGCGCGAGCACGGCCTCCTTTCCCAGATCGCGGAGGTTGGTGACGCGCCGCCCGAGGAGCTGTGATGCGTCCTCCAGGACCGCGGATGCGAGGGCTTTGCCGTCATCGGCGCTGACCAGATAGCGGAGCGCGCCGGGGCCGGTGAGCTCGGTGTAACTTATTGGTGGGCCTGCGTTGGGGGCGGGAGGGGCGGATGATGGGCAAGCTAAAGCATGCCCCACGGGGCGATCGAGCAGCAGCCAGGGGCGGAAGCGCGCTTCCTCGCGCACCAGGTCGCCCGATTCGGGCAGGCGGCGCCAGATGGTGGCACGTCCATTTGCCTCCGCCCACACGGATACGATGCCGGGGGTTGGATCCCAACCGGAGAGCCACTCGTCCGTCATGCGGCCTGGGTTCGCTTGCTCCGGCCGTGGCTCCCGCTTCGGCCCCGGCCCGTGCCCGGTTGTCAGCATCCGGCCACCTTCTCCCATGATGGACACTCGCTGAGGCTTGCAATCGGCTTGCTGAAAAATTGGCTGGGCAAGCTAAAGCATACCCCACGCTAGTACACACCACCNNAAGGTGCTGGTTATCGAGCCGCTCCAGTATTTCAACTCGATCACGAGCATGTCTTCGACGAGGATATCGGCAAAGTACTCACTGGCAGATTGGCCGGTGTAGGTGACCGTAAACGAAGCTTGTGCGGTAGCCTTGATGCCACGAACGCGAAGTTCTCTGAGCAGCGCCCCTTGATAGACTTTCTCCCAATACCCGGCGCCCAGGGTGTTGGAGACCTCAAAGATGGCGCTCAGCACGC
The DNA here is from genome assembly GCA_003167275.1 of Bryobacterales bacterium. GTDB lineage: Bacteria > Acidobacteriota > Terriglobia > Bryobacterales > Bryobacteraceae > JAIQFL01. The sequence continues at coordinate 16,862 of PMTT01000186.1, read as the reverse complement.
GCTCGGTCAGCGAATCGAAGGATTGGCGTTCATCAGCGTTCATTGGCTGCCCGTATAATTGTGCCGCCGGAGAGCAAAGCCTCTCAGAACTATTAGTTAGTTAGTTAGTCTCCCAGATGGGGTAGTCTGTCGGATTCTGTCGGCACCCACCGGTCGCACGGCAGGCACCCGGAGCCCCCCGCAGGGCGTAAAATGGACTCACCGATCGCTCCATGCGTAGACTCGTCCCAACTTCCGTCTCCCTGCTCGCGCTCCTGCTTCTCGGCGTCGGGGCATGCGCATCGCAGGAGCGCGCGGCCATCCGCGAAGCGCTGGCGGCGCTCTCCCACGGCGATTTCGCCGCGGCCGAACGCACGCTGCAGGCCGACGTCCAGACGCACCCCAATGACGCACCGGCGCTCACCCTGCTCGGCGTAGCCCTGGACCATCTCGGCAAGCTCCCGGAAGCGGACCAGGTGCACCGCCGCGCGCTGGCCAACTCTCCCCGCTCCACGGACGTTTTGAATAATTACGCCAACCACCTGGTGGGCGCCGGCAAAGATGACGAAGCCCGCAAGGTGTATCTCCAGGTAGTGGCCCTCGATCCGGCGCAATTCAACGCCAACGTCCAACTGGCGCGCTTGGCGCTCAAGCAGGAAGGCGGGGCGGAAGCCCTCGGCTACCTGAAGCACTTGCCGGCCAACCAGCAGGAAGCTCCCCCAGTCGCGGTTCTCCGCCTGGCGGCTCTGGACCAGACTGGAGACCATGCCGGCGCCGATGCCCTGGCCGCCCGACTGTCCGCGGCCACGGGAAGCGACCTGGGCCTGAATTTCTCTGTGGGGCTGGCGCTCGCGAACGCCGGGCAGTTTGAGCGCGCTGAGACGTTCTTCACGAAGGCGCTGGCCGCGGCGCCGGCGGATTTCAATGTCCTGGTCAATCTGGGCGTGGTGGCTTCCCACGCGGGCCATAACGAGCGGGCGCGCGAGTTGCTGGAGGCGGCCCTGCGGCAGCAGCCGCAGAACGTGGACGTGCTCTACAACCTCGCCTTGGTGGATGTCGCTTTGCAGCAAACCGAGCCCGCCCTACGGTCGCTGGCGCAGGCTGCGCGGCTCGCGCCCCAGCGTTCGGACATCCAGAAGTTGCTGGCCATCACGACGGGCGATTTGGGAGCGCTAGAGGATACCGCCGCGGCGTGGGACCGCTACCTGAAACTGGAGCCGAATGACGATTTCGCCAGGCGGGAGCGGGGCTTTACGGCCATCCAGATGGGCAAGTTTGAGCAAGGAATGCCCGATCTCGAATGGTTCGTGACGCGCCATCCCGACGACGCCGTCGGACATTTCGAGCTTGGCCAGGCGGAGAGCAAGGACGAACCGGCAAAGGGCTTGCAGCACCTCGACCGGGCGCTGGCGCTGAAGCCGGATTTTGCGGCGGCGCATGCGTTCCGGGGCAGCCTGTACTACCAGTCTGGCAAATTCGAGGCGGCTGTTGCGGACCTGGAGGCCGCTGCCTCCCTGAGGCCCGATGACGCCGTCACGCTGGATCGCCTGGGGCAAACCTATTCCGCCCTGGATAAGCCCGCGGATGCCGTACGCGTTCTGCGGAGGGCCGCCGAACTGGCGCCGGGTGACTCCAAGACTATCCTGCATTTCGCGCGGGCGCTGGCCGATGCGGGACTGGCCGCCGAGTCGAAGGTGGAGATGGACCGCTTCCGCCAACTGGGGCCTGTTACGAATAAGGCGGTGCCCGGCGGCCTGGTCGACTATCTGAGTCTCACTCCTGAGCAGCAGCACGCCGACTATCGCGCACGTGTGGAGAAGGCCGCCCGCGCCAATCCTGGCGACGCCGCGGCGCAAGTCAATCTTCTGAAACTGCTGCTGGACGACGGCAACTTCGACCAGGTGGCAGCGACGGCCCATCGGATCGCGGGCTTGAAGCCTGGCGCGGGTGTGGTGGCCGACGCGGGGCGCGCGCTCCTGGAATCGAAACAGTACGCGCCGGCCATGGAACTGCTGGAAGCTGCCGGTCCCTCGGCCGATGTGGACCTGGACTTGGCCATCGCGGCGTTTCATGCAAAGGGTGCTACCGAAGGTCTGCAGCGGATGGACCGTGTGCCGGAAGCCGGGCGGTCCGGCGACTACTATCTGGGGCGCGCGCAGATGCTGGATGAGTCGGGAAAGTCCGAGGAAGCAGCCGCCGCTCTGGAACAGGCGCTTCAGCGCGCCCCCAAACGCGTCGATTTGTACCAGCAGGCGACGGCCTTCCTGGTGAGGAAGGGCCAGTTCACGGAGGCCCTGGCGTTGCTCGACCGGGCGGTCCGGACGCTGCCGCAGAACCGCGAGATGCTGCTGACCCAGGCGACCACGTTGGAGTTCGCCGGACGAACTGCGGACGCCGAGAAGCTGCTGGGCGAGATGCAGAATCGCTGGCCGGAGTGGCACGCCGTCTGGGTAGCTCACGGAGTGGTCCTGGAGACGCACCAGCATTTTGACGACGCGCGGCAGGCGTTGGAGACTGCGGTGGCGCTGGGNNGCGCAGGCCGCGATCGGGAAGGCGCTCACCCTGGCCCCGGACGATCCTTGGATTCGGGGTCTGGCTGGTAGGATTGCTTCTGCTAAGTTGAGTGCTTCAGGGCGTAAGGAGGAAGCGCAGGCGGAACTGGATCGGATAAAGGCGGCCGGCACGGATCGGGAGCCGCCCTATCCACACAGATTGTTTCAGGAAAAGCCGCCGCGGGAGTGGTGAGGTAGGACAGACGATCGTCTTTTGTCGTCTGTCAGCCGGCTGAACGCCAGCCAAGGCAGGCGGCGACCGCCTGCCCCACGGAAGAAGATGGTGCAGGCGGTACCGGATTTTCTTCGGCTGGACAGCCGATTCGCCCTGCCCCAGGAGCTAGACCTTTTCGGGAACTGCGAACGGCTTGCGGTAGATCTTCGTGAACATCTTGTTGGCCTCGGCGTCGCCGGTCACCGTAAACGTCTTCGAATCGAAGTGCAGCGTGCGGCCTACGCGGTAGGAAATGTTCGCCAGATGCACCAGAATCGTGGACGCCGCGCCTTCTTCGATCTCGGCATTCAGACTCTCTCGCTTGCGGGAGCGCACCGCTTCGATGAAGTTCAGGAAGTGATCGCCGCCTTCGTGCCCCTGGGGTCCCGGGGCCTGGTCGCGACCGAGCCAGCTCTTGTAGGAGGAGTAGCTGTCCACCGCCAGGTAGCCCTTCGAACCGTAGAACAAGTTGCCGATGGCGTCCGAATTGGGTCCGCCGCGGCGTATTGAGCCGTTCTCGGCGGCGCTATCGTCGGACGCCGGGGCTCCCGCCGCAGCAGCAGCGGCCGGGGGTCTGGTACGACCGCCAGGACCCGCGCCGGCGCCCCGTACGGGCGGTGCTACCGTAGCTTCGCCGTTGCTCATCCAGTGGCGAACTTCGAACTCGAGCATCTTGTGCTTGCCGTCTTCGTTGAACTCAAATGCGCAGTTCAGCGTGTTGGGCGTCTCCTGGTCGTCATCGAACATGAAGTGGCCGCCGATGGCGCTGATCTTCGTCGGATACTTCACGCCCAGACCCCAGCGCGCCACATCCATCTCGTGGATGCCCTGGTTGCCCAGATCGCCGTTGCCGTAATCCCAGAACCAGTGCCAGTTGTAATGGAAGCGATTGAGCGAGAAGTCGTGCTTGGGGGCCGGTCCGGTCCACAGATCGTAATCCACGCCGGCGGGCACGGGCTGCACAGGCGTCCGGCCAATCGTATCACGCCATTTGAAGCACAGGCCGCGGGAAAGATACACATCGCCGATCAGCCCTTCGCGCATCTTCTGCACGGCTTCCTGCACGGCCTTCGAGGAACGGATCTGGCTACCCTGCTGCACCATTTTTTCGTACTTGCGAGCCGCCGCCACTACCTGCCGGGCCTCGAAGATGTTGTGCGAGCACGGCTTTTCGACATACACGTCCTTGCCGGCCTGGCAGGCCATGATGGTCATCGGCGTGTGCCAGTGATTCGGAGTGGCAATCGAGACGGCGTCGATTTCCTTGTCCTCCAGCAGTTTCCGGAAATCGGCATAGGCCTTGGGCTTCTTGTTCGTGCCCTTTTCGATCAAGCCGACGCCGTAGTCCAGATGGCCCTGGTCCACGTCGCAGACCGCCGCAACCTCGACATTCGGCAGCCTGCTGAAGCCGTCGAGGTGGGACTTGCCGCGCCCCGCAGGCTGTTTGCCTTTTCCGATGGAAGTCCAATCATGGCCGCCGACGCCGATCACGCCGACCCGTACGGTGTCGTTCGGGCTGCCAAACACGCTCGACGCGGCGCTAAAGGCCGCCGCCGAACCAATCAAAAAGTGTCTTCGATCCATACACACGACTCCTGTCCGATTCAAGGTAACCCGTTAACGCTATTTTCGTTCAACGTACCACATTTCGCGGCTCTCCGGCCAGGAAGGCGGTGATATTCTCCACAACCAGATCCACCAGGCGCGACCGCGCCTCCTTCGTCGCCCAGGCGATGTGCGGCGTTACCAGACAGTTACGAGCCGAAAGCAAGGGATTGTGCTCGGTCGGGGGTTCCACCGATAACACGTCTAATCCGGCGCCTCCCAGGCGACCGGCGTTCAGCGCGTCCGCCAGGTCGTCGTCCACCACCAGGGGTCCGCGCGAAGTGTTGATCAGGAACGCGGTGGGCTTCATCAGCTTCAAGCTCTCGGCATTGATCATCCCGCGCGTTTCCGGAAACAGCGGGGAATGCAGGCTCACCACGTCCGATTCGCGCAGCACTTCGTCCACGGTGGCCCAACGGAAACCGGGGAAGCCAGGCTCGTCGCCGTGGTATGTGTCGTTGGCGATCACGCGCATTCCCATGGCGTCCGCGATGCGCCCCACCTGCCGACCGATGCGCCCGAAGCCGACGATCCCCATGGTCTTTCCCGAGAGTTCCATGAGGGGAGATTTCCAAAAGCTCCAGTCGGGATTGTGCGCCCACTCGCCGGCGCGAACGGCATCCGAGTGCAGCTTCACGTTGTGGCACAGTTCCAGCAGCAGCGCGAAGACGAACTGCGCCACCGACGCCGTCCCGTAAGTGGGGATGTTGGTGACCACGATGCCGCGCTCGGCGGCGACCTCCACGTCCACCACGTTGTACCCCGTGGCGAGCACCCCGATGTAGCGCAGTTCCGGCAGTTGCCGCAGGATGTAGCCGGGCAGCGGGGTCTTATTGATGAGAATGACGGCCGCTCCCGCCGCGCGCTCCAGCACTTCATCGACGCGCGTGCGGTCGAACACCTCGAGTTCGCCGAACCCCCGCAGGGCATCCCAGGAAAGGTCTCCGGGGTTCACGCAATATCCGTCCAGTATCGTCAGTTTCATGTTCTCCGCTCTTCCACGCTGAAACGTCGAAGACCGCTCCCTCACGGCCGCGGCTCGGTTTCCGGCGCAGGTCGGTTTCTCGCAAACCCGCCGTTGCGCTACGTACCGAGCCGCGACCGTGAGGGAGCGGTTTTCGCAGCTTCTAAAAATCCCGCACTCTCACCCTCATCCCCGCTTGAGGCGCGGCCACCGCGGCCTCGTACTCGTCGTCAATTTCGATTTCCTGTATGGTCCATTCTCCTTCGGCTTCCTCTCCGGCGCCATAGAGGCCGACGCCGCGGGCCTTTAGGACCGCCTCGATACGCGTCCACCGGCGGAAGAAATCGCGCCCGCGGCGGGACGCCGGCACGGCCGCATGCGCAGCCGCTTCGCTCGGCGGAAAGAAGCGGTCGGCGATCGCCTCATCGTCAGGCATCGCGCGCACCCTCTCGACATCCACGCCGATTTCCACTGCGAGCGCCACCCCCACCAGGGCCACTCCGTGCGAATGCGAGAGGTTGAACTTCAGCTCGGGCACGCCCGGGAGATAGGGTTTTCCGGACTCCGTGACGGCGAATTCCAGAGGGGCCGCCGTGAAGCGCGCCAGGATCGCGCGCAGAGCCCCGTGCGCCCGGAGATAGCGCTCGCCCAACACCGGCGAATAAAAGCGCGCCGCACGAGCCGCCTCTTCGGAAGTGGGCGGCGGGACCCGTGCTTCATCCAACCGAATCCGCCAAACCTCGATTTCGCCCGCGATCATCCGATGATTCTACCCGAGGGCAAGCATGCCGATGCAAGGTCCTCCACCAACGCTGCCCGGAACTCCGTCTGGCACGCCTGCGGGTAGAAGTGTCCGCCCGAAAAGAGGCGCACGCCGAACGATCCGGTGGTCTGCTCCGACCATGCCTCCAGGTGCTCCAGCCGGATATTCGGATCTTCCCGGCCGCCGTAGGCCCGGATTGGGCAGGCGAGCGGCGCATCCTCGGTGTAGAGGTAGTTGCGATAGAGCGCCGCATCGGCCTTCAACGCCGGCAGAATCGCCCGCATGGACGCCGGCGCGTCGAGAACCTCGCCGGGGATGCCTTGCAGTCGCCGCAACTCTTCGAGGAACTGGCTGTCCGAGGGCGCCGGTGGGGGCGTGTAGTTCCGTCGATACTGCGGGGCCCGCGCCGCGGAGGCGATCAGAAGCTTGGGAAGCGGCTGTCCGCGGCGGCGTAACAGACGGGATAATTCGAATGCCACGGCCGCCCCCATGCTGTGTCCGAAGAAGGCAAAAGGCTGCCCAAGATAGGGCTGGATAGCGTTGGCCAGCGCTTCGACCAAAGCGTCCAGCTTCTCGAAAGGAGCCTCCGCGATGCGCGATTCACGCCCGGGAAGGCGGACAGGGCAGATGCCAAAGGGGGACACGTCACCGACCCGCCCCGCCAGAGCTGTGCCGCCACCGGCGTGGGGAAACCAGAATACCCGCAGTCCCTGAACGGAGTCCGCTCCGGGGAACCAGGCCGAAAACGGGGCCTTCTTGCGCAAGCGCAGAGCCAGCAGGCGACGCTTGTCTGGGGAGAGTGTGTCCAGGCGGGATTGATTGATTGTGGGGCGGACCCCCTGGTCCGCGCGGGACGCCCTCGTCCCGCTGTCCGTACTCTCATCAATACCTCGCTGAGTGCCCGGAAAGCCGACGAGGGCGTCGGCTGNNGACCAGGGGGTCCGCCCCACAGTCTCTTCCAGCAGGCGCTCGAAGGGCTCCACGCTCAGGCCCCGTGCATATTCCAGCACAGCGGCACGGGACTTTCCGGAGATTTCCTCGTAATGCGCGCGATCGGTCAGGAGACGATGCAACGCCTCGCTCCATGGCGCAATATCCTGCGGCGGCACCTCGGCCACAGGGACCATCTGCTCGTCCAATCGGGGCTGGTACTTCGTAATCGGCGTGACGGGCAGCAGGTACGGGACGCCCATCTTCGCTTCCGGGATGCCGCCGACATTGCTCGCCATCACCGGCACGCCCCGCAGCATCGCCTCCAGCACGATCCGTGACCGCGCCTCCGCCCACAGCGAGGGCACCAGCAGCACCTTGGTCCGGCGGAGCAGCACATCGATGTCGTCCACCGGCTCTAGCACTCGCACGTTGGATTGTCGCCCCAGCGCGGCGAGGTCCCGCGGGTTCGCGCCCCAGGTGGGCACTGCGGCGAAAGCCGTCTCGGGAAAGGCGTCCGCTAACGCCAGGAAAATCGAAATGCCCTTCACCGCGCAGGGATTCGCGAGGGTGACAAATTCGTTGTCGAAGCTCCCCAACTCGGGCCATTCTCCCGGCTCCAGCAGCGAGATCGGCACGTGGACCGCGTCGATCCCGGCATAGCGCCGGCAGTAATCGGCCACGTACTGGCTCACCCCGACGACTCGATCGGCCGCGCGGATGCGTTCGGTTTTCGCCTCGCTGGGGAACGCGCAATCGGGTCCGAAGGGCACCGCCAGCGTGGCGCGCGCCAGGTAGAATACCCGCGCGTTCTCCGCCCGCAGCGCGACCTCAAGCAGCAGTTGCGCCGGATCGTCCGTCGAGGCCAGGATCGCCTCTGGCCGGAAGGACTCCACCCGTTTGGCGAAGTGAGCTCGCAGGTTGGCGTTCGTCACCACCTCGATCTCGACGCCCGCGCGTTCGAACGCGACCACGCCTCCCGAGGCCGAACGGGGCCGCACGCCGCGAGCCTGCAACTCCTCCAGGTACCGCTGGTGCGCCTGCTCGCCGAACGCGCCGATCCGAGCGACAACCTGGCAGGTGTGACCGCGCGCCGCCAGCGCCTCCATGAGCAGACGGTTGGATTTGTCGCCGCCGCCGTGGGCGGGGTAGTACGGCGAATTCTGGGCTAGCATGACGCGCATTCAGCGAACCAACTTGCGCTTGTGCAGCCGCTCCAGCAACAGCGCGCGCTTCTCCGGCGAGAGCGTCTCGATCGTGCGCCGCTCCGCGTGGCGTGCCGCGCCCGGCCGCAGGCCCAGCAGAAACCGCTCCAGATCCCCCGCATCCAGACCATTTACGAACCGCTCCGCCACAGCCCGCGACGCTTCCGACTCCCGCCGATACGCGTCTCTGTCCGTCAACAACTCCTGAATGGCTGCCACCCACGGGGCGGGATCGTTGTCCGGCACAACCGGCTTGGGCATGGCATGCTCGTCGAAGACCTGCTGATAGCGCTCGATGAGATGCACGGGGATGACGTACCCCGTGCCCCGCTTGGCTTCCTGAAGACCGCCCGAATCGCTGGCCACCACGGGGATGCCGCGCAGCATGTTCTCCATCACGATCAGCCCGAATCCCTCATACCACAGCGACGGCATCAACAGCACGCGCGTGCGCGCCAACACGTCGTCGATCTTCCTGGCATTGGGCAAAAACTGCACGTTGGGCAGGCGCTCCAGCGCGCGCCGGTCCTCGGCCGTGGTCCCCCAGCCCGGCAGCACTCCGAATCCGCAGGCAGGCAGCCGCTCCGCGACACCCAGAAAAATCGAAATGCCCTTCACCGCGCAGGGATTGATCATGGTGATCAGCCCATGTTCGCGCCCCGCGAAGCTCTCGAACGGGGCGGGACGGTAGATAGGCGGATGGATCACCGCGGCCGTTCGCCCCAGCGCGCGCTCGATGTACTCCGCCATGTGGTGGCCGATGGCCACGATGCCCGCGGATTGAGCGACCAATTCCGCGGCACGCCGGTCGGGAATCCAACTGGCTGGCCCAAATGGATAGAACTGCGGCGTATGCGCCAGGTAGACCACGCGGCCTTCCGCCGAGTGATGCGCCTCCCGCAGCAGCGAGTGGCCCAGGTCTTCCGAGGAGACCAGGACCCAGTCGGGCTGAAACTCGCGGATCTGTTGCCGCAGAACCTGGACGCGCCGCGCGGGCTCCTCCACGGCCATCACTGCGATGGACTCGTGGTACCGCAACTCCGCGCCTTCGCCCGCCGCGCCCGACACGATGCGGCACTCATGTCCCCGAGAGGCCAGATGGTCGAGCCAGATCAGGTTGCTGCGAGTGGCGCCTCCTCTGGGCGGCTCGTAGGATGCGTTGGCCGTCAGCAGAATGCGCATGGCCTACGATGCATCCTGCTCTTCCGCCAGCAGTGCGCGGACCTCCTCATCGGAGAGGCCCTCCAGTTCCTGCAACAGATCCTGGTAGTCCGCGCCCCCCTGCTCGATTTCCTTCAACTCCACCGCCTTGGCCAGTTCGGCCACTGTGAATTCCCCGCTGTAGACCACCTCCAGCGAGAGGTCGACGCCATAGACTTGGCGCACGTTCGAGAGCAACTGGACGGCCAGCAAGGAGTGGCCGCCAAACTCGAAGAAATTGTCGTGAATGCCCACGGATGGGAGGTTCAGCAGGCCCGCCCAGATCTCTGCAAGTTCACGCTCCAAGGGAGTGCGTGGGAGATCGGAACTCGGAGGGCGGGGCGCGGTACGCCGCGATGTGGCACGGATGCGCTCCAGAATCGCGGCAGGTTGGCGAAGCTCGGTAGCAATGCGGAGGTAGTCGATCGTGGCACGGGCATTCTTGCCTGTGTTGGTTTGGTTCGTGGACGTCCCTTCGAAACCCAACACAGGCAAGAATGCCTGTGCCACGGGCCCTACGCGGTATCTCACACTCGCCGCTTCTTCGGCCGCCAACCGGAACACGCCATCCGCATCCGTCTTCCCTATCGATTCCAGAAACAATGCCGCCGGCCGATTGCGCGGGCTTGCCACAAACGGGATTTCCAGGCGCTCCAGGCCGCGCTCCCTAGCGATCTCACCCAGATGCGCCACCATTCGATGCTCCACGCCGCGGCCCAGCGCCCGGCAGCTCAGCAGAAACGTGTCCACCACCAGGGCCGCGCCCTTCGCGCGGAAGATCATCGCGCCGGTGAGGCCGTAGCTGCCGAACCGGTCCTTCACCTGGACCGTGAGGCACTCCGCTTCGCCCAATGCCTGGATCTCAGCCTCCGTCCGCCGCACGCCTGAGGCGTTCATCTGGTTGGTGCGCTGCGTAAGCTGGGCCACCCGCGCCACCTGGCCCGACTCCAGCGGCGCAATCGCGACTTCCAGTTCGAGCGAGGCCAGGAAACCTTCCAGGCTCGGCGCCGTTCGCTCCGCCCTCGCCCGCGCCGCCCTCTGCGCGTACAACTCGGGACGTAGGCGATCCTCCTCCGTGATCCGCGTCCGGTCGAACGCCCAAACGTGCCGCAGGAATTCCGGGATGTCGCCGGCCCGCGCCGGCAATGGCAGTGCCAGCACCTCCGGCACGCCCAACTGCGCCTCGGTGCACTCCTTGGGATTGTCGTCCACCAGGATGAAGCTGTCGAGCCCCAGTTCCAGTTCGTCGGCCAGCGACGCGAGGTTGGCGCTCTTGGCGTCCCAGTTGATGCGGCGCGACACGAAGTCTTCCAGCCGCAGCGGCATTTCGGGATGCGCCTGGAACGTCTCCGCCACGTCCTCCTCATTATTCTTGCTGCACAAGGCCAGCAGCATGCCGGCCCGGCGCCGTTCGGCCATGAACTCCTGCAGCGCCTTGCGGGGCTCGTCCAAAACGACGTTCTGGGGCCCGTCTTCGCCGCAGATCCCCGCCCAAAGCGTGTCGTCGCAATCGAGCGCAATCAGTTTGAAAGGAGGCGACACGATCGCGTGGATCCTGCGCATCACGGCCGTGGCCAGCGCGACGAAGAACAGCGGCGTGTAGGGCACGTGTCCCAGTTCGTCTGCGTGCCGGTCGTGGACCTCGTCCACTGGGTACAGCGCGAGCACCTCCGAGGCGGTGATCAGATGCACCGCGGGCATGGCCGCAACCTCCTCGCGCAGCAGGCGTAACGGGCCTTCCATCACCGCCCGATGCTCGGGCGCCGAGGGACAGATCGCCAGAATCAGGGGTGCCGAGAATCTGGCGGCGGCTGATCGGACCGCCTCCACGAGGCGCCGCGCGTGCTCTTCCAGTCCGTCCGGGCATCCCGCGCGCAGCCAGTCCTCAAACCGCACCAGCGCGACATTGAACCCTCCGCGATTGCGCGCGAACAGTCCGGAAGGATCGAGCAGTTCCTGAAAGAGCTGGTTGTATCCGGCGAACCGGATCTGATAGTCGAGCCCCTGTTCCTTGACCCAGAACGCCAATCCGGGCTCAATGGCTTCGGCCGTAAATGTAGCACTAATGGCGATCGCGCGATCGTCGAGCGGCATCAAACTCCATTATGCCAGAGGGGTACGGGCGGCACTTTTCCGTATCCGGTAGGCGTCCCAGGTGGAAGCCCGTTGCCGCTTCAACGGTAGGCCTCGCGGCGGTTCCGTATCCGGTGGATCGTGATGGTGTCCTCCGTCTCTTCGAAGATCACGCGGTGGTCGCCGACACGGAGACGAAGTAACCCTTCGAACTCGCCGCTGAGCGGCTTGACGCTGCCTGCACAGGCGGCGGCATAGCGGTGAATGGCCGCCAGAATGTTCAGGGCGGCGCGTTGCTCGATGGCGCGGACCTCTTCCGGTACGTTTGGCTGGAACCGGATCCTCTTCACTTTGGACTATTGCTCGCCCTGATGATTGCGAACCTGATCCATCGTAAAACCACTCTCGGCGACTACCTGCTCGAAAGAAAGGCCGCCTTCCGGGTTCTGCCGGAAATAGTCGCGCGACCGGGCGATGGCGCGACGATCTTCCGTGGTCAGTTCTTCGTCTTCATCGTGGATCATCACTTCCAGCAGTTTCGCTACGACGTCGAACTGGGCGGGGCCGAGTTGATCGAGCAAATGGTGAGCTTGTTGTCTGTCCATGTCTTCCTCAGGAGCGCCGCGTCGGCTTAACAATACTATAGTCCCATACTCCTGGCCTGTCGCTTCTGCCCTTCAGGGGGCAGTACCCCAGAACGCCCGCGTCTCCTTCCATTCATTCGTCCGGCACGAGTAACGTGGGCATTCTTACCAGTGTTAGTTTTTCTTGCCCTGCAAACCAACGCGAGCAGAAGCGGGGACCGATTTTCTCCGATCGCACTTGGGACCGGACCCGCGCGGGCCAAGACAGGCCTGAGCGGGTGAACTCCGTGCGCCGCGTTGGCAGCGGTGATCGGCGGCCGGTCCCCGCCCAAGCCTATCCCTCACCTTGGCCCATCAATTCTGCAAACCGTCTTCGCATCTCTTCGAATGACACTTCCTCCCTCTTACTGGCAAGCAACCAGACGTGGCCGAAAGGGTCGGTCAACGTCCCGCGGCGGTCACCGTCGAACTGATCCGCCACGGCCATAGTCTCGGTGGCGCCCCCAGCAATGGCCTTGGCGAAAACAGCGTCCACATCTTCTACGTACAGCAGCAACGAAACCGGTGAGCCCCCGAGCGATATTGGGCTGCGGTATCCCATCTCTGGAAACTCGTCTGCAAGCATCAGCGTAGTATCGCCGATGCGAATCTCCGCATGCATGACCTTTCCTCCTGAATCGGCAAGGCGCACCATTTCGGTTGCGCCGAACGCCGCCTTGTAGAAGTCAATGGCGCGAGACGCACCGTTGGCGATGAGGTATGGCGTGGCGGTGCGGTAAGCTTCGGGGATTGGATTCACAGGCATGAGCGAGATTCCTTTGTGCGGTTCAAGAATTGAGTCCCGGTAGACAGCGGACTACCCGTTCGGAAGTACCAGCACCTTGCCCGGAGCATGTGACTCCAGCAACCGGCAGGCGTCCACGGCCTCATCCAGAGAGAAGCGGCCGGCTATGTCGCTGATCACAGCCGGGCGTGTCGTGGCCAGTCTCAAGACATTCGAAATCAGATCGGCAAACTCATGGAGGCCGGCGACCCAACGCATACCATTGTACTTGGTCACAAGGATCGACCGGGGAATTCTCAACCTGGTCCGTGGTAAAGCCACACCCGGCGAGCACCTTCGGACGGCTGGCGCGTGGTTTGGTCACTTTCCGGTGGCAGCCCGGCTCAGTCTGCGTCAGGGATTCCCCGAATGATGTTGGCGGCCACCGCGGCCACTTCCTGCTCCATGGGGCGGTCCTTCTCCTGGAACTGAGCCACTTCCCGCACGCTGTCGTAGACACGCCGGGATCCGCTTCCGAGCTTCGACGGTCCGCCGCGCAGGTCCACCGCCTGGGACGACGCCAGCAGCAGCATGGCGGTCTCGTTGAGCAGGCATTCCAGCGCATCCATGGCGGTCACCGCCGCGTGCATTCCCAGACTCACCACATCCTGGTTGTACTGCTCGGTGGGAAGCGAATGGATCGAACTGGGACCGGCCATCTGCCGCACCGCGCAGGTCAGGCTGGTGACGCTCAACTGCATGCCTTTGAACCCCGAATTGACTCCCGGCTGGGGCGTCAGATTAGCGGGCAATCCGGCGTTGAAGCGGTCGTCCACCAGCAGCGCCATCAACGCGTTCCCCCAATTGGCCATGCAGGCGAAATCGATCTTCCAGGTGTCCAGCAGGCGCGCAATGTGTCCGCCATAGAAGTTCCCGGCTTTGTAAAGCGCCCCCGTGTCGGGATCGATGAGTGGGTTATCGTTTGCGGAGTTGATCTCGCGTTCTACCACCGCGCGCGAATCCTCGAGAGCTTCCCACACTGGTCCGAGCCCCTGCGGCACGCACCGCAGCGAGTAGCAGGTCTGCCCGCCCGAAGGCTGTACGTATGCCGAACCGTCCAGCATGCCCCGAAGCCAGGCCGCCACGGCAATCTGTCCGGGATGGCCTTTGCGTTCATGGACCCACGGATGAAATGGCAGGTCCGGCGCCTGCATGGCTTCGATGGAAAGGGCAGTCGCGGCCAGCAGGGCACGCAGCACGCAGCGGGCGTCCAGCCAAACCAGCGACGCCACCGCGGTCATCACCGTGGTGCCGTTGATCAACGCCAGCCCCTCTTTGGGCGCGAAGCGGATCGGCTCGATACCGGCGGCCTCCAGTGCCTCCGCGGCGCCCATCCGGCGGCCCTGGAACTCCGCCTCGCCCATTCCGAGCAGCACCCGCGCGATGTAAGCCGAGGGCATCAGATCGCCCGATGCGCCCACCGAGCCATATCGTGGAACCACCGGAGTGACTCCGCGATTCAGCAGAGCCGCCAGACGATCCACCAGTTGATTCCGCACCGCCGAAGTGCCCGTCACGAAGGTAGCCACGCGTAGCAGGGTAGCGGCGCGCACGACGTCGCGAGGCAGCGGCTGGCCCGTCGCGCAGCCGAGTTGCTGGACGAGGTTGTGCTGCAGCAACTCCATCTGCTCGGCCGGCAGCGAGATCCCCACATTCGCGCCGATGCCCGTGTTCACTCCGTAGATGCGCTCGCCCCGCGCCACCAGTTCCTCGAGGCGCGCGCGCCCGTTGGCGATGCGGCTGCGTGCGCCGCCCGAGATCCGGACGGTCAGGTTGTCCCGCGCCACACGAGCCACGTCTTCGATGGTGAGAGGTTGCGCCCCCAGTACCAGCGTTTCGGTTTCGGCCATGCATGTAGGGTAGCGCGAAGGGGAACAGCGGTCAGCTTTCAGCTTTCAGCGGTCAGCCCAACGCCGCCGCAGCCGTGGCTGACTGCTGATTGCTGAAAGCTACTCGATCGTGAACGTCCCTTTGGCCTCGTGCGTTTGGTTGCCCACCGCGTCCTTCACCGCAACCGCAATCGTGTACTCGCCGGGCTTAATGTTGGGCTGCAGGGTAATCCCGAATGAGGCCGCCACATACCGTTTGGGGTAGAACGAATCGGATTGTTCGGCGGCCGGTTCCGGCTGCGTCCACAGCACCTTTCCACTGGGCGCGATTACCGACGTCACATAGCTGACGTCAATCTTATTTCCTTCGCCAAACTTGTACCCCGTGATATCGAACTTCGCCCAGACTCCGTCGCCGGGCTTGTAGCTCGCCTTGGCGAGCGCCTGCGCGTCGTCCTCATTGCGAAAGAACCGGAAGTTGCGGACTACCAGGGTATCGCTGTCCGCCACCTCGTGCCCGCGCACCTTGAAAGGCACGGCCAGCTCTTGCGACGCTTTGCCCATCACGTCTTCTACCTTCACCACAATCTTATAGGCGCCGGAACCTACCAGCGGCGGAATCGCGACCTCGGTTTCGATCTTGGGCTGCCATCCCTTGTCTTGCGGGCTCACTTCTTCGACGATTTCGTTCTTGTACAACTCGGTCAGCGGGACGCCTTTGGGATCGAACGCCTGCACCGAATAGGTGAGGTGAATCTTCGCCTCCGGCGACTTGAAATAGCCGTCTATCCGGCAGGAAAAATACAACGTCTCCCCGGGAACATGCTCGAACCCGGGGTTATCGGGAGTGCCGCCTTCCATCTGGCTGATGACCGGCCTGACGACTTGGAGCGCCGGAGCGGCGCACAGAACTACGGGAAGAAACGCTATCGACAATATCGATCGCATGGAAACCTCATGCCGCCTTGATTGAAGCAACTGGCGCCCGCCGCGTCAAGCGTGGGGTATGCTTTAGCTTGCCCAGGCAAAAGGGGACGAAACGACATTTGTCCCGGAGCCACGCCTTCGGCCCTTTTGGCTGGGCAAGCTAAAGCATACCCTACACGCGGCCCATCCGTTCGATCGCTTCGTCGATCTCGGCCGTATTCTTGAAGCCGATGGTGACGGCGTCCACCGATCCCAGGTTCATCGCGAACTTCATGGCTGCGTCGCGATCTTCCGGGCGCGTGAAACGGCCCTCGCCGCAGAGCTTCATGCTGATCACGCCCATGCCCTGCGCATGCACCTTCCTGGTGTGGGCAACCACCTCGTCCACGCTCCCCGGCACCTGGTCGCGCGCATCCTCGCTGTCCATCTTGGTGCCGTTGTGATTCATGCGGATCATGGCGATGTCAAGCCACTGGTTGCCGGGAAACGTGCGCAGAGCCGGCAGGCCATGCACCGATGCTCCATGGGCAAGAATCACCTTCTTCGACTTGGCCTCTGAGAATCCGTCCTGAAGGTTCCGATAGTCGGCCTCCCAGGTGGCTGGGCGCAGGCAATGCAGCAGGAGAATGTCGATGTACTCCGTCTGGAGCTGGCGGCGGGCCGCATCGATGTTGGGCGTGGGATCGCCCGAGGCCGGCGTGTGGTATTTGGTCATGAGCCGGTAGGTGTCGCGTGGGATGCCCTTCAATGCAGTCCCGAGCATCTCCGGCATGCCGCGATACGTGTCGGAGGTTTCGAAGAAGCGGATGCCACGATCGTAGCCGTACCGGATCAGTCTCGTGAATTCGTCCTGCCCGAGATCCCGCTGCACCTGTCCGCCGTGGGTGCCGGTCCCAAAGGCGAGCCGCGTGACCTTGACGTTGGATTTGCCGAGTGTGACCCAGTCGGTGGCAGACCGTTTGGTCGTCTGTGCGAGGGCCGAGCCGCCTGCACCCGAGAGCACGGTAGCAGCGACACTGGTCTTCAGGAAATCACGCCTGGTGGTCTTAATCATGGTTTTTCCCTCCACTAGCGACACTGTATCACCACTCCGTCGCCAGGTGCGAGCGCCGTCGGCCGGGTCCTTAACCATTTTGGGGAATTCCTGACCAGCCACACCGCTCCCTGACGGTCGCGGCTCGCTAACTCACGCTGAATCAGCAACAATCGCAACC
>PMTT01000956.1:2747-5953 GCA_003167275.1 Bryobacterales bacterium | reverse complement strand
CATGCCGCCTTCGCCGAGTTTGGCGTCCAGGCGATATCTGCCGACCAGATGGCCGATGGAGAGCATGGTGAGAGCGCCGGCTTGTGCCGAGTGGTGAGGTTCATTATGGCATGAAGCGGGACATCGAGAGGGGCCGCCCGAGAACGGCCAGGAAGCCCACGGGTTTGGCGGGAACTACTTCTCCGCTTTGGTCTTCTCGGGCTCGCCTGCTTTTTCCGCTCCACCGGCTTTTTCGGGCGCCTTCTCATCGGCCGCACCAGCCTTCCCGGGGGGCGGCGTGAGGTACTGGACGATCACCGAGATCCGGCGATTGGAGGCGGCCGCTGGGTCTTCAGGGTGGCGCAACTGGCGGTCGGCAAAACCTCGCACCTGGACCACCTGTTCCGGACGGAGGCCGTTCGCCTGCATGAGCTTGCGCGCGGAATTGGCGCGGTCGGCTGAGAGTTCCCAGTTGGAATAGGAATCATCGCCGCGCGAGAACGGCTTGGCATCGGTGTGACCTTCGATCAGCACATTGTTGGGCAGCTTGCCCAGTTCTCCCGCGAGCCGCACCAACAGTTCCGAGCCAGTCGAGGTAGGCAGGGGCCTGCCGGACTCGAAGAAGATTCCCGCTTCGGTCTCGAGCAACTCGATGCGCAGGCCGTCGGACGTAATCGTAATCTCCACATGGTCCTTCAGATTGCGGAAATTCGGTACGGTCAAGAGGGCCTGCTGGATCTTCTCCGCCAACTTTTTCATGTCCTCTTTGGGCACTTCAAGAGCATTGCCGAGTCCCGCCGCCGCCGTCCCGGTCAGCTTTCCCGGGCCAGACGGATTGTTGAAAAAGGCGCTGATCTCTTGCTGCACCTCTTTGTCGGCGCCCATCAGCCAGAGCACGATGAAGAGCGCCATCATGGCGGTGACGAAATCCGCGTAGGCCACCTTCCAGGCACCCCCGTGGTGGCCGGCGTGGCCCGCCTTGCGCTTGCGGATGACAAAAATCGGCCGCGGAGCATCAGACTCTTCCGCCATAGCTATGCCGCCTGCGAAGCGACCTTCGCGCCGCCACGGCAGGCCGCCTCCATTTCCTGAAATGTCGGCCGCACGCTGGTCGGGATGGCGCGCCGCGCCAGTTCCACAGCCAGGATCGGGGCCAAGCCCTTCACAAAGCCCAGCGCCGCCATTCGCAGGAAGCCGAAATAGTGACCTTCGGCGTCATTTTCCTTGCTCATGGCCGCTGCCAGCGGTCCAAACAGCCCATAACAGAGCAGGATTCCCAGGAACGTTCCGACCAGGGCCGCCGCCACGCGGTGGCCGATCTCCTCCTTGGGGCCGCCCAGCGCTCCCATCGTGATCACCACGCCTAACACCGCGGCCACGATTCCCAAGCCAGGAAGCGAATCCGCCATCGTCGACAGCGCGGCAATCGGCTCCTGCGACTCCCGATGGTGAACCTCCATGTCGACCTCCATCATCTGGTCCATATCCATGGGATCCACGCCGCCCGAGACCGCCATCCGCAAGGTATCGCACAGAAAGTGCAGTGCGTGATGGGACTTCAGGAATTTGGGATACTTCGAGAAAATCGGACTCTTCGACGGGTTATCCACATCCTCCTCCAGCTTCGCCGTGCCGGCCTTGCGAGCATGGTTGAAGAGCTCGAACAGCATCTTCAGGTTGTCGACGTAGAACGCCTTAGTGAAGGCGCCCCCCGTAAACACCCCGACGAGTCCGCCGACAATGCGCATCAGGGTGGGCAGTGGATTGGCAATCACGACCGTCCCAACCGCGGCGCCAAAGATAATCACCAACTCCGCTGGCTGCAGCAGCACCAGGAGCTTGCCGTGTTCCATCAGGTAGCCACCGGCAATGGCTCCGAACACAATGAGAATTCCGATAATTGCGATCATGTAGTTGCCGAAATCACGTACCGAATGTCTTATCGGCGGAAAGGCCGGAAATCGTTAGGCCCGATGGGCGAACAATTTGGCCGCTCTACACGATCAGCATACAATCGCCATACGAATAGAACCGGTACCGGGCTTCCACCGCGTGCCGATAGGCAGCCAGCGTGAGTTCCGTCCCGGCGAAGGCCGCGACCAACAGCAGCAGGCTGGTGCGCGGCAGATGAAAATTGGTGAGCAGGGCGCCCGCCGCGCGGAACTCACACCCCGGATAGAGGAAGATATCGGTCTCGCCCGAGAGCTGGCCCGAGCGCCAAACGGTCTCGATGGTCCGCATGCTGGTGGTCCCCACGGCCACCACCCGGATGGCGGCGCGGATCCTGGCCGCATTCTCTTCCGTGATCCGGTAGCTCTCCCGATGCAGCCGGGCCCGCTCCACCTGCTCGTCGTGCAGCGGCTGGAAGGTACCCAGCCCGACGTGCAGCGTGACATACGCCACATCCGCCCCCTGGGCGCGGCATTCGTCCAGGACTTCGCCCGTGAAATGCAGACCCGCGGTGGGGGCCGCCACCGACCCCTTCTCGCGAGCGAACACGGTCTGGTAGCGCTCGCGGTCCGCCGCCAGGTCGGGGCGTTTGATGTAGGGCGGCAGCGGGATGTGCCCGACCTTCTCGAACTCCTCGAACAGATCGCCTTCACAATTGAAGCGAACCGTGCGCTCGCCGAATTCGCCGCGCGCGACGATCTCCGCTTCCAGGCCGTCAGGCCGCGCGGGAATGGCGTCGGGCGGGGTGGCCGGAGCGGGTTGCGCCCGAAATCGGATGCGCTCGCCCACCCGCATCTTGCGGCCCGGCCGTACCAGCGCCTCCCAGTCTTTGCCGTCCGGACTCACGGGCCGGAGCAGGAAGACCTCCACCTCACCACTCAGGTACTCGTGGCGCTTGGGATTGCCCTTCCCAATGGGCAGCGACCGCACCCCCGACCGATGTCCCAGCAGACGGGCGGGAAAGACCCGCGAATCGTTGAGCACCAGGCAATCTCCGGGCCGCAGAAACGACGGGAACTCGCGAAACTGGCGGTCTTCCCACCGGTTCTCCGCGCGATAGAGCACCAGCATGCGGGAGGCGCTTCGATCCGCCAGGGGTTGCTGGGCGATCAGTTCCTCGGGAAGCTGATAATCGAATTCGGCAACATTCATCCAGTCAACCGGCTTTGGGACTTGGACGCGGAGACGCGAAGACGCTGAGATCGGAACGCGGAGAAGAAGATAAAGAGAGGTTTTGGGTTCTCCGCGTTCCGATCTCCGCGACTCCGCGTCTCCGC
>PMTT01000956.1:0-2728 GCA_003167275.1 Bryobacterales bacterium | reverse complement strand
GTGATGTAGTCCCGAAAGTCCCCGCGCATCATTAAATGGTTGCGCAGCCGATACTTGAATCCAAACCCGACGTCCGTCACGAACTGCCACTGGTTCACCATCACCAGACTGGCGATCTGCGGGAGCGGCTGCGGAACGGGCGCCGGCCCGCTGGTCCGATAGTACTTGCCGCCGATCCCTATGGCCACAAACGGCCGGAATCTCCGGTCGCGATCGTAAACGTGGAAAAGGGCGTCGTAGTTGAAGGTGTGCGATTGCCCCTGGATGTTCCCTCGAACGCTGCCCGTGGAAAGGAAAGGATCGCCATCGTGGTACAGGTAGCGGATCTCGCCCGAAATGTGGGAGTAAAGGTCCTCTCCAATCAGGGCGCCGGCCGTAAAGCGATTGCGGATTCCCGCCGTAGCGGTTCCGTCCGCCGAGTTGATTCTGACGTCGCGGTAGACCCCGTACCCGAGCAGCCCGCTGACGTCGTATTGCTGCGCGTGGCCGCTGCTCACGCAGAAAATCGAAATCAGAAATCCCAGCTTCACACTAGCAGTTGACACCAAGGCGGGTGGCGGGCGCAAGTTACTTTGGATAACTTCGGGGAGGCGCAGAACGGTTCGGGGTGAACGGTCACAGATTGCCTGCAGGCAGCGCCCCACCCTGGTCCCGGATCTGACGGGCAACTCGAAAAACGTCGAGACGACTCTCGACGCGGCAGACAGGAGTGTCTGCGCCACGTGGGCGGTAGGCCCGTGTGACGTATCTTCAGAGGAGAGGTCATGTGATTTGTGCGTTTTCTAAGCCGCTTGGTTTGTGTTGGTTGCGGACTATTTTGGAAATTTTGTGACGCATCTTGAGGCTGCTCTGGCAAAGATGGGTCACCGTAGTGGATGGGGAGGGCAGGTTTGGGATGTCTCGTGGATCGACGGCTTTTGGGGGATTGGGCATAAGTGGTTGGCCTCTGATTCAGAGATAGCATGGGGTGGGGATGGAGTCTGAAATAGGGGAGGGTAAGTGGCGGAGAGGAAAGGGGTTATTTTGTGGGGTCGGGCGTGATCGTCAGGGCGGCGCGGAGGGTGGGCGAGTTCGGGGTCGCGGCGATGGTAGCCGGTCTCCTGGACTAGGGTGTCGGCCTTGGTGAAATGGTCGAGGGCTTTGGGACGGTCGCCGTCGCGAAGGGCGAGTCGGGCGGAGGCGAGGTGGTAGTCGGTGAGGTGGAGACGCATGCCGGATCGGGTGGCGATGCGGAAGACTTCGTCGAGATCTTGAAGCGTGCCGCGGGCGAGCAGGGCGAGCGGCAGGTACTGGAGTTGCCCCGCCCGGCGGAGGAAGTCGACGGCCTGGTCGAGGTGGTGGGCGGCTTCGTAGGAGTCTGGGGGGTGGGCTCGGCCTAAGGAAAGGTGGTCGAGGCCGATCTCAAGGAGCGCATAAGGGCCTTCGCCTTTGCGGATTGTTTCAGACGCCCGGCGGAGGACTTCCGCAACCTCGCCCCGACCGAGCAGAAGGTCGCAGTACCGGTAGCCTTGGATCGAGTCGAGGAGTTGTTCTGTGGATTTAGCTTTCTTCTTGATCTGCTCAGCCTCTGCGAATAGCTGCGTGGCCTCGGCGAACTCACGGGACTGATGGAGGGCGTCAGCGAGGTTGGCGCGTCTCTTGAATCGCTGGACGTCGTCGCTGCTCCGGTCGGCGAATTCGACGGCTCGTCGGGCTGTGCCGACGGCGTCTGGCAAGTTGCCGAGAGCGAGGTGAAGACCGCTGAGATTGGAGAGGCGTCTGGCCGTATCCGTCCAATGCTCCATGTCCGCAGCGTCTGCGGCTCCTTCAGTCATCGGCTTGATCGCCTCAGTCAGCCGACCAAGCCCACGGAGGGTGGATCCAGCCTGGTTCATTATCCAGGATCGATCAACCAGCGAGAGGGCCGCAATTGGCTGGCTTCACGGTACCTCGAAGAAGTTTGCGATCAAGGATAAAGTAGTTCCAAGCGAGCCAAGCCTTCTCCAAAGGTACTCCTGACCGCGGAGAATGCGTTTGCGGTAGACGTCGTCGAGCGCGGCTTGGTGGCGACCGGCCTGGCAACCGTGATAAACGGCGTAGAAGAGCGGAGTCATCTCCTCTATCGAGTTGGTCAGTTGAGGTGACCGCTGCTGGTAGTGCTCGTAGAGCCACGCGTGGCCTTCGGGGGTTGCGTCCGTGGCGAAGTGCTCCCGGACCAGCGGGTGGCAGTCGAGCGGATGTGTGGAGTCCTTGGTCAGGATGAGTCGGGCGTCGCATAGGCGCTTGAGGGCGGCTCGATATTTGCGGTCCTCCATGGCGGGCAGGACCAGCTTCAAGGCTTCCGGTTCGGCGGGACGGTCGAAGTATCCCAGGGCTCGTAAGATGTCGAGCTCGGGTTGACCTTCGTACATTCGGGCGTAACTCGCCATCACCTTGTTCGCGTGTCGGCCGGGTTTGGTTTCGTCTACCTGGAGTTCCCTGATATCGGTGCGCCGACGGATGTCGGAATCGCAGAACGTGACCAGGTAGGTGCCGAGCAGGGTGAGGGCGATGGCGTGATTGTCGTAAGCCTTCGATGCTGCGCGGAGTTCGTCCTCGGGACCGCGTACGCCGAGATGGGCGAGGTAACGGGCGCCGTCGGAGGGATCCAGGTTTCGAGATCGAGCGAGCGGGAGTGCGGGAGTTCGTCCGGTAAGGCGTCCGGGATGTCGGTCAGGCGGACGCGGGTGGTGGCGAGGAGCAAGCCCGC
>PMTT01000885.1 GCA_003167275.1 Bryobacterales bacterium | reverse complement strand
CACTTCACCGTGAACACCTTCACCGACAAGGAATGGGGCTATGGCGACGAAGACCCCAACCTGTTCAACCCCACCGCCTTCGATGCCGACGCCATCGTCTCGGGCCTGGCCGATGCCGGCATGCGGGGCGTGATCCTCACGGCGAAGCACCACGACGGCTTCTGCCTCTGGCCCACTGCCACCACCGACCACTCCGTGCGCAACAGTTCCTGGCGATCCGGTAAGGGCGACGTGGTCCGCGACCTCGCCGATGCCGCTCGACGCCACAATTTGAAGTTCGGCGTCTACCTCTCTCCCTGGGACCGCAACAGCGCGCACTACGGCACGCCGCAGTACCTGGAGATCTACCGCCGCCAACTTACCGAACTGCTCACGAACTACGGCCCGATCTTCGAGGTGTGGCACGATGGCGCCAACGGCGGCGATGGCTTCTACGGCGGCGCGAGAGAGAAGCGCACCATCGACAAGCGCACGTACTACGGCTGGCCGCAGACCTGGGACCTGGTGCGCTCCTTGCAGCCCGACGCGGTCATTTTCAGCGACGTCGGCCCCGATGTGCGCTGGGTGGGCAATGAAAGGGGCATCGCGGGAGATCCCTGTTGGGCCGCCTACGACCCGGTCGGCATGGACGGCGGCGCGGCCTCGCCCGGCGACGTGCGAGACAAGGAATCGCCCGCCGGCCACCGCCACGGCACGAAGTGGCTGCCCGCCGAATGCGACGTCTCCATCCGTCCCGGCTGGTTCTGGCACGAACGGGAAAACGCCAGGGTCAAGACGCCCGCCCAACTCATCGACCTGTTTTACAAATCGGTGGGCCGAGGCGCGAACCTTCTCCTGAACGTCCCGCCGAATCGCGAAGGACTGCTGCAGAAGGAGGACCTGGCCTCGCTCAAGGCGTTCGGCGACTACCGCCGGGCGACCTTTGGCAAGAATCTGGCCGCGCGAGGCAACCTGAAAGCGTCCAACACACGCAGTCACCTGCGCCTCTACGGCCCGGCCAATCTCGTAGACGGCCGCCCGGACACCTACTGGGCCACGGACGATTCCGTGCTGACTCCCGAGGTGACCATCGATCTCGGCTATGCCACGACATTCAGCGTGATCCGCGTCGCGGAGGGCATACGCTTCGGCCAGCGCATCGACGCGTTCTCGGTGGAGCGTTGGAATTCCGGAGCGTGGGAGCCTGTCGCATCCGCCACCAGCATCGGTCCCCGCCGCTTAATCCGCCTGGAACATCCGGTGACGGCGGCGCGGTTGCGTCTCCGCGTCACTCAGGCATCCGCCAGCCCCGTACTTTCCGAATTCGCACTATTCGCGGAGTAGCCGATTCCCAGTGAGCACGTGAATTGGCGCGGTAATCTATTCGATATCATCGAGCTGCAGCCTTTGTTTTCCCGGTAATAATTACCAGCACGAGAGTTTTTTCTAATCCCCCAAGGTCACATTTCGACGCTAACCTTGCACCACAGATAAAGGACAGTGTGGCGGCTGTCAACTGATGGAAGCAGACCGAAGATAGCACTCCAGAAGTTCTTCCTCACTGGCCTCGATGGCTCGAGCATACTGGCGAATATAACTAACGTTATAAAAGCCGCCCGGCAGCTTGCTGAACTGGCCGCCCTCGATGGCTTCGAGATAGCGAATGCAGATCTTGGTGATCTCCCCGATCTGGTGCAGGGAGATTCCCTTCTGGTGGCGCAGTGCGGCCAAGTCCTGGAACGCGGTTAAGGCGGTATTCATTCCCGCGTGTTCTTGCACTTTAGTGGCAAATGGGGTTACGAACGGAATGCCTGTGCGATCCAATCCTTGAATGGGCGCTAAAATGGGGTCTCATGGATGATAATCCAATGGCTGGCAATATCCGGCCGGACGCCGAAACCGAGGGCCGTTCTGCCTTTTCCGAGGAAACGAGCGAACCGGGCCGCGCGAGGGCATCGGTCCCGGTGGTCGGCATTGGGGGATCCGCGGGCGGGTTGGAGNNATGCTGGCGGAGATTCTGGCGCGGGCCACTGTCATGCCAGTCACAGAGGCCACCGACGGCATGCCGGTCGAAGCCGACCATGTGTACGTCATGCCGGCTAACGCCGACCTCACCATCGCAGGCGGAGCGCTGAGACTCTCCCCCCGTACGCAATCGGCGGCCGTACACATGCCCATCGACCGGTTCCTGCGGTCATTGGCCGACGACTGCGGGAGCCGGGCCATCGCCGTGATCCTCTCCGGCGCCGGCACCGACGGTTCGGCAGGCGTGGAAGCCGTGAAGGCCGCCGGGGGCGTGACCTTTGCACAGGATCAGTCGACGGCAAAGTTCTCCACCATGCCGCAGGCCGCGGTGGCCACCGGCTGTGTGGATTTCATCCTGCCGCCCAATCGGATCGCGGCGGAACTGGTGCGCATCGGCCGCCACCCGTATATCGCCGATGCCGCCCCTGTGGAGCGCGAGCGAATCCCGGCCGGCGACGAAGAGCGGTTCGGGACTATCCTGACGACTCTGCGCGGCGCCACAGGCATTGATTTTTCGCTCTACCGGGAGAAGACCGTCAAGCGCCGCATCCTGCGCCGCCTGGCTTTGCGCAATAGCGACAGCCTGGAAGAGTATGCCGACCGGTTGGAAAGCGATCCGGAGGAAGTGGCGGCGCTCCAGCGGGATCTGCTCATTAGCGTCACCAGCTTTTTCCGCGATCCGGAAACCTTTGAGAGCTTGAAGAACCTCGTCTTCCCCCGGATCCTGCAGGGCCGGCCGGCGACCGATACCATCCGTGTCTGGGTGGCCGGTTGCGCCACGGGAGAAGAGGGTTTTTCCATGGCCATCGCGTTACAGGAGTATCTGACCGCGGCGGGCGCGGCGTTTCCGGTGCAGATCTTTGCATCGGACATCAGCCTGCCGTCCATCGAAAAGGCCCGCGCCGGCAAGTACCTGGAGAACATTGCGGCGGACATGAGCCAGGAACGCCTGAGCAAATATTTCACGCGGATCGAGGGCGGCTACCAGGTCAATAGGAACCTGCGCGAAATGTGCGTCTTCACGCGGCACAATCTGATCGACGATCCGCCGTTTTCCAAGCTGGACCTGATCAGTTGCCGCAACGTGCTGATCTACCTGGCGGGCGTGCAGAAGAACATCATCCCGCTATTTCACTACGCCCTCAAGCCGACCGGATTTCTGATGTTGGGGGCCTCGGAAACAGCGTCGTTCGGCGACCTTTTTGCGATAGTGGACCGCGAGCACAGGATCTATGCCAAGCGGGAATCGGCCAGGAATCCGCACCCGTTTCACGCCGGGGCTGTGGGGTTGCGTTCGCCGGGAGGCAAAGCCGCCCCGCTGTCGGCCGCGGATTTGTGGGACAGCGGGGACGTGCGAAAAGAGGTGGATCGCGTCCTCCTCACCAGGTACAGCCCGGCCGGGGTTGTGGTGGACGAGGACCTGGAGGTGCTGGAGATTCGGGGCAAGGCTGGTCCGTACCTCGCGCTGCCAGTGGGAAAAGCCAGCTTTAGTCTCCTGAAGCTGATCCCCGAGACCGGACTCTTCCTCGAAGTGGAGAAACTGGTCCATCAGGTTCAAAAGACCGGGGAACCAGCGCGGCAGGACCGCATCCGGTTCGAGCACGATGGGAAACCCGCCGACCTGAACGTGGAGGCGATGCCGCTGCACACCAGGCAAAAGCGGTCCGTCCTGGTGCTTTTCGAGCCGGCGCCCGATTCCGATCGGCGCGAGACCGAAGCGCCGGACAGGAACGCTCCAGCCGGCGGAAGCGGCGATCCACGCGATCGTCAAATCGCCCGGCTGAAGCAGGAACTGGCGGACGCGAGGGCCCGGTTTCTGTCGATGATCGAGGAGCACCAGACGTCCCGGGAGGAAAGCCAGAACAGCACCGAGGAGGCGCTATCAACCAACGAGGAACTGCAAAGCCTCAACGAGGAACTGGAGACCGCCAAGGAAGAGTTGCAATCCACCAACGAAGAATTGATCACGGTCAACGACGAACTGCAGGCCAAGAACGCGGCGCTGTCCAAGACTCGCGACTTCGCCATGTCCATCGTTGAGACCGTGCGGCAGCCCCTGCTGGTGCTCGATACGGAGTTGCGGATCAAGATGGCGAACCGGGCTTTCTGCCGGGCGTTTCATGTGTCGCCTCCGGACGCCGAGGGCCGGATTATTTTCTCGCTGTTGAATGGCCATTGGGACATCCCGGGGCTGCGGGATTCTCTGGAACAATTGGTGAGCCGCGGCGTTTCGTTTCCGGAGCTCGAAATCGAGCTGGACTTTCCCGTGGTCGGACACCGGTTCCTGGTGCTGGGAGGGTGCCGCATCGATCATCTGAATATGGTGCTGCTGGCGGTGGACGACGTTACCGAGCAAAAAAACGCCGAGAAGGCTCTCCGGAAGGGGGAGGAGCATCTTCGCCAGGCACAGAAAATGGAGGCGATCGGGAGGCTCGCCGGCGGCATCGCCCACGACTTCAACAACCTGCTCACGGCCATTCTCGGCTATAGCTGTTTTCTTCTGGAGACCCTGGCCGGCAACCGGGAAGCCATCGAACAGGTGCTGGAAATCAAGGCCGCGGGAGATCGGGCCGCCTCCCTGACGCAACAGTTGCTGGCCTTCAGCCGGCGCCAGGTGCTGCAACCCAAGGTGCTCGATCTGAATCTGATCGTGTCGGATTTCGACAGGATGCTGGGGCGCCTGGTCGGTGAGCAGATCCACCTGGCTATCGAGTGTGCTCCCGGCCTCTGGCAGGTGAGGGCCGACCCGGGCGAGATTGGCCGCGCCATCATGAACCTTACCTTGAACGCGAGAGACGCGATGCTGCACGCCGGTACGCTGACCATTCAAACGGCCAACGTGACTCTCACGGACGCCCAGGCACCCGAACAGGACCTGGCGCCCGGCCGCTACGTGGTGCTGTCTGTCGCCGACACCGGGGTCGGCATGGATGCGGACATGCAGGCTCACATCTTTGAGCCATTCTTCACCACCAAGGAAACCGGCAAAGGAACCGGACTGGGGCTGGCCACAGTCCTGGGAATCGTCGAGCAGAGCGGCGGAGCGATTCGCTGCGAGTCTGAACTGGGCCGTGGGACGACCTTCCGGATCTTCCTGCCGGCGGTGACCGAGCCGTCGGACCACAGGGCACTGGAGCATGGGGGCCTGGCCATGGCGCCGAAGGGCTCCGAAATTGTTCTGCTGGTGGAGGATGAAGACGCGGTCCGCCTGCTGGCCCGAAAGATCCTGGAGGCCAGGGGGTACGTGGTGCTGGAAGCCCGCAACGGCCGCGAAGGACTGGCGTTGTGTGAAAGCCGCCAGGGGCCAATCGATGTGCTGGTCACCGATGTGGTCATGCCCAGACTGGGCGGACGAGAACTGGCTGAAGGGGCCCTCAAGCTCAGGCCCGGCTTGAAAGTGCTGTTCATGTCCGGACACACGCAGGATGTGATTCTCAAGGAGGGTGTCGAGAATGGCGCGGCGTTTCTTCAAAAGCCGTTCACCCCCTCTGAGTTCGCGCGAAAAGTGCGGGAAGTGCTGGACACGTAACACGGGTCGAAACTGGTGTCTGTCCCCAGTTTTCGACCCGTGCTACCGGTCGATCACCATCTGCACGTGATTGCTCTCCTGGCCGCCGGCGCTGATGTAGAGATCCGCCGTCCCCGCATTGTTGATCGAAGGCAGTTGCGCTTCAATCAGGTAGAAACCGATGTACCCAGGGAGCAGGGTCGCGCGCGTGACCTGAATCGGGGAGCCATCCAAGTAGACGCGAACGGGAGCCACGACCTCCGGGACGTTCTCCAGCGGAGCATAGACACCCGTGGGCCAGTCGGGGCGGACCTTTCCCAGCCCGGTCGCCCAGATCTGCAGGCGGCCGTTCGAGTGCGCCCCATTTCGGACGTCCAGCGGCAATCCGCTGTCGGCATCCCACAGCATGGGAACCCCGTCGAGGCCCACCATAATCGCCGGGGAAACCGGCTGTACCGGTAGTTCGCGGGTCACCGGGCCGTTGGCCGTCTGGAGCGACAGGTTTACGCTCGGGCCCACGGCTCCAAACGGCACCTGGATCTGGGAATCGTTGCCCAAAACCTGGAGCACCGGATAATCCAGGTTGCCGCCACGGGCTGAACTCACGCGGCCACCAATCACGCTGAGCAACGAACCGGGAGCCGCCGCCCGAGTGCTGAAATCGGCAGTATTGACGATCCGGACGGTACGCACGGGCGCCGCAGTGGCGTAAACGCCGTAGCCATCGAGGGCGGCGTAAAGCTGAACTCGCGCCGGATCCAGCCGGACGTCGGTGGCGGGCGCGTCGGGCAAGGAAGCCGAAAGGTTGGTCCAGTTCACCGGTGCGGGGCTGGCGTTTTCGAGATCGGTCCGCCCCCAAAAGACACCCTTATCGGTCGCCACGTAGACCGCCCCGGTTTGCCGGTCTGCCGTAATGCCGTGGGCTGCGGCATCCGGGGGGAGACTCGTACCGTCCAGGGGGTCCCAGAAGTAGCCCGTGCCGAAGTTGGTCGTGCGAAGGACATGAGGCCCCTTCCCGCTGAGCGCCGCCAGCGCCACCCTGGGCTCGGTGGGATCCACATAAATGCGTTCCACCCGGCTACCGGGGCTTTTCTCGCGCACCATATTAATGGGGCCGCGATCGATCGAAACCCAGATCCGGCCGTCGGAAGCACCGGCATAAACCGTATTGCCGTCCCCCGAGCTCGCCGCGGCCGTAATCTCTACGCCCCGAATCTCATCTCGCAGACTTGCCGCAAACCGTTCCCGTAGCACCACTTCACTGTCTTGGCTTGGTACGCGATACCAGACGGAGCCGCCTGGTTGCAACTCCAGAACAGCGCCGCCCTTGATTTGCACCTGGAGACCGCCCGCGCTGCCCGGGGTGGCCAGAATCCGCCGCACGTAGAGAGCCGGCAGAAGCTGGTTCAAGCCGCTCCACGAGAGCCCGCCATCCATGGATCGCCAAACCCCAAAGTCATTGGCTACCACCAGTTGGTCGGGGTTGAGAGGCGAAATCGCCACGCTATGCTGCCCGGGCCCAATCACCACCTGAGAGCCGTATGCGGTGAGGCTGTCCCAGGAATGGCCGCCATCCATGGAACGAAACAACTGGCGCCCCAAGGCATAGATACTCGACTGGCTACCCGACAAGGTCACGACCTGGATCCCTGCTTCGGGCAGACGAGGAACCGCCACGTTGTCCACCGGGGTGGGGTCGGGGGGTTGGGCGGCCGGCGTCCAGTTTTCGAAGTCGCTGGTCTCAAACACCTTACCGGCACGCGTCTTGGCGTAAAGCACACCGTCGGCCGAAAACCAGACTTGATCCACCGGCCCGGTCGCCGGAGCCGCGAGCATCAGTTCGACCGAGGAGCTGCCGAGCCGCCGCCAGAGTGGCTGCGGCTGAGTGGGCGTCTGAGAGGAAGCCGGGACCACGCCGCCCAGCACGAGGATGAGGAAACCAATTGAGACGCGCACTGTTCCTTTATGACACACAGCCGTGTTCCATTTTAACCCATTTCTGGTTCGGGCGAACCCAACAAACCGCTGAATCTGGGCACTTTGTAAGCAAATTTTAATTTCGGCCCCCTGCTTGCCATGCATGTTTGGTGCTAGACTTGAGAAGTTCTGGCATCGGACTATAGGTTTCAGACGCTTAAGTCCTGAAAACGGTTGGTATGCTCCTGCGCTTAACGCTCTTGCGGACTGTGCGTATGCTGCTGATCGCGGCAGCAGTCGTGGTGTGCCTGGCCCCGCTTCGGGCTCAGGATGCCACGGCGACTGTTCTCGCCCAGACTGGCCGTGTATCCGTGATGACTGACTCCCGCGGCGAGCAAATCTTGTCCACTGGAATGGCAGTCAAGCCGCAGCAGGTGATTGTCACGGGCCCGGATGGCTATGCCTTATTCGAGGTTTCGGATGGCAGCACGTTCGAGGTCTTCAACGATGCCCGGGTGGTGTTCCGCCCAACTTTGGCC
Source organism: Bryobacterales bacterium (assembly GCA_003167275.1). GTDB lineage: Bacteria > Acidobacteriota > Terriglobia > Bryobacterales > Bryobacteraceae > JAIQFL01. The sequence continues at coordinate 5,085 of PMTT01000885.1, read as the reverse complement.
AACTGGAAAGATCTGCTGAACATCGTGCTGGGCCGCGTGAAAGTTTACATCCAGCACCCCCCGGGCAAAATCAATCACAACGAAGTTTCGAGCCCGACAGCCGTAATTTCCGTTCGCGGCACGGTTTTCGACGTCAATGTGGAAGACGTTGACGGCACTACTCTGGTGACCGTGGAAGAGGGGCTCGTGGACGTCCAGAATCGGACTGCCGCAGGCACCCCTGTGCGGCTGAATCCGGGGGAATACATTACGGTATTCCGCAATCAGCAACTGGCCGCCGCGAAGCCGGACAAAGACGGCATCATACAAGCCGGCTTCAGACTGGCTCGCGACACATTTTGGCAGATCCTGAGGGGCCAAAGGGCCAGCGGCGGAGTGAGCGGACCGGGCGGGGTTCCCGTCGGTGCGCAAGGCGACAAAGGCAAGGGCGGCACCGGTACGCCTGGCGCTCCTACTACTGCTCCCGGCGCTCCTACCACGCCGCCGGGCGGACACTAGATTCTTACTTTCCCGCAGCACGTCGTTTCGGGCGATCCCCGTCATGGGGATCGCCTGCTTCTTCAAAAGCTTTCAGCGTTCAGCACTCAGCTAAACCACGTGGCGGCTGAACGCGGAACGCTTTGGTTTGTATCTTCGATTCCATTTTCAACGCTGCCGATCTGAGGTACTGCAGGAGGGCCCCCACCGCCCCGTGATAGATTGGGAGAGTGGCTCACCATTGGGGACTGAGGGGACTGGCGCTTTTCCTGTTCACTGCGGCGGTGTACGCCCAGGCGCCGACCCAGAAGCAGGTCACGGGTCTCGAGACCGATTGGGAGATCGCGGGAACCTTGCAGGCAATCGGCGCACACGCCGAGCGGTTGCTGCCGATGCTGGAAAAAATCGACGTCTATGCCTGGGTGGAGAAGGGCGCTTCGGACACCTACCTGGCTCAATTGCAATCGTCCAAGGTTCAGGCCAGGGCGTTGGCTGAGGGCGCCAGGATGCTCGCCGCGAGCCCCCAGAAGCTTTCCGCCTCGATGGAACTGTTCCTGCGTATGAACGGTCTGGAAACTATGCTGAGCTCTCTCCAGGAGGGAATTCGAAAGTACCAGGGGCCTGCGGAGGCTGTGGCTTTGGCCAGCCTGGAGGCCGAGAACGGCGCTAACCGTGAACGCTTTCAGAGATACATTGTCGAGCTGGCCGTCCAGCGAGAACGGGACTTGGAAGTGATGGACCACGAAGCCCAACGTTGCCGCGCCATCGTGACCCAGGTAACCCCTAAACCGGTAAGGAAGAAGTAATCCCCCTCATGCCTTTCATGTGTAGTATTTGTGGAGAGGAATCCACCCGAATTTGCGCCCGCTGCACCAAGGATGCGTGCGACAATCATCTCTGCGAGAAGTGCCTCCGCTGCAGCGACTGCTGCGAGTGCGAGGTGACTCTTTCGGATGTCGGCCGGGGCGTATCGGCCGGATCGGCACGCGCCGTGATCCGCGCGGCTGGCGCAGACTCCAGCCCGGTGCCGGCCTCCGACCCAGAACCGCCTCACCCACCACCGGACCCCGATCCGGCCCCCGAGGATGAGCCCTATCCCGGCCCGGTAGGCCCATAAACACGCTAAAGCGTGCCCTGGCAAGCTAAAGCATACCCCACGGGGGTCAGGCGGTCGCGCGATAGGGCTGTTCCAGTACGGAGTCCACGCGGAATTTTCGGGAGGTCACCCGCACTCCGATCTTTCCACCCACGCTGCGCGCCACGAAACCCGTGACTAGCAGCTCGATGGGGTACAGATCGCCATACTTCGATGGCCACTCCACGGACATTTCGATGTGAGCGCCAATGGGCAGCGGCCTCCGGCAACGGAAGCTCAGACCGCTGGAACTCAAGTCACAAGTATTACCCGATCCCGTACGGGGCAGGGCGCCCTTTTCCGCGACCTGGTAGTGAAGAGGAAGCCGTAAGTCGTATCGCCGATTCCGGCGGCGGTCCGTCGCTGTTAAATCCATGCTATTCTCCATGGCCTCTTCCCGAGGAGGTGCTGAATGCGCTGGAGCGGATTGGAAGAGTAGTTATGATTTGGCTATCCTTTAGCAATCGGTCTACCATCGCCAACCCTAAGTAAACCCTAGATAACGATAGTTAGTAAGAGTACTTTTTACCCAGTCAAAAGTACATTCCTGGATGTTTTCGCCCAGACGTCCGACCCCCAAAATCCAGGTTCGGTCCACCTGCGGCAAGGCGGCGCCGCCACGTCAGAAAGTGAACGCGATCTGCGTGCGAATACCGTTCACATCCACGATCCCCCGGCGCATCAGCCGAAAATACTCCAGCTTGAAGGCCACGGACTCGTTGAAGTCGTAGCGCAGGCCGGTGGACGGTCCGTGCCGGAGGCCGACGCTCCCCCACACCGGCTCATTGCGCGCGATATTCAGGTATTCGTAGGAAAAGTAGGGCCGATACTTGCCGAAGTTCTTGGAAAGGATCGAATAGAATCCGGTGTTGTGGAAGACTTGGCTCGATCCCTCTATGGCGTGACGCATTACCAGTGCTTCATTGGTGAACTCGAACCCGGAAGGATGGTAAGTAACGTAAGCGTCCCAAATCGTCTCGGCGACTTTCGGCCCGACCGTCGGATAAAGGCGGTCGGCATACACCGAGAATCCGCTCTGGAGGCCGGGCACCCCGACCGGCCGGGAGAATGCCGCGAAATTGAACGACTTCCGGCTGTTCTCATCCTGCATGATCTGCACCGGTTCGGCCACGGCGCCCGAGACCGAGTGCGAAGTGCGTCCGTTGCCCATCTCGGCGACCCAATGAAGGCCGAGAGGGCCGGAGGGGATCAGCCCATTGGCCGCCACGCCGACATTGTGCGTCGGGAGAATTCCGCCCTGATCTTCGAATGAGAACAGGAAGGGCCGGTTGACCGTGGTCAGAAGCCAGGTGGCGTGGTGATAAGCGGTATTGTAGTACCCGATCGAAGTGTGAAAACGTCCCCCCGTGAAGTTCAGGTAGTCGTTCACGGTGTAGTTGATGAGCATCCGTTCGAGGTCGGTATGGATCGCGTTGGTGGGGTCGTACTCGAACAACAGTTCGGCCAGCACGCTCACGCGGTCGGAGAGCTTGCTGGTCATGAAGAGGTTGAACGAGCCCTGGGTGAAGGTGCTGTGAGCGCCCTTCTGGTCGCTATCGGTAAAGCCGATGTCCGAGAAGCCGCGAAACTGCAGCCCCTCGGTCACGGGGAGCGGAATATTGTGCATCCCGCCCATGCTATCTGCGGGCATGCCAGCGGGCTTACGCTCCGCGGGCGGCGCTGGGGTTTGGACCGCAGGCGGCTGGGCAGCCGCTGTGACGGCGGGAACCGGCGCAGGAGTGGGGGGCGCCCCACCCCTCAGCCGCTGGACCTCCGCCTCCAGATCCTGTACGCGCTGGAGCAGTTGCTGAATCAACTGGTGGTCGTCATTCGAGACGGAACCGGGCTGCTGGCCAAACGCAACCGGAACGGTCAACAACAGGAGCGCGAGTAGAGATCTCTTCATGCGATCGATTCCTTTATTTCGATAACGAGTTCGTTAACTTATCGCCGGGGGTTTTCAGACCGGCAGGGCCACACGCAGGTTGCTTTGCCGGAACTGGTTATCCTTCGGGCAGCATCTTACGAATTTTGAGAAATTATACCAGGAAGGGCTACCTGACGACGGTCCGATATCAAAGAATGTCCGTCACGCGGGCTCCAAACTGCGGTTGGCGGATTGCCGCTGCCAGCGCCCCAACCCCCACCGGGGACCTCAGCGTTGCCGGAATCCGCAACAGCCCGGCCTTCGTCACGACTCATCCGTACTCTACAATGGAGGAATGATCCGCCCCTCCCGCATAGCCCGCCAGGCCCCGGCCTGGTTCCTATTGGGCGCCGTTTTGCTCTTCGCGCAGGATTGGAAAACCGCGACCTCGCTGCCGGCCGTCGATTTGGAAGGCCTCACCCCGGCGAAGAAGGCCGCCGCCCTCAAACTCCTGCGCAACCGCGACTGTTCGTGCGGCTGCAACATGAAGGTGGCGGAGTGCCGCGTGGAAGACCCCGGTTGCGCTTACAGCAAGGGCTTGGCATCGGTGATGGTGACCGCCCTCAAGGAAGGCAAGACCGAAACCGCCGCTCTTGCCGCCGCGGAGGGTTCGAAATTCGCCCATCCACCCGAGCCGAAGCTGCTGGACGATCCGGTCACCATCCCGACGGCCGGCGCCCCCGTCATCGGCCCGGCCGACGCCCGAATTACGCTGGTGGAGTTCTCCGACTTCCAGTGCCCGTATTGCGTGAAGGCCATTCACCAATTGGAAGCGGTGATGAAGGCGTACCCCAAACAGGTGAAGCTGATCTTCAAGCAGTTCCCGCTGGACTCCCACCCGCAGGCCTCCATCTCAGCCGCCGGGGCGCTGGCGGCGCATCAGCAGGGCAAGTTCTGGCCCATGCACGATGCCCTATTTGCCAATCGCACGAGGCTCTCGCGGACCACCATTCTGGAACTGGCCGCGGGCTTACACCTGGACATGAAGCGGTTCACGGCGGATCTGGATTCTCCCGAGACCAAGAAAGCCGTTACGCGCGACATCGGGGACGGCGAAAAGGCCGGTGTGGAAGCCACTCCCACCGTCTTCATCAATGGCCAGCGCTACAACGGCTCCCTGGAATTGGGAGCGATGAAGCCCATACTCGACGCCAAGCTGAAGTAGTATCAGGTCTTCGCAGCCCGTCGGGCAGGGTTCCATCCTGCTGGCGGATTTTCAAGCAGCTTCTTCACCTGTGCTCTCCTTCCGCGGGTTATGGCGGCTTTCGAGAACACGGGGCGCAGTATAATGAACCGCAATCACTGTGACGGAGCAGATCGGCAGATACCTCGTCCGAGGTGAAATCGGAAAAGGTGGCTTCGGGACCGTGTATCGGGCCTGGGACCCCGTGGTGCGCCGCGATGTCGCCATCAAAGTTCTGACCTCATTCAGCGATCCGGGCATGCTGGCCCGGTTCCGCTCGGAGGCTGGCACCACCGGCTTCCTGAAGCACAGAAACATCATCACGATCCACGACTTTGGCGAACACGATTCCGCGCCCTACCT
>PMTT01000206.1 GCA_003167275.1 Bryobacterales bacterium | reverse complement strand
TCGCCCAGGTGATCGATGTCGTAATGCGAAATCACCAGGTAGTCGATCTGCTTCAGGCCCGCCGCCTTCGCGGCCGCGACGATGCGGTCCGAATCCCGGCCATCGTTGCCGGGCCACCCCACGTCGAACAGCATCGATTCGCCGGATGGCGACACGATCAGGACAGATTTACCGCCCTCCACGTCGATGTCGTAAACATCCAGGGTCTTGGCCGCGCGGGCCAGGTTCACAGAAATGGCCGCCAGCAGAAGCACCGTCGCGATCTTCATGGTCGAACTCCTCAGGCCGGATTACGGTACGAGCGAAAATGCCAGCAGCACGTTGCCCGGCATACCTTGAGAGTAGCCTGAGGTAGTGTAGAGTATTCCATCCACCACCGTGGGCCCGGTGGCGCTGAACGATCCGCCTTTGGCCGGCATGCCGTTGACGGTGGTGAATTCGTGGGCGGCATCGTAGTCCCAGACGATCTTGCCGCCGGCCATCGCGAAGGCGCGGATGTGCCCATCCATCGACGGGGAAAACACGATGCCGGGGATCGCGCTGGGCGGCGCCATCTGGGCGGCATTGCAACCGCGCTGCGCGAGGCACGGGGGCGCGGGCGGCGGCGTATGCCACACCACTTTGCCGGTGGCCGCATCCAGGGCGAAGAGGCCTCCGCCCGCCGCCGGTTCGGCGCGATTGAAATCGGAGAGCGGCGCGAACACCACCCCATCATGCGCCGCCATGCCCCACAGAATGCCGCCCAGTTTGCCGCCCTTTCCGATGCGCGTCTGCCACACGATCTCGCCTTTCCGGTCGGGATCGAAGCCGTAAACGATGCCTGCCTTCTGGCCGGCAACCAGCATGTCGTGGCCATTCGCGAGGGGCACCAGGATGGCGGACGAGCCGAAGTCCACATCCTCACCGGGATTTTCCGGGCAGTTGCCGCCGTTCCCACCGGGCCGTCCGCAGTCCCAATTGAACATGTCGGACATGGCCTGCTTCGACCAGCGGATGGCCCCGGTCTTCAGGTCCAGCGCGATCAGCGCGTCGGCGGTTTGGATCTCGGGCGCGGAGTAGCCGTTCCCGGTGGCCACATACAGGAGGCTGCGCTTCCCATCGATGGTCGGGGACGACCAGATGGTGGCGCCGGAAGGCCCATAGAACTGCACGCCCGTCTTGCTGACCTTGGTCGGCTTGGGCTCGGGCGTCGTGTAAGTGCGCCAGATCTCCTTGCCGTCCTTGGCGTCCAGCGCGACCACGTTGCCGCGGAACTGGCAGCAGTTGTACTGCGGAACGGAGCCCGCGTTTTCTTCCTGGGAGGCGATCGGCACGTAGAGCCGCCCATCGTGCAGCTTGGCGGTTCCGGTGATGCGCGTGTACGGCTGATCGTCCAGTTTCTTCCGCCAGACCAACTTGCCAGTGTCGCCGTCCAGGGCATAGAAATTCGATTCCAGATCGCCGATGTAGACGCGAGGTCCGGGTCCAACGACAGCCGCGGCGCGGACCAGAGCCTTCGCCTGATATCGCCAGTAGATGCAGCCGGAATGGGCGTCCAGCGCGTAGATGGTGCCGTCGTTGCTGCCGATGAAGATCCGGCCGCCCCAGACCGTCGGCTGGGAATAGGCCGAGGTGCCGTTGGGCATTCCGAAGGCCCACTTCAGCTTGAGGGCAGGCACCTGATCGGCCGTGAGCCCCGCGTCCGCCGCGGCCTGGAAGCGCGTGTTGGCATCGTCAACGCCCCATCCGTTCCACGACTTCGACGAATTGGTGGGCTTCTGGCCGCCTGCGCAGAAGCCCGTCATTTGGGGAAGGACGGTGGGCCCGGCTGCGCCCAGATAGCGCGCCACCGCACGTCGATCGTCCGCCGAGAGCGCCGCACCCTGCGCTTTCATGGTGCCGGATTCGAGCGATTTGAGGACGTCCTGCCAAGGGATCTTGGCCATCTCCTCCGGCATCGGCGCGTGAGCGTCGCTGTTGGGAGAGTGGCATCGCACGCAGGCTCGCAGGAAGACGGCAGTGCCTTCCTGGGCAGTGGCGAGAGCCGCGGCAGCGAGACTGAGAACGGCGAGTTGGGTAAGAATGTTCATAGACGCTACGTGGCGCGGACACTCGTGTCTGCCGCGTCCCGGCTCATCGGGACGCATTTCCGGGGCGCACGTCATCTGCCCGGCGAGGTTCTGACGCCGACTAATTGGGATGATTGGCGCCCTTTCGTTCAGCCTTGACGCACGTACCAAACGCGTCCCGATGAGTCTCGACGCGGCAGACAAAGGGGTCCGCCCCACTATCCATCCAGCTCGATTTCCTGGTGCTGCATTCCCGCATAGGGGTAAACCGCGATCTTCGGGTCGCCAGGATGCAGTTCCCGCAGCTTCGCCACCACATCTTCCCATTTGTCGTAGAAGAACGTGCCCGTCTTGTACATGTTCCGCATATTGCGAGTCAGGTACTGGGTGTAGACGATCATGTTCGCGGTCCGGGTGTTGCCACGGCCGGCAGTCCGCCGCGCCGTCAAATCGAATTGCGTGGCGCCGCTGCGTCCGGCCAGCCGATTATTCAGGTAGTGAACCGGGTCGAGCCCCAGTGGATGCTGCACAATCAAAACGCCGGTGCCCCCGTCGCGGACCGAATAATTAATCCACAAGCCCCCGTGAAACGCCTGCGAGTTCTGCGGAAAGGCGTTGGCCACTACGATGTCGGCGTCCTTGAAAGTCGGCGTCGAGTACGTCTTGGCCGCCACCCGAACCCCCGCATGATGCGCCTCCACGATGTCGCCGCCCCAGATCCGCGTAGGCCGCAGGCGGTCGTTGTACAAGACCTGCACGGTGTAATCGACCTTCGCCATCTTGGCGGCTTCGATCATGTCCAGCCGCATGTCATTCTTGAAGATCTTCACGGGACC
>PMTT01000075.1 GCA_003167275.1 Bryobacterales bacterium | reverse complement strand
CAGATCGGTGAATTTAGTTCGATCATTCACGCGGATGCCCGGCTACCTTCTGAAAACAAAATAGTTAGCAGCTGAATTTTGCGCCGGAAAGTAGCTAGGTTCCCTAGAGGAGGTGTGCACGAAAGGTCGCTCGAACTCCGTCGATACTCGACTCAGGGATGATCATGGTCGAACTCGGACATGCCGACGAGACGCGGCGGTTAGTCCCATTCCTCGTAGAAATTCGGCGCGTTGCTCATGGAGTCAAGCTGCTCCCGCACCGGGATCAACCTGGGATCGTTGCGGCCACGAAGGTCTTGGACCATCCGCTGTAGGTAATTGTCGCCCCCATAGCGGCGATGCAACCGTTTGAAGGTCTTGCGAAGAATGCCGGCCTTGTTCGCAGCAATGGCGAGGTCGGCGGGAAGCCAGTTAGAACGCAAAAATGCGTCGATCAACGAGACTCTGAGATCTTTGGCGCGGTCCCAATTATAAGAACCGAACAGGACAGTGAAGATCGATGAAGAGCGGTGGTCTTCCTCCAGCGCGGCGGCATATGCATCGGCAAAGGTCTCGGCGACGACCCCGCCCAGGGGAAAGCTAACGTGATCGAACCCGAAACGGAGCATCTTCGCCGCGAGAGACTGGCGGACGTCAGCGCCTGCTTCCGATGTAGAACGCCTGAGGACGTGCAGGAACGAGTCCTCCATCGCTTGTGGAAAGGACTCGTGCGAAAAACGGAGCAGCGCGTCGCATAAGTCAGGGAGTACCGACGAACGTCTCTCATAGAGGCTTCGGGGAGCGTGCGCTATCCACATCCAGGCCCGGGCCACCGCGAACTGCCCAGAATAGCAGGCTTTGACGACGAAATCGGTCAGCCGTGAAGCGGGTACGCTTTGCAGCCACCCAGACGCTTCGGGACTCTCCTCAAATCTCCTCATCGCCTCAGAGCCCCTCCCCTCGACGAGATAGCACTTAATCAGGGATCGCATGCCTGCGTCAATCAACTGCGAAAAGATCGGCCGCCCCGAGAACGAGAGAACGGCTTCAAGCACGTCGTCATCCTTGGCGAGCGGCAACTCGGCCTCGTTCAGCAAGAGCGGTAGGACGCTTTCTGCCACATCCAGCGTGTCCGGCCCGCTCAGCAATAGGATGCGCATGAGGCGGACATCACCTGATACAATCTCCCGCAGCCAGTAAGGATGTCCGTAGGAAGATTGGCAGCGTATTGCAGATGCGACCACCTCGGCCTTTTTTTGGCCATCGAGGTTTTGATTGTCGAGCAAATCGTGGAAACCCTGACGGTTTTGGGGGTAGCTCAAGGCAATGACGCGAGCGAGACCGGGGGACCACGCGGCGGACCGCGACGCCCAGCTCCGCACTGCGTCCGGGTACGCGTGCGAAACATGGTCGCCGACCACCGTTTGGACGTTCGGATCAGCAAACCCTTTAGTGACCCCGAACAGGACAGCGAGCGTCTCATTAACATCTTCGGCCCGCAGATCGCGCAAAAGTGGTGGCAGGAGCTGCTCGTTTTGCTGCTCCTCCAGCAAAGGCAGAACCGATTTGCGGACAAGCCGGAGTGTTTCGAAATCCCTCGTCGACGACAGCCATTCAGCGAGAATACGCGGCGCCTCTGCGCCGCCGACCTGAAGATATGTCGCGGCGAAGGTTGGCTCTAGGCGGAATATTTCCGCCGCGATGTCCGGATGGGTACGAAGCACCCCCAGCGTGGAAGGATTCCTGGCGGCAAGATCGCGAAGCCCCTCAATGACGCCGCGGGCAAAAGCGCTGTTGGCGCCGGCGACGTAGTCCGCAAGCCAGGGGGCGCCGCACTTCAGGGCTGCCTCTGGATCGCGCGCCGTCGCGTGCGCGGCCGCCGCAGCCAGACGGCTCGTCAAGTCCTCGCTCACCATTCGGAACGAATCGCGACGCAGGCGATCCTCGATCAGCCGAAGGGTCATCAACGCCTCGTCAGGCGCCGCAGTTGACGCGGCTTGAATGGCTTCGGCCAGCACGACGCGCTTGAGTTCGACTGCACTAACAGCTTCATACGCAAGAGACTCGACCACGTCTATTGCGCCGACGCCTGCCGTCGGCGATTGCGGCGCTCGCTGCCGAAGCTCCTGGATCAGAAATAGTTTGCTGACAGCAGTCGGGTCCTCGCCGAGCTCATTCCACACCTGCAGCTCATTCTCTGCCATGGGCAAGCCGCGCCCCGGCGCGAACAGGGTCTTGGCCCAGTAATCAGACCACGGTTCCGATGGCGGGTTCTTTCGCGCCGCGCCGGGTTCAATCAGGTGCTCAGGCGATAATTTCGTAAAGCGCGAATAGACCGCGAAAGGGGCAAAGAGGAGGTCGAATGGACCTTCCTCAAGGGTCCTTTGCTGCAGGCTGAATGTGCAGCAGGAAAACACGGCGCGCAACCTAGGCCACAAATGTTCCAGCAGCCGCCACAAGATCTCATCCGGCTGATCGGTTTGGAACCAGACAATAGGCCTGATGCCCTTGCCGAAATAACGGGAGACAAAATGCCTGGATGCGGACGGATCGACGTCCAGGTCCATCTGCGGCCCGGCCGCGCTACGAGGTGCGAGTGCGATCGCTTCCGTAAAATCGTGGTCGGGCGCAGACCGCGGGTTGCGGAACAACGAACTGACCGACCGGACATTTTTGTAGGCTACCCAGACATCGACAGGAAAGAGAAGCGTGTGGGTCAAAACGCATCCGGCCCGCGGCGCGTCCGGGTCGGCCCACGTCCGCGCCACTGCGAAGAATTCTCGGCTCGGCAGGGGATAAACCGTCAGGTATGAATCGAGCTGTAGGCCGGAAGACAGGCTTCCTGACAGGTCACTCAGCCTCGTGACGAGGTCGGAGTCGCGGTTCGGGAGCCGCAGGCTCGCTGAGATCTCCCCGTGGCCGCTGCGATAGCCGTGCAAAAGCTGCTGGACCCGAACGGCCATCCCTCTACTTCCCGCTTCCATTGTTGCGGGTCCCGGTCACGCCCATGGCCCAGGCGACGGGCAAGGTGGTATCACCGGATGTCTCCAGCGCTTCCCCGAGGCTGTGAATTACCTCTCCGGCCCGCAAGGGATCGCCCTTGAGATACGACGCCTTGAACGCCGGGTCGGCGGCCAGGTCTCCCGAGGCGACGGAAACGCCGAAATATGCAAATTCGAACGAGTCGTCATTCGTATGCACAAACTGCCAGAGCAGCGGCAGATTGGCGCGGACCCAGGCCTCCGGACCGTTCGCTTTCTGATCCGCGGGCACAAGATCCCACGCTGCGACGACGATGCCAATCCGTGGTTTGTAACGGCCGCCCACTTTGTCGGTGAAGGCTTTGCGCAGGAACTGCAGCCAGTCGACGAGGACGACCTGCGTCGGCGGCTTCACACGGTCCACATGGTCCTTTTGCGGGGCCGCATCCGTCACGGGCATGCCGAACAGTGTGGGGCAGTTCATCCAGTCGAG
>PMTT01000065.1 GCA_003167275.1 Bryobacterales bacterium | reverse complement strand
TTCCAGCGAGTGCGTATAGCCGGGTTGAGTCGATGGGTTGTGTAATGAGAATCCGGGCTGCCGGTGCGGACTTTAAGCAAACCGCGAGTGCCGAGCAGCACAACAAACGCACTAAGGCAGAATAAGATCGCAAATTCGTTGACATCGGGCATCCTCCGCGAAATAGGGGTGTTTAGTTTCGAACCTAGATGATTATCAAACAAGTCTAACGCATCGGATCAGAACATTGGAATCAATTTGTCCACCGAACTGGTCGTCGATGTGTTGTTTTAGAGTAAACGAAGATGCTCGCTACACTTCTCATCGCCGCGCAAATCGCCGTCATCGCTCATCGCGGCGAACACTTGACTCATCCGGAAAACACGCTTCCTGCTTTTGAGGCAGCCATCGAAGCCGGTGCGGATTTCTTCGAGCTGGATGTCCGGACCACTTCCGACGGCCGCCTGGTTCTGATGCACGATGGAACCGTCAATCGCACCACGGATGGAAAGGGCAAGGTCCGGGAACTCACATTTGACCAGATTCGCGCCCTCGACGCCGGAGCCAAATTCGATCCGAAGTTCACCGGAACAAAAGTTCCCACCTTTGAGGAGGGATTGAACCTGGCTCACGGCAAGATCGGCGTCTATGTCGATTGCAAAGATCTCTCACCAGCCGATCTGGTTGCTGCCCTCGAGAAGACCGGCATGCTTAAGAACGTGGTGATTTATGGAGACTCCGGTTTTTTGAAGGACGTGCTGGCGCTGGAACCGTCTTTGCTCGCCATGCCCGAAGCCGGCAACGCTGCCAGGCTCGAAAAATTGGTGTCGAACTTGAATCTGCGCATCGCCGCTTTCGATAAAAGCGATTTCAAGGACGATGTCATCGCGGGGGCAAAGCGCTTGAAGATCAAAATCTACGTGGACCGTTTGTGGGACGCTGATAAGCCCGAGTTCTGGCAAGACGCCGTCGACCGCGGCGCCGACGGCATTCAAACGGATCATCCGGCGGCACTCGTCGAATACCTGCGCTCGCACGGCTTACACAAATAGAAACGCTACGGGTGCGCCTGCGACATAAAAATGGAAAGCATGTAGGAACGTACGCAAAACCGAGCCGCGCCCGGCAGGAAGCGCTATCCGAACTCGAGAACTAGTGTTATGTCCCTGAAGTTCGTGGAACAATTCGCGAAGTGGGGCGTTCCCCCCGGGACCGCGGCCGACGCCCCCGTCGGCCTTTGTTTGTTAATCGATCGCAGCGCCGGACCAGGGTGTCCGGCGCGGACGAGGGCGTCCGCCCCACCAAGCAACCCAAGCAAGCTGGCACGTTGACAACTTGGCCTACGGGGTTAAGATAGGGGAACCCATGTCGATTGAATCCATTGGCCCCTATCGTCTTCTGGAGGAACTGGGCCGCGGGGCGATGGGGGTGGTGTTCCGGGGATTCGATCCCGCCATCGACCGGCACGTGGCGATCAAGATCATCCAGACCAGCCAGTTTGCGAGTCCGGAAGAGCGATCCGAGCTCAAATTGCGATTTGCCCGCGAGGGCTCGGCGGCGGGCAAGCTCTCGCACCCCAACATCGTTACTATTCATCAGCTTGGCGAAGAGGGCGACCTGCAGTACCTCGTCCTGGAGTTGGTCAACGGCTGCTCCCTGGAGAAGACCCTGGCGGGCGGCAAGCCGCAGGACCCCGAGACGGCGGTATCGATCATCGCCCAGGTGGCGGACGCATTGGATTATGCCCACCGGGAAGGGATCGTGCATCGCGATGTGAAGCCGGCGAACATCCTGATCCGTCCGGACGGCACAGCGAAGATCACCGACTTTGGGATCGCGCGCATCGCGTCCCAAACTGTCACGCGAACCGGATCCATGTTCGGGACCCCGGCCTACATGTCTCCGGAACAGATCGAGACGGCCAACGTGGGCGGCGAGGCGGACCAATATTCCTTGGGCGTGATCGCTTACCAACTGCTCAGCGGCAGGAAGCCTTTTGATGGCACGGGGCCGACCCTGATGTTCCAGATCATGTCGGAGGAGGCGCCGCCTCTCCACACGGTGAATGAGGCCCTGTCGCCACGCACCTCCGAAGTGATTCGCAAGGTGCTGGCGAAGAGGCCGGAAGATCGTTTTGGGAGCTGCCTGGAGTTTGCGGAACGGCTGTCGGCGTCGCTGAGGGCGGAGACTGGGGCGGGGGACCGTCCGCCAAGAACTGCCGCAGCCAAGCCGGCATCCGGAATCCGGGGCGCAACCAAGCCACCTTCGGGGATCCGCGCTCCTTCGCCTTCCGGGATTCGGGCTCCCTTGGCGGAACGGGCTCTAAGTCCGGAGCCGGCTGGGGCACCAAAGGGTGGGTCGCGCCTGGGGCTATGGATCGCGCTAGGGCTGGCCGTGGTAGTGGCGGGCGGAGCTGCGTGGGTGTGGTGGCCGCGCGCCACCGAACCAACTACCGCCCGGGCGTTCCCGCTGGGCGACACAAACCCGGCGGCCAAGGATGGAAAAACGGCAGCACCAGGACCGGAGAAGCCCGGCTCGCTCAGGACGAAGGTGAACGCGAAGGACGGGCTGACGTATGTGTGGATCCCGCCGGGGACGTTTCAGATGGGCTGTTCGCCGGGCGACGGCGAGTGTTACGACGACGAGCGGCCAGTGCACGAAGTCAAGATTTCCAACGGATTCTGGATGGGACAAACGGAAGTGACCCAGGCGGCCTGGGAGCACGTGATGGGGAACAATCCCAGCCGCGTTAAAAGGCTGGACCTGCCGATTCAAGCCATCGGCTGGAACGATGCGCGGACTTATTGCCAGACTGCCGGCATGCGGCTGCCTACGGAAGCCGAGTGGGAGTATGCGGCCCGTGCAGCCAACACCGCGAGCCGCTACGGTAACATCGGGGACATCGCCTGGTATGGCGGCAATAGCGGAGACAGTCCGCACGAAGTGGGCGGGAAGCCGGCCAACGCGTGGGGGCTGTACGACACGTTGGGGAACGTTTGGGAGTGGGTGGCGGATTGGGCGGACGATTACACGGCCAGTAGCGCGACCGATCCGCAAGGCCCGGCGACCGGGGCGTCCAGGGTGCTGCGGGGCGGCGCCTGGGGCGTCAATCCTCAGAATGCGCGAGTGTCGATGCGATTCGAGGTAAGTCCGACGAACCATGATTTCGACCAATACTTCGGCGTAAGGTGTGCGGGGAACTGATGCCGGCCTGGGGCTGTCAGACGGGGCAAGAAAGAAGACCAACACAGGCAAGAATGCCCGTGTTACGGTAAGGCACCCATGTCACTCCAGTCGATCGGGCCATTCCAACTCCTGGAAGAATTGGGGCGTGGGGCCATGGGCGCCCGCAAAGCGGACGAGGCAGGCGGAGACCGCCTGCCCCACAAGCTCTGCTCTTACACCCTGAGTTCGTAGCCCAAGCCGCGCATGCCCTCGATGATGGCGGCGCGAATCTCACTGACCTCTTCCGATGCCAGCGTACGTTCGGGTGAGCCGACCGTCAGGCGGAAGGAGACGCTCTTCCTGCCTTCTCCCACCTGCGGGCCGGAGTATTGGCGCAGGAACTGGATGGATTCCAGCAACGGGCCGGCGAAAGATGCGACAGACGATTCGAGGTGGCCGGCGTACTCGCGCCCGGCAGCGACCACGGATAGGTCGAAGGCGGCCGAGGGGTAGCGGTGAATGGGAGCGTACTTTGCGTCGGACGCGGCGAGGGGGTGGATCAGGCGAAGGTCCAGGTCCAGGATGGCGGCGCGGCCAGTTTCGATCAGCCGGGGGTGCAGTTCGAACAGGCGGCCGACCGGCTTACCCTTCCAGACGATGGAGACCGAGCGGGCGGGATGTTCGTAAGGCGCAGCCTCGGCGGGTTCGGCCAGGACTCCTGGCATCAGGCACTCGGCGGTGCGCTTGAGTTCGAAGAGGCCGGCGGCGCCGTCGGACTGGCGGTCGTAGAGAGC
>PMTT01000785.1 GCA_003167275.1 Bryobacterales bacterium | reverse complement strand
GCATATCTCGAAATGTCGGGTCGTTCCAAGTCCCCCTATGCCCCAAGGTGTTTCCGAATACTCGGACGCTCACACATGGTTGTTCGCTTGCCGGGAGTTCCACTCTCGCCATCCTCGACGGGCAGCCCGCCGCCTGAGAGCGACTCTGCTGCTATGGCGTGACCCTGGCAATCGAGCTGCTTAACCGCTTCGAGACCTATTTCCTGAATACCGCGGCCGATGCGGCGGCGTTGTGCGATCAGGTCGGCCACCCGAATGTGGGCATCCTGTTCGATACCTTCCGCGCCAATATCGAAGAGAAGGATATCGCCGCCGGTTACATCACTTTAGGCAAGCACCTGAAGCATGTCCACACGTGTGAAAATGACCATGGCACTCCGGGTAGCGGCCACGTAGAGTGGAGCGCGGTGTTTCCGGCGCTCCGCGACCTCGATTACGACGGCTGGCTCGTCATCGAAAGCTTTAGCTTCGCCCTGGGCGACCTGAGCGCCGCAGCGTGCCTTTGGCGCGACGCCAGAAGTGATCGCCTTTGAGGGCGTGAAGTTCCTGCGACGGCACATGGCGTAGAGGGCGTGCGCTTCTTAGACCTGGTGCCCGGGGCGGGAATTGGCCCTTGACACCCTTTTGAAAACACTCAACTTCTTGATTATACGACTCGCCCGATTCGCATGAATCGCGGTTCGTCGGTACAAAATCGGGACAAAAAACGGGTAACCGGCCTCGAAAAGCCCCCTACGGAAGATATGTCGTGCGATATACTGAAAAGCATGATAGTTGATTGGTATAAACCTGAACCACCACTGCAAGAAGCAGACATCCTGATCCGGCAAAAGGAATCGGGTTGGGGCTACCACTTTGGCACGGTCGTCCGCGCCGAGGTAGCCGCTCCTTGGATGTCCGCCTACGCCTACACTCAACACCCCGATTTCTTGGTTGCGCACACCATGCCCGGAATCGGCAAGCACCCTGGCACCATCGAGAAGTTCTTCAACGGACTGCCCGGAATGGTTTTGCGGCCGGTACGGAACCCGTATCAACGCAGCTTCGTGGAGCAGGTGGCCGTTTCCGATTTAGGCCGGGGATACGGACTTTTTGAAAGCTGCGAGACGGACATCACGCGCGTCCACACCGGGGTTCCTCAGAACCCAACGGCGGATCGAGTAGTAGCCATTGGAACCGTGCTGCTGATATTGGGCCTGTTAACTCGTCCGTAAAATCCACCAGCGCCGATCAGTGAACCGTCACATCGCACTATGACGTTGAGTCGCTGGATTCGCGGTTCTGCCGTACAGAAAGACGTACAAGGTACAAAAGGTGGGATACTATACCCATGCCACTACCAATCCTGCCCCTCATTGCCGGTGCCCTGTTCGGAAGGGCGGCAAAGAAAGAAGAAACGCGGATTCCGGTGAATGGTCGGCTGAAAAAGGACGGGACACGGTCCAAAGCCCGCACGCGGAAAGCTCCGAGCAAGCGCAGCAAGAAGTTTTGGTAACGGCACATTTGGAGGCGAACGGTGAAGAAAATTCTCTTGCTCGCGTTTGCATTGATCCTTCACGCGAACGATACGAAGCTCACGCCTGACGAGTTCGTCGTAAAGCCAAAGCCGCCGCGGTCGTTTAATTTCCAAATATCATCGTCCACCGGCCGCGTGTACGGCGAGTTCAGGGCTTCGGGGGGCGCCAGAAACGACATACGGGTTGTCATCGCGGAAAGCTCCGAGTGCGTGAACTATCTCAATGGAAATCGGGCGACGACGTTTTACGATAGCGGGCCGAAAACGATAGGCAAAATAGATGTCACGCTCCGCAATGGAGACTATTGCATCGTATTCGATAACCGCAACTCGGTGGTGACCTCCAAAGAGGTTGCCGCGAGTATCTACCTTAGCCAATAGGATCTAGGTCTAGGAAACAGTATGCCGAAATTGATCGTTACAATTGCGCCTATCGGAGGATCGCTCGACAAGCCCCTAAGCGAGCCGGAACCTCGAAACCAGACTTCGAAAATCGTACTTGCGATTGCTGTTGGTTTCCTGGCGGCATTTCTTTGGAAAAAGAAAATTGCGACTTCGAAAGTGTCGCGGCGCTGGAGGTAGGGTTCGGTTGCCTGGGCGAGCGTCATGAGGGGAGCTTTGGTACCCTGCTCGATCTCCTGCTTCAAGATTTCGGCCCGTTCCCACGATCTGGTCTTCAGCGATTCCTTGCGATTGATTCCCTCGTTGGCGCCCCGAATCCAAATCGCGCAGACGCATTTGCCCTCGTGGGTGCAGGGCAGCTTATTCCGCTTCGAGCAGGTGGGTCAGTAAGGGTCTTCGGCATGTGGGCAACCTTCGAATGGCGGCGGTACAGCGTCAACATGCCACGAGTATAAGGCCCGGTATCGGTACAAGGGAGGTACAGCGCATCTTGCAAGACTTTCAACCGATTGATTTTAAAAAGGATAAGTGTGGTGCCCGGGGCGGGAATTGAACCCGCACTCTCCTTGCGGAAAAACGGATTTTAAGTCCGTTGCGTCTGCCGATTTCGCCACCCGGGCAGGGGTGAGAATCCAGGAGCCTCGCATGCGGCGGACTCCACCGATAATTCTAGCAGTGTCCGGGTTTCCCTGTGGTGCGCTGAGTGGTCCTCGCCGCGGCATCTCCTCGACGGTGCTATTCCGGTAACGCCCACGCGAACATCACGCCTCCCCCGCTGGTGAGCACGTATTGTCGGCCGTCGAGTTCGTAAGTGATCGGCGAGCTTTGCATACTCTGGCCCTGGCCGGCGTGCCAAAGAGTCTTACCATCACTCGTGCGGAGGGCCAAAACGCTGCCCTGTGCGTCACCAGTGAAGAGGAGGCCGGATTCCGTGGTGAGCACGCCCGCACCAGCGCTGTTCGGTCCGAGCTCGTGGGTCCAGACGGTCTTGCCGGTTTGGTAGTCGATGGCCTGGAGCACGCCCTTACCCCAGACGCCGTAGTCCGCCCCCGCCCATCCGAACGTACCATCGGCGGGCTTGGTGAAGTATATGCCGTAACTGGGGTGCGCGCTGACGATGAAGAGGCCCGTCTTCGGGTCGAAACTAGGCGAGCGGTAGTTAGTCAGCCCGCCTTCGTCCGGCGCAACCAGACGGCCGTCCTGAGCCGGGTTCTTCGCAGGATTGGGAATTGGCTGGCGCTTCTGATCCAGGCCCGAGGACCAGTTGACCGGGCCAAAAGGGGTCGTGACCAGGCTCTCGCCCGTGAGCCGATCGAGCACGAAGAAGTAGCCGTTGCGGGACGCCTGCATCAGCATCTTGCGGGGGGCGCCATGAAAATCGGCATTGACCAGCACGGGGATCTCGACCGCGTCCCAGTCGTGCGTGTCGTGCGGCGAGGGCTGGAACGCCCATTTCTTCTTGCCCGTGTTCGGATCAATGGCGACGATGCTACAGGTATCGGGATCGTCGCCGGGGCGATTGTCACCGTTGAGCACCGGAGTCGGGTTGCCGGTGCCCCAGAAGACGGTGTCACTCTCGGGGTCGTAAGTACCCGTCATCCACGTCATACCGCCGGTGGTTGCGTTGGGGGTGCCGCTGGGTGGCGTGCTGTCCCAGCGCCACTGGGTCTTGCCGGTCTCCGGGTCGACGGATTTGATGAAGCCGGTGAGGTTATCGAAGTCGCCCGAAACGCCAACCAGGACGTGGTTACGGACAATCAGGGGCGACATGGAGGTCCAGTAGCCGCGCTGAGAATCCGCCACGGCGACGTTCCAGCGGACGGTACCATCCTTCGCGTTCAGGCAGACGAGGTGGGCGTCCGGAGTCATGAAATAGAGCCATTCGCCGTACATCGAAACGCCGCGCGATCCGATGTGGAAGCCTTTATTCGGGGGATAGGTGTAGTGCCAGACCTGGTGCCCTGAGCGCGCATCCACCGCGTAGACGTTGTCCGGAGTGGAGAAGTAGATCACGCCGTCCACGAGGATGGGCGAGGCTTTGATCTGAGCATTCGCGCCGGTCTGGTACGCCCAGGCAAGCGTGAGGCCTCCGACGTTTTGCGGATTGATCTGCGTCAGGGCGCTGTGCCGTCTTCCGGAATAGTCGCCATGATAGGCCGGCCAGCTATCCTTCGGCGGCTTCAGGAGCATGTCGGGCGTGGTTCCCTGAGCGAATAAGGTGGAGGCAGTGAGCCACAGTAAATGGTGGGAAAGCTTCATGATCGTGCTCCTATTTGAGGGTCAGCAAATACGCCATCAGATTATGGATGTCGTCGTCGGTATACTTGGCGAGGAGGTCGACGTGGGCCTCGGCGGGATCATCCACGCGGACGCTCACTTTCGCCAAGGGCCAGGAGCGATACCGGCCAGACTCATCGCGAAGGGCCACCGTGAATTCGTCCACGTAGGCGCGGGTGCCCGTGACGGTCTCGCCGGAGGGCAGCGTCACGGTCATCCTGGCTTTGGCTCCGCGGGGGTACATCAGGCGCTGGAACAGCTTGAGGCCCGCATTTCGCGTGGCGACGCCGGCAAGGTCTCCGGTGGGAGAGTGGCACCGCGCGCATCCGCCGGCGCCGCTGAAATACTGCTTGCCCTTCTCGACGCTGCCGGTGGCCAGGTCCGTTACGTCAACTCCTTTGCGCTTTCCATTTTGGGATTCGGCAAGGTTCTTCTGGGTGTGGATGAACGCGCCAAGCGCCGCGAGATCCTGCTCCGTGACGGAGAAGCGGGGCATGTTATTGCGGCCATTGCGAACCACCGGGCCGATCTGGTTGCCGTTTACATCGTCGGCGACGAGCTTGGAGCGAGTCAGGTCCGGGCCGTCTTCCCCGCCCCCGGTGTCGCGGCCATGGCAGAAGGCGCATTGCTGGACGAAGAAGGATTCGCCGGCCTTGACCAGGTCGGAGGGAAAGGTTTGGACTGGCTTGGAGGCGGTTGGCGACTGGGCCAAGGAGAGTGCGGCGGACACGAGCAGGACGGCGGAAACGCGGACAATCGAGCGGCAAACTGTCATCTTGGAATTATCCTCCGTAGGGTATGCTTTAGCTTGCCCAACCATGATTACGGGGCAAGCTAAAGCATACCGTACGGTTACCGCTGCGCCCAATATTGATGGCGGGCCTGCACGATCAGGCCCTTCTGCTTGGCCGTCAACTGGATCGTGCGGAACCCGGAGAGAGTCACCGGCTTGTCCGACACATAGCCCAGACTATACTGATTGCGTAGCTCCTCCTGCAGAATCTCGAACATCCGATCCACCGGCTGTTTCTTCGAAACCTCGAAAAAGCTGCCTCCGGTATCGTTCGACATGCGCTGCAGGACGCGGCTGCCGTCATGGCCTCCCCCGAGAATCCCATATGCGCCGGGGTCGGCGTAGAGGATGGAGTAGACAAGTGTTTCGGCACGCTCGGCAGCCTCCACCGCATCCTGGAGCGTGCCGGAACTGCCAAAGTCCACACCATCGGTGAGCACGATCAGGGCCTTCCGGCCGGTCCGCTTTCTCATCACTTCATCGCACGCGCGGACTACGGCGTCGTAAAGCAGGGTGCCGCCGCCGTTTTGCATCTGCAACTGGCGCATCGTCTCGGTGTCCACGTAGGACAGCGCATCGTCTAACTTGGCGACNNAGCACGCGCCGCTGGCTGCCGCTGGTGTCCACCATCAGGCCGAGCGTCAGCGGCAAGTCACTCTCGCGCGCAAAATAGCGTATGGTCTGCGGATGGCCATCCTCGGACAGCAAAAAATCGTCCTGGCCGAGATTGCCGATGAGCGATCCAGTCTTATTGTGCACGGTCGCCAGAATATTTACGACCTTCACTTCCGTGGAAAAAGTAGGCTGGTCCTGACTCTGCGCCAATCTGAAGCCGGACAGAGCTGCCGCAGCCTTGAGAACGTCGCGTCTGGTGGAATGGTCCCGCATGGGCGATTACTTGCTCGGCTCCACTTCGAAATCGATGGATTGCGAGGCTGTACGCTGTTTTTCGCCCAACTTATCGGTCACAATCACTTGCAGCACGTAGTCGCCAGGCTGTATGTTCGCACCCAGCCTCATGGCGCCCGCGCCTACCAGGTGCTTCGGATCCTGCTGGGCGATCGTCTGGAGCGGTATCGGCTTGCCGTCGTAGATCTGCTGGCCGTCGCGGAACAGGCGGGTGTGGCCTTCCAGGTCGGCATGCTTGCTGGCATCTGTGCTGGCATTCAGCACCTGGAACACGTAAGTGAGGGAGTCGCCCTGCTTGAAGGTGCGCAGGGCCGGATTGCCCTTGGGGTCCATCTGCGCCACCTGTCCCTCGCCTTCCTCGCCCCCGGTGGGCTTGCTGGCGGGCGCTTCCTTCGCGACCATGAGCGAGGAAAGCGTCAATGCTTTGGTGACATCCGGAACTTCGATGAACTGATTGGCCGACCCGACCTG
>PMTT01000067.1 GCA_003167275.1 Bryobacterales bacterium | reverse complement strand
CCTGGATGGCGCGGTGCTCGCAAACGAGGCATTCGTGCTGCGCTACTTCGGAGACTCCATCGGGCGCCCCGGCGACGATCGCCTTTTGATCGTCAATCTCGGGCGGGACTTGAAGCTCGAACCAGCGCCCGAACCGCTGCTGGCGCCGCTGGCGGAACGCGCCTGGGAGTTGCTGTGGTCCAGCGAGTCCCCGTGTTACGGAGGCTCGGGAACGCCCCCAGTCGAGAGCGGACTGGGCTGGCGCATCCCCGGACATGCCGCCGTGCTGATGCGCCCGGCCCCGCAGAGCGAAATATGGCAGATCTGATTCGAGTCCCCAAGCGCGTGATCCCCGACCCCGAGGCGGACCCGCACCTGCGCGAGGAATGGCTGGTCACCAACGGTCTGGGAGGATACGCCTCCGGCACCGTGAGCGGCGCCATCACGCGGCGCTACCACGGACTGCTGATCGCCGCCCTGCCCAACCCCCTGGGCCGCATGATGATGCTGAACGGGCTTTCCGAGCGCTTGCGCCACCCGGACCATCGTGTGGTCTACACGGGCGCCGAAGAGTTGGCGGCCATCAGTCCGGAACATACGCTCCCGGCGACGCAGTTTCGACTGGAGGGCGGCTTACCCGTGTGGCGTTACGAGTGGGAAGGATTCGTTCTGGAGAAGCGTCTGCTCCTGCCGTACCGCCAGAACACCGTGCACGTCACTTATTACCTGTTGGAAGGCCCAGGGAAACTGCGGCTGGGGTTGCGGCCCGCCATCCACTTCCGTTCGCACGATGCGCCCGTCAATTCCGGCGGTCCCCAGAAATATGTGCTGACGGTCTCGGACGACCAGTTCGAGATCTGCTCCCGTGCCGATCTGCCGACTCTGCGGCTCCTGATTCTGGGACCGTGCTCCGCCTTCACCTTCGACCGCAAGGAGACCCAGTCGATCCCATACGCAACCGAGCGCAGCCGCGGGTACGAGTGGCAAGGCTCGCTGTGGAGCCCGGGCTATTTCCGATCGGACATGGGCGCGGGCGACCGCGTGACCCTCATCGCCTCCGCCGAGCCTTGGGAAACCGTGCGGGCGCTGACACCGGAGAACGCCGTTCAGGCAGAGTTGAACCGCCGCAAGCTGCTGCTTGCCAGGTCGCATCCGCAGACCCGCACGGGACCCGCGGCGGAGCTCGTCTTCGCGGCGGACCAGTTCCTCATCACTCCGGCCGGCCGCGTGGAGGATGCGGCGCGCGCGCGGGCCGCCGGCGACGAGATCCGCACGGTGATTGCCGGCTACCATTGGTTCACGGATTGGGGCCGCGACACCATGATCAGCCTGGAAGGACTGACCCTCACCACGGGACGCAACAACGAGGCCGGATGGATCCTGCGCACATTCGCCCACTACATTCGCGACGGCCTGATTCCCAACATGTTTCCGGAAGGCGTGAAGGAGGGGCTCTACCACACCGCTGACGCCACGCTCTGGTTCTTCCACGCCATCCATCGCTACGTGGAGCTCACCCGAGATCGCACCACGCTCCAGATGCTGCTTCCCAAACTGGTGGACATCGTCGATCACCACGTGCGGGGGACGCTTTTCGGCATCGCGGTGGATCCCGCGGACTCGCTGTTGCGGCAAGGGCAGGAAGGCTACCAGCTCACCTGGATGGACGCCAAGGTGGACGGTTGGGTGGTGACCCCGCGCCGCGGCAAGGCCGTGGAGATCAACGCCCTTTGGTACAACGCCCTGCGCCTGCTGGAGCAGTGGCTCCGCGAAGAGCATCAGGAGACGCGGGCGACGCAACTTGGAGACATGGCGGACCGCGTCCGCGAATCGTTTCAGCGGCGCTTCTGGTTCGACCGGGGCGGCTATTTGTACGATGTGGTGGACGCGGAGACCGGCGGCGACGACTCCGCCTGCCGCCCCAACCAGGTGCTCGCCATTTCGCTAGACTACCCCGTGCTCGACGAATCGCGATGGCCGGCGGTGCTCGACGTGGTGACACAGGAATTGCTCACCCCGGTCGGCCTCCGTTCGCTCTCCCCCAAGCATCCCGACTACAAATCGAAATACTATGGTGATTTGCGGTCGCGCGACGCGGCATATCATCAGGGGACCGTTTGGGCGTGGCTGATTGGGCCGTATATCGACGCGTGGTTGAAGGTGCATCCCGGCGAGCAGGCGGAAGCGCGGAAGTTTTTGGAGGGCTTCAAGCCACATTTCGATGAAGCCTGTATCGGGTCGATCAGCGAAGTCTTCGACGCCGAGGAGCCCTATACGCCGCGCGGATGCATCGCCCAGGCGTGGAGTGTGGCGGAAGTGCTGCGTTGCTGGGTGAAGACCGCTCCCGGCTCATGACTTCTCGAGAAGCAGATCCTCTTCGGTACGTGCGGGAGTGGCGGAGCCGTCTCCTGCAGGGCGGCTGGTGGCATTCCTTCGAACTCCCCGACGGCTCCCGGATTCAGGGCGTCTCGGAACTGGCGTCGCAGAAGATGCGCATCGCGCAGTTTCCGATCCCGCAGGATCTCGCCGGCAAGCGCGTCCTGGACGTGGGCGCGTGGGATGGCTGGTTCAGCTTCGAAATGGAGCGCCGCGGCGCCGAAGTGTTGGCCATCGACCGCTTTGAGAATCCGCGCTTCTACGAGATCCGCAGCATGCTGGGCTCGCGCGTGGAATACCGGCAGCTCGACGTGTATGAGGTGAGCCCGCGCACGGTAGGCTACTTCGATATCGTCCTGTTCATGGGCGTGCTCTACCACCTCAAGCATCCGCTCCTGGCGCTGGAGCGGGTCTGCTCGGTGGCCCGGGAAATGGCGGCCGTGGAATCGTTCGTCCTGACCGAACAACACGGCCTCACACCCGAGCAGGAACCGGGCAACCTGCTGCGGTATTTCGAAGACGACGATTTCGGCGGCCAGGTGGACAACTGGTTTGCCCCCACCGCCGCTTGCATGCTGGCGCTGTGCCGCACCGCGGGCTTCGCGCGCGCGTAGCTGAGCAATCGCCACGCGTACGGCGCGGCGGTGAGCTGTTTTCGGAATTGGGGAAGTCTGCCCGGCACCGCGGCCGCCCGCGCCCCCGAAGTGTTGGCCGCCGTGAATCAGGACAACTACGGCATCAACTTCCGATCTACGAAGGATGAGTACGTCACCTGCCGCATTTCCGCGCCGGGAGTGGAATTGTCACGGGACACGGTCTTCCCGGAAGTCGGCGGCTATGGCGTGCGCCCCGT
>PMTT01000400.1:7089-10123 GCA_003167275.1 Bryobacterales bacterium | reverse complement strand
GTATGGCGCCGCGCAATCGGTACCTTGCAGAGGACGGGCTGGTAGAACGCGAGGCCCGTGAACCGGCCCCGTGTGCCGCTGGTCCATGCGCGGTATTGCTCAACGGGGATCGTGGGGGCCAGCTTCGCGGCGTGCCGATGGGCGTAAATCATCACTAGTTCCGGTGCGTCGCGATACGGCGATGGCAGCAGAAGATCGCGAGCCACGGGCAACCGCCAGGCGAAGAACAAGCTTCCCGCGGCCAGGACCGCCAGGAACAGCAGGCACTCGACCGGAGATTCCCATCGGAACAGCCCGCCCGCCGGACCGTTGCGCCTCAGCCAGATGGCATCCGCAAATGCGCCCAGACAAAAGGCCGTCGCGCCTTCGGGGGACCGTCCGTGAGGTTCGTGGCGGCAGGCCTGACGGACGTACCAGAGCTCCGACCGCCATTCCGCCAACCACTCCGTGCGTTGCCCGCGGGCCACCAGCCAGGCCGCGCCCCGCAGCATGGCCAACTGCACGGAAAGCGACTCTAGAAGGCGCCGAATCCTCACGCGCTCTCCACCTCCGGGGACGGAATCAACCGGGCAAGAAGCGGATACCGCTTGTGTGAGGCCTCCAGCGTGGCTTTGCCGGCGCGCGTGAGTTCGTAATACTTCCGCGGCGGCCGCTGACCGGCGTCCGCAATCGACTGCGGCTCCCACTCGGAGCGGATCAACTCGTCCCGCTCCAGCCGGCGCATGGCGGGATAGACCGTTCCGCTGGGGAGTCCCGTCATCTCCATCACACTGAAGCCATAGCCGTGACCGGCGCTGATCGCCTGGAGAATGATCGCCGCGGTGTGGGAGAGTTTGGTCCCGTCTGCCATGTGGAGGAATTATACCTGCTGTTCCAATTGCTGAACGGATCGATGCATCCGGCGCTGCTGCCACTGGCGCACCGGGCATTGGCCGGTCTGGCGGCCGCCGTTTCGCGCGCCGCCGGGGCCTTCCTGCTCTCGTATTTCCGCACGATCCGGAAGATCGTCGAGGATCAGGCGCGATCCTGACCCTTGGATTGCCTAGAGATGGCGGGTCGAATCCTGGCTGTTAGCGGGTAATCGCCAGAGCCGGAAAAGAGCTTTCTCACCAAGCACACCAAGTACCACAAAGAACACCAAGAACAAGAAAACCAAGACAACCAGGAAAATCAAGAAGCCCGATCCTAGGTATTCTGCTTTTGTGTTCTTGGTGTTCTTTGTGGTACTTGGTGTGCTTGGTGAGAAAGCCTTCCTCCGATGTTCCTGCCGCCGCCTGTACTTCTCCTTACATCCCGGCTGAAATCGTGCTTTAATCGAGTAAACCATGTGAAAAGCGATTGAACGGCGACAGGTGTGCGCCCTCCGGGGTTAGCTCGAGCCGCCATTCGGAAAAGGAGATCTCATGTTCGTAAGACTGTTGCTCGCCGCGGTACTCGCGACTACGCTCGTGTATGCCCAAGGAGGCAAGAAGGGCGGCGGAGCGGGCGGTGGCGGAATGGGCGGTGGCATGGGCGCCCCTCAACGTCCTAGCAAGCTCGAACAGTTTGCCGACAAGCTCAAACTGACTAAAGAGCAGAAGCAGGACCTTCAGGGAGTGCTTACCGACGCATTCAAGGAAGCCGCCCCGTTACGGGACCAGATGGATCAAGGCCGCGTGGCGATCGCCGGCGCCATGATTGAAGGCAAGAGCGCCGACGACCTCAAGAAACTGTCGGACGATTACACCATACTGGCCGCTCAGATGACCGGCATCGAAGCCAAGACCTTCGGCAAAATCTACGAATCGCTCAAGCCGAATCAACAGCCCAAGGCCGGGCAGGCGTTTGAGTTGCTGGTCGCCGTATTGGAACCGGCGGGTGGCGGCGGAAGAGCGGGTGGCCGCGGAAGAGGAAGGCAGTAAAGGAGATCTCATGTTCTACAAATTGTTGGTAGCTGGTGTTTTCGCGACTACATTAGTGTTGGCCCAGGGCCGGGGCGGCGGTGGCGGCGGAATGGGCGGCGGCGGTGAAGAAGGCGGAATGGGTGGCGGTGGCGGAATGGGCGGCATGCAGATGCCTAAAGTGGTCAGCCGCATGGACCAGATCTCCGAGGCCCTGAAGCTCAACAAGGACCAGAAGAAGGAAGTCAAGACGATCCTGGACGAAGGGCAGAAGGAAGCGTCGCCGGTGCGCGACCAGTTGATGAAGAGTGAGTTGGCGGTCGGCGATGCCATCCAGGGCGGCAAGAGCCAGGACGATCTCAAGCCGCTGATCAATAGCGAGGCCGCGCTGCAGGCTCAGATGGTCGGAATCGAAATGAGCGCGTTCGCCAAGATCTACAAACTCCTCGACAAGGAACAACAGCCCCAGACCAGGGGTGTGTTCCCCATGATGAAGGGCATCTTCAACGGCAAGAACTGGAATAACCCCGAGTAGCGGACAGTAGGACAGACGATCGTTTTTTGTCGTCTGTCACCCGGCGCGAGCGGGCTCCTGGCAGGGGAAGGTGCCACAAAGACGCCTTGGGTAATGCAGAAGATGCCCGCAAGCGGGCCGACAGACCACAAAAAACGATGGTCTGTCCTACCGGGCGTTACACCCACAGCACCGGCTGGCGCACGGGAAAGTTGCGCAATACTTCCTCCACTGTGGGATCGGGCTCCAACTTTCGCCATAACGCCAGATACTCGGGTTTGTTCAGCGCGAGCCCCGCAAACACCAGGCACGGCTGGCGGACCGGCCACTCNNGCCACTTCCACAAGTCGATCTCCGGCGTGGAGAGCGTTTGAGCCGCAATCGCCATGGCGTCCAGGTTGAATAGGGAGTACCCGTACGGCTTGGTGCGGCGCAACTCCTCGGGGAAACTGCCGTCTGCGGCCTCCTGGTTGGGAATCAAAACCGTCTGGAAGCGATTCCGGCAATACTCCGTCACGCCGGCATTGCCAGTAAGTTGCGCGAAGGCGGCTACCTGCGTGACCCAGCAGGTGCCATGATTGTTCTTGGCGTCCCGTTCGGTGATCCCGTAGGCGTGCGTGGTCATCCATTCGATGTAAGA
>PMTT01000400.1:0-7042 GCA_003167275.1 Bryobacterales bacterium | reverse complement strand
GCAGGTGCCGGGCGGCATGGTCGCGATACTTCAGTTCGCGCGTGATCTTGTAGGCCGCTGCCAAAGCGGGCACGATCAGGCTCAGCCGGATCATGGCGCGCCGGTGTTCCACGAAGTTATCGGGATTGCTCATGCCGTCGCGCTGGATGTAGGGGCCGTCGGGGTTCTTCGGGTCGGGCCACCAGTAGTCGCCCTCGGAGAAGAAATCGTGCTTGCCGCCGGCGCTGCGGGGCGAACTGGCGGCGGTGACCGTGACCGGAGCCTCGGAGAGGTAGCCTGCCGCGGCTTTGAGGACGCGCGCCCGTTCGATTGCCATCAGGTCGAACGGCTCGGCGGCGGCGCGAACCATTCGGGCGAGAGGCAGCGCCAAGGCGCCCTGGAGAAGACTCCGGCGTAACATAGGCTTAATTTTAACGCTAAATGCGTTCCAGTTGATCCCCGTGGGGTATGCTTTAGCTTGCCGATCCTCTTGCCGCTTTGATTCCAGGGCAAGCTAAAGCACACCCCACGGGGTGCTATGTTCAAGATTCATGCCCACAGAAACCCGCCGCCGTTACGTCCACGTCCGCCGCGTCGATGAGTGCGACACTCTCGACGAGCTTTTCACCCACTGCCTCCCTGCATTCGGAGGCGCGTTCCTGCGACGGATTTACCAGATCATGGACCGCGCCATCGGAATGGGATGCCCCCTGACGCTCTCCGTTTCCGGTCCCGTCACCGTATCCGGCCAGCACCACACCTGGCTGACCCCGCTGCTCGAGACCGGGTGGGTGGCTTACTTGAGCACCACCGATGCCGTCTGTTACCACGACGGCCACCGCAGCCTGGACGCCTACAAGTCGGGCCCCATCCACGAGGTTCCGATCTTTGGCGACGATGGCGCCCTTCGCGACGAAGGCACCATCCGGGTCACCGACATGGCGTTCGACGAGGGAGTGCTGCTCCACCAGGACCGCTTTGTCAGCGCCGTCCTCGCCCGGCCCGAGTTCCAGCGGAAGATGACCGGCACCGAACTGCGCTACCTTCTCGGCAAGTGTTACGCGGCGCAGGAGGAGCGGAACGGCATCGCGCCGGGACTGTTGGCCGCGTGCCACCGTCTCGCCATTCCGGTCTTCGTGGGGGCGCCTGGAGACGGCAGCGTCTTCCTGAATTCCATGAAGCTCTGGGCCATGCAGCAGGCCGGCCTGATTCCGGAGTATCGCTTCGACCTGGACTTGCACGCCGAGGTCTTCGAGGCCTGCGCCTACCACCGCTGGGGCCTGTTCGACAATCCGGTCCACGCGCTCGCCACCGTGATCCTGGGGGGGGGCGTGCCCAAGAATTACAACCTCCAGCCCGAGCCTGCGCTCGGTCAGGTGTTGGGACTGCCCAATGTGCGCGGGTACCAGTTCGACGTCCAGATCGTGACCGCGCCCGTAACCGACGGCTCGCTGTCCTCGTGTCCGCCCGCCGAGGCCGTCACCTGGGGCAAAGTAGATAAGGATACGTACCTGCAAACCACCGAGAGCCTGCAGTCGGATTATTCCATCGTGATGCCGTTTCTGATCAAGGCGCTCCTCGACAACCGCAAGCGCTACGAGCGCATGGTGGAAGCGGAAGGCGCGGAGGCCGTTTTTGCGAGCGAGCCCAAAGCCCGTGGTTATCTGCGTCCGCGCGCCGGTTACCGCCTTTTCGAGGGTAGGGGGGCCCTGGTGGGTCGTCTGATCGAAGATGTGCGGCAGAATCGCGAGTGGCTCCTGGAGAGCCTGGCCTATCCGCTGGCGCCGTAACACGGACACGGCACGTGCGTTCCGCATCCTTGCATCCTTGTCTGCGTTTCTTCCAATCGCCCGGTTCGCGCTAGAATAGGACCAAAGCTGTGATCTCCATGTCTCGTCTACTCGTGGCTATTTCGCTTTACGGTCTTCTTCTGTCGGTTCCGGCGGCGCCCCAGTCGCAACCGCCCGCACCCGAGCCCAAGCTGCCGGCTCCAGGGGGGCAGGCACCGGCACAACCAGGGACGGCGCAACCAGGGACGGCGCAGCCCAAGCCGCTAGTGCAGACGAGACCCGGCCAGGAGGACCAGCGTCCCAGCTTCAAGGGCGGCGTGACCGAGGTCATCGTACCGGTCACGGTTACCGACGACCGGGGCAAGTTCCTATCCAACCTGGAGGCTAAGGACTTCCGCGTGACGGACGAGGGCCGGCCGCAGAAAGTCACCTTCTTCAGCCACCAGGAGAAGCAGCCTGTGGTGGTGGGATTCCTGGTCGATCTGAGCAACAACAGCCGGATCCACTGGAACACCTACCAGGACGCGATCCTGGAACTGGTTTGGAACCTCCTGCCCGGTGATCCGCGCTACTCCGGCTATCTGATCTCCTACGCCAATGAAGCCGAGTTGTTGGTAAATACGACCACCGACTCGGAGAAACTGGCGGAAAAAGTCCGAAAAATGAAACCGGGCGGCGGTGCGGCGCTCTTCGACGCAATTTACAAATCGTGCACCACGCGCAGCCTGGTGCCGGGCGAGCCTTACGAACCGCGGCGCATCCTGATCATCATCGGCGACGGGCACAACAACACCGGCACCCACGGCCTGGGGGAGGTATTGGAACTCGCCCAGCGCAACCTGGTCACC
This sequence comes from Bryobacterales bacterium, assembly GCA_003167275.1. GTDB lineage: Bacteria > Acidobacteriota > Terriglobia > Bryobacterales > Bryobacteraceae > JAIQFL01. Next base: position 4,425 of record PMTT01000400.1, on the reverse strand, counting down.
ATTTACGCCATCAGCACCATGGCCTACGGGTTCTCGAATGAAGACCAGGACGTGCTGGAAAAGCTGACTACCGAGACCGGCGGCCACGTTGAGTACCCGCTCAACAACCTCTACAAGGACGTCTCGGGCTATCTGTCGAACCCCTCCGACGCGGGCAATTACGCTTTGACCGTGGGGACGGGCGGCTACGCGGCGGAGATCTCTAAAGGCATTTTCGGGGCGATCTCGGGGATCTCGGGTGAAATTACCACCCAGTACGTTCTGCGCTACACCCCCGATGTGGACCCCGAAAAGCTGCCCAAGCTGATGCGCAAACTCAAGGTGGATGTACCGGACCTCCCGAACGTCAAGATCCGCTACCGGCCATACTACTATCCAAATCCCGTGCCGGGCGCCACCCCCATCGGCGGGAACTAGCCAAGAAACCACAAAAGATTTGGGCCACGAATGAACACGAATTCACACGAATAACACAACTGCACAAATGTCTGTTCTTTCTTATTCGTGTGCATTCGTGTTCATTCGTGGCCCAAAACTCTTTTTGTTCTAACACTCGTGGCTTTCCCGACGATAAGTAGATAGGATAAAAAGCGGAATCCGCCGATGCTGGCTTTGGTGATCCCGATCAGCGCTCGCCGACAGGGTACTTATGTGCTCCTCGAGGTGGCTCTGCCTGCGCGGCATCCACAGAACATCGGCGTCTTTCTGATGGATCCGAATACCAACCGCGCCTGGATCCGCATGCGTGGCAACTACGACGACCTCGCCGATCCTGAGGACGCCGAAGTCCTGGAGGCCTTGTGGCAGGATCTCGAAACCCGCTGTACCGAATCGGGCGCGGAGGCCTGCCTCGAATCCCTGGAGGACTCCCTTTCCAACACCCTGCGGATCAGCGACCGGCAGGCCATCGCGGTGGACGCCTTTTCGCGCGTGCTGGACCGCCTGTTCGAAGACCATGTCGAGAAGGTCGAGGTCGCGCCTTTCCGCACGCACCTGCCCCTGTACAGCTTGCGCGCCGCGGCCGGCAGCTTGGGGGAGGAGATGGGATCGGAAGCCGAGGATTGGGTGCGCGCGCCCGAAGGCATGCGTCTCGATCCCAGCCTGTTCGTCGCCCATGTAGTGGGCCGCTCCATGGAGCCGCGCATCCCCGATGGCAGCCTGAATCTGTTCCGCTTCCATCCGGCCGGGTCGCGGCAGGGCAAGCTTCTGCTCATCCAGCGCTTCGGGGTCCTGGATGAGACCGCACGCTACACGGTCAAGCGATATACCAGCGAGAAGATAGTGACAGGGCCGGAGCAGTGGGCGAACGCGAGCATTCGCCTGGAGCCCCTGAATCCCGAGTTCCAAGCCTGGGACGTGGGCCCCGAGGATTTCGCCGTGGTGGCAGAGTGGCTTCGCGTCATCGAATAAAGAAAGATATAGCCACCGATGAACACCGATGAACACCGATAAGAGAAAACAAAGGTCTTATCCGTGTTCATCGGTGTTCATCGGTGGCTCTAGTCTTTGCTCCCCTAAGCCCGGCGCCCATAGCGAAAAGTTGCTGGACTGGTATCGGCTGGGGCATCGCGACCTTCCCTGGCGGCGTACCGATGATCCTTATCGCATCTGGGTCTCCGAGATCATGCTCCAGCAGACCCGCGCGCAGGCCGTCATCCCCTACTACGAACGCTTCCTGGAGCGCTTTCCCACCGTGGAGGCGCTCGCCGCGGCGGCGGAAGAGGACGTCCTGGCCCTGTGGAGCGGCTTGGGCTACTATTCGCGCGCCCGGAACCTGCGGCGCGCGGCCCAACAGATTGCCGCGGCGGACGCCTTCCCGCGCGATTACGAGGCCATTCGCGCCCTCCCGGGCATCGGCGATTACACCGCCGCGGCCATCGCCAGTATCGCGTTCCAACTGCCCTACGCGGTGCTCGATGGCAACGTCCTGCGGGTGGTGGCGCGCGTGGAAAACGATGCGTCCAATATCGCCTCGCTCCGCACCCGCGAGCGCTTTCGGGAGGTGGCCCAGGGATGGCTCGACCCGCGCTATCCCGGTCTGTTCAACCAGGCATTGATGGAACTCGGGGCCACCGTCTGCTTACCTCGCAAGCCCCTGTGTCTGGTTTGCCCGCTGACGGACATGTGCCGCGCCCGGGAGGCGGGAATCGCGGCCCAGTTGCCGGTGAAGCTCCGTAAGACGGCAGCGGTCCAACTGGAGGGCACTCTCCTCATCGTGCGCCGGGGAGGCCGCATCCTGCTGCGGCAGAGGGAAGCCGCCGCCCGCCGCATGGCTGGTTTCTGGGACCTCCCCGCTCCCGAGGATCTGCCCGCCGCGCGAATCGGCAAGCATTTCGGTGAGATCCGCCATACTATTACGCATCACCATTACACACTCGCGGTTATGGCGGCATCGGGGATACCGCCAAAGTCCGGCTCCAAGGCCCCACCTGGCCCGCAATTCGGATGGTTCCGGTCCTCGGAGCTGGCCGAAATTCCACTCAGTACTACTGCCCGTAAGGCATTGAAATTGGCGGAGATCCTCTAGAACCGGTCTCCGTTAAGCTTCGTAAAACCTCGCCGATTAAGGAGATTTCACCAAATCCCGTCGAGTACACTGCGGGAATCCGGTGTTTAAACAAAACAGTATGGAACGTCAACGCAAACTGTTCATAGCTAAGACCGCGCTGATTCTGGGGGTCATCCCGGTTGTGATTTGGGCGTACGAGACCGGGCCGGACGCCGGGTACTGTGGGGTCCCAGGAGAAAACCCGAGCTGCGTCTCGGCAGGTTGCCATACTGGCACCGCAAACGATAAGAATAACAAGGGCAGCGTAGCCGTAACCTTCCCGAATGGACTGTCCTACGTGCCAGGTGTCAAACAGCATCTTACCGTTACGATCTCGGACCCGGCGCCGACCCAGGCGGCCTGGGGCTTTCAACTCACGGCTCGTGCCTCGAACAATCCCAAGACGCAAGCGGGCACTTTCGCGTCCACCGATCAATACACCGGCATTGAATGTGCCGAGGCGTCCAACATCGCCAATGAATCGGCCGTGCTCAACCTTCCCAACCAAACCTGCCCAGCCGCTATGACCTTGCAATACATCGAGCACAACGTCATGGGCTACACGCATACCATAGGGCAGGGATCCGGAAGCTATCAATTCGATTGGACGCCCCCGTCCACAAATATCGGTAACATCGTCGTCTACGTTGCTGGAAACGCCGGCGTGGCGGGCCCCCCCAACGCCAATGGCGACCACATCTACACGACCACCTACACCCTCACCCCCGCGACTGCCGGCGGCCCCACGCCCACGGTCACGAAGGTGGTGAGCGCCAGTGGCTTCGGAGGCTTCTCCGCGATCGCTCCTGGACAGTGGATTGAAATCTCGGGCAGCAATCTGGCCACCGATACGCGGATCTGGACCGGGAACGACTTTAGCGGCGTCACCGCGCCCACGTCGCTCGACGGGACCAAGGTGACGATCGGCGGCCAGCAGGCGTTCACCTACTACATCAGCGACACCCAGGTGAATGCGCTCGTCCCTTCGAACGTGGCCACGGGATCGCAGCAGCTTACCGTCACAAACGGCTCGACAAGCGCCGCGTTTCCGGTGACGGTGAATGCCCTGGAGCCCGGCCTCCTGGCGCTCCCCCAATCGCCCTGGCTGGTGGGAAGCAAACAGTACGTGGTGGCTCAGACTTGCGATGCCGGAAAGAAGTGTGTCCTGGCAACGGACCTGACGTTCATTCTGCCCACTGGCACCTCGATCCCTGGCTATCCGGTGCGGCCCGCCAAGCCCGGTGAGACCTTGACCATCTACGGCATCGGATTCGGGCCGGCCATCGACTCGTCGAATCTGAGCGTCCCGGTCGGCCAGATCGTGACGGTGGCCAACCAGCTCGTCGACCAGGTGCAGATGCAAGTCAATGGGGTCCCTGCCACTCTGTCCTACGCCGGATTCGCCCCCAGCCAGGTGGGCTTGTACCAGTTCAACCTGGTAGTCCCCACGGTCCCGGACGGCGACTGGCCGCTGACCTTCACGCAAAACGGAACCAAGGGGACCCAAACGCTGCTCCTCTCCGTACACCAGTGAGACCGGGTCACGGTTCCACCGCTTCTGCCCATTGCGCTCTCCGGGCAGCGACCGTAGTTGTCGCACCCTTCGATTTCAGATCCCTACGCAAGCTTCCCTTCAGTCCCCTCTCTAGCTTTGTCTGGTTTCTTCCGCCCTTCGCTCCACGGGCATTACCCCGCTTCTTCGCAACTACGGCGTCTGCTGACTTCTTCCCCGCTCTCACGCGGAAGATCTCCCCAGGTCAGAATCGTCCCCCCCTCGTGCCGTACGGCTCTACCGGATACGTCTTCGGATGACTTTTGGGCTTCGCTGTTCCCAGCCAGCTCGCCGCCCGCACCCGGCCTCACTGCCAGTTCGTGTT
>PMTT01000819.1 GCA_003167275.1 Bryobacterales bacterium | reverse complement strand
ATGCTTTAGCTTGCCCAGCGCCCCCGGGCCTTTCTGGAATGGCGGGCAAGCTAAAGCATACACTACGGGGTCCGCGGCAATTCGGCGTCGCCATCTTTCATTACCGTCGCGGCCATCTCTACCACCGTGCTCCATGCCTCACGGAGCTGCCGGTAAAAGTCCCGATCCCGCGCCACCGCGAATGCCCAGATCAGGGACTTGGTGACTAGCGGGTAGTGCTCCGGCCGCACTCCGTATCCGGCGTGCCTTTGGCCCAAGGCTTTCAGCATCGGGACCAGGTCGTCGAAATGATCCAGGTTGGTAGTCAACGCGGTGAGCATGTCCATCAGCTTGCGCCCCTGCACTTCGATGTCCTGCTTGAACATCGGGCGCAACGCGGGATCGATCTGAAACAGGCGGCCGTAGAAAAGCATCGAGATCGGCTTCGATAGCGCGGCAATGCTCGGGAAGCTGTCGCGGACAAGCTGCTTCTGCGCGGGCGTCATTTCCTTATCCTTTAAGTCGATCACCGTCTTTGGATTTCGGCAAGAGCTTTTTCCACCTGCTGCATTTCGTATCTGTGGGTGGGCGCGAAGGCCGGGTCGGACTGCAAGGCGCGCCACGCCGTGAGGCTCTGTTCCAGCCACTCCACGGCTCCCTGGCGATCCTGGAATGCGCGTGCGGGCGGGGCGGCTGGGGTGCGAGCCAGGGCGGCCAAAACCAGACCAACGGCCGACGTCCCACGGGGTGTGAGAAAGCGCTGGGCGCTGGCGGGGCGGCCTTTGGCTGTGGGTCCATCCGGTCCACTGATGGCAAGCGCCCGGCGTGCTTCGGTCAGCGCGGTGGTGCGATCGCCGGTCTCCACCGCCAACAGGCCGAGTTTTTCGTGAACGCCCACCAGATCCACGGCGGCCAAGGCCATGCCCCCTGCCAACAGAGCCTCGCCCAACGAGACACTCTCCTGGTAGGCTAGAATCCCTCCCGCACGGTCGTGTGACTGCACCAGCGCGTCCCCCAGCAGCGAATAGCCATGGGTAAGATCCCAACGGTTCCTCGCGTTCTGAGGGTTCACGCGTTCGATCTCCCGCAGCAGCTTCAAGGACTGCTGGAGCATCGAGAGCTTCTCCGGATCGGGCACCACCGCGGCCACGCGCGTCAGCGCAATGGCGTAGTCGCTGACCGCCTGCTGGTTGGCCGGATCGGTTTCGTGCAACCGGCGGGACACGGTCAGCATTTGGCGGTAAGCGTCCAAGGCGTCTGCGGCGTCCCCCAGGCTTCGCCATTTGGGATTTTCCAGCACGTCGCCGAGGTGGCTGTAGGTGGACATCAGCGCTTGCTGGTACGAGACGTTGGCAGGATCCTGGCGAGTCAGTTCCTCGAGGATCTTTAACGCCTGCCGATATTGCGCCAGGCCGTCGGTCAATTGTCCCAAGCGCGTCTGGTCCATGCCGATGTCGGAATAGGCGCCGGCCAGGGTCTTGCGAAGCTGCCGGTCCTCCGGATGGGTGGCCAGCCCCTTCAACGCCAGCGCCACGGCTTTCGAATTCTCGTCCATGGATGCAGTAAACTCGGCTGAGAGCCACAGTGCGTGGCCGGTGGCAGCATAGACCTCGGCCAGCCGTGCGGCGATCCGCTCGTCGCCCGGATTGCGCGCTGCCAGTTCTTCGCCCAGCTTCTCGGCCTGACGATAGCTGGCCAGGGCGTGCGCGCTATCCTCGGTGAAAATATACACCGCGCCGATGCGCTGCTGCACGGTCAGACGGTCGAGTTGCGCCTTCTGATCGGCGGGACGGTGTGCGATGACGGAGTCCAGCAACGCCGCGGCTTTCGCGTAGCTTTCCAGCGCGGCCTGGGTGTTGCCCAGGTTTGCGCCCAAGACGTTGCCCTCGACATCGCCGATGCGCTGGTAGGCTGTGGCCAACTCGGCCTTGAGCTCCCAGTCCCTCCGCGAGTTCATGGCCAGGCCATCCAGGAACCGCAGCCCCGTCTCGACGATCAATTGGCGCGCCCGCGTGGAGCCGGGCAGATCCCGCACGGCGTCGTGGACGTCGAACACGAAGACGTTGGCCAACCGCCGCGCCTCCAGAAGGTTGGCTCTCGCCATCCGCGCTTCCTGCCACGACACCAGGGCGCCGGCCAACAGGCAACCGATCACCAGCGCCCCGGCAAGCTTCATCTTGCCCTGGCGGCGGGCGAACTTGCGGACGCGATAGCCCACCGTGTCCGGACGGGCCTTCACCGTCTGGTGCGCCAGATAACGGCGGATGTCGTCCGAGAACTGCTCCACGGAGTGATACCGCCGCTGCGGGTCTTTTTGCAAAGCCATCAGCAGGATGTTGTCCAGGTCGCCCCGCAACTTGCGCGCCAGCGCCTTGTCGGGCACCAGGCTCGGTCGGATCACGTCGTGATCGCAAATGGCCCGCTCCACGGCTTGCGGCGTCAGCATTTCGAACTTGTGAGGCTTATATCCAGTCAGAAGCTCGTACAGGACCGCGGCCAGCGAGTAGATGTCGGACGCGATGGTTACCGGGTCGCCGCGAACCTGTTCGGGGCTGGCGTAGTCCGGCGTGAGCATGTGCAGCGTGCCGGACACCGTCTCCTGCAGCGCCTCGCTGTGGAGCAGCTTGCAGATCCCGAAATCCAGGAGTTTGGCCGTTCCCGAGTCACTGACCAGGATGTTTCCCGGTTTGACATCGCGGTGCACTACCAAGTGCTGGTGGGCGTACTCCACGGCGGA
>PMTT01000700.1:10528-10734 GCA_003167275.1 Bryobacterales bacterium | reverse complement strand
CTGGCGGACTTCTCTTCCAGCCCCACCCAGCGGAGGCGGTCGCGCGCGGTCTCAACCGAGCCCGGCACATGCGCCAGTAGCAGCGGCAGCTCGACATTCTCCAGCACCGTCAGCGTGGGGAGCAACTGGAAGAACTGGAAGACGAATCCCACGCGCGTGCGTCGCAGCGCCGTGAGCTCCGATTCGGAAAGCGACCGCGTGCCCCG
>PMTT01000700.1:0-10405 GCA_003167275.1 Bryobacterales bacterium | reverse complement strand
ACCATCGAACCCATGCAAAAAAGAATCTCGCCCGCCTCCGCGATCTCAGGCTCGCTCACCCTGCCCGGCGACAAAGCCATCTCCCACCGCTACGCCATGATCGGCGCGATCGCCGAGGGTGCCACCCGCATCCACAACTACTCCACGGGCGGCGACTGCCAGTCCACACTCGGGTGCCTGCGCGCCCTCGGGATTGAAGTGGAACGCGACGGGGCGGAGGTGGTGATTCACGGCCGTGGGCTCGACGGCCTGCGCGAACCGGCCGGCGATCTGGACGCCGAGAATTCCGGAACCACCATCCGCATGCTCGCGGGCATCCTGGCTGGGCAGCCGTTCCGTTCCCGCATGGTGGGCGACGAGTCGCTCACGCGCCGCCCCATGCAGCGGATTATGACGCCGCTCGGCCAGATGGGAGCCGACATCCGTGCGCGCGAAGGCAAGTTTCCCCCGCTCGAGATTCACGGCGCCCCGCTCCACCCCATCCACTACGATCTGCCCGTTCCCAGCGCACAGGTGAAGACCTGCGTGCTGTTCGCCGGCCTCTTTGCGGAGGGCCAGACCTCGGTCACCGAGCCGGTGCGGACCCGCGACCATACGGAAATCGCACTCGGTGAATTCGGCGCCGACCTCACTTTCACCAGCATTCCTGGCAATATCTCCAGCCGGAAGATCACCGTCGCCGGACGGCCGCGTCTCACCGGCCGGGAATTGGTGGTGCCGTCCGACCTCTCCTCGGCGGCGTTCTTTCTGGTGGCGGCGCTGCTGGTGCCAGGCTCGGAGCTTTCCATCCGCGGCGTGGGCCTGAATCCTACCCGCTCGGCGCTGCTCGATTTCCTGAGCGGCATGGGGGCCAAGATCCGCATCCCCGATCTGGAAAGCGTGAACGGCGAGCTGATGGGCGAGATCCTGGTGGAGTATTCGCCCCTGCGCGGCGGGATTATCGATGGCGGGCTGACGGCCGCGCTGATCGATGAGATTCCCGTGCTGGCCGTGCTGGGCGCCGCGACCCGCGACGGGATCACGGTACGGGATGCCTCCGAGCTCCGCATCAAGGAGACCGACCGGATCCGCACGACAGTGGACAACCTGCGCCGCATGGGCGTGGAGGCCGAGGAGCTGCCCGATGGCCTGGTGGTCCCCGGCCGTCAGAAGTTCCGCGCCGCCCAATTCGAGTCCTTCGGCGACCACCGCATCGCCATGGCCTTCGCGGTGGCCGCGCTACGGGGCGACGGCGAATCCACGATGGACGGGGCCGAGGCGGCGTCGGTCTCGTTCCCCGGCTTCTGGGACACCCTGGCCTTGTGGGGGCAGGCCAATTAGCAAGAAAAGCAACACAGGCAAGAATGCCTGTGTCACATCAGTGTTAAGCACCACCTAAAAGAGGTTGTCAGCTCGCGGTATTTCTGGTAGCTTGAAAGCAGGTGCTGGGTCCCAGGAGGGAATCATACCTCAGACTTTAGAGTCGCCGGGTTTGACCACCGGCTATGCCCCCTTTGTCGAGCAAGCTCGCGATCGAGGAGAGCTATATATTTCACAGGCTTACGACCTGTATTCTGAAGAGAATCATGAGGCTTGGCGCCAGCTCTACCGGCGCATTCGGCCACGCTGGGAACGGTACGCCAACGGCCATTTCCTGCGCGGCATCGAGGCCCTGAATCTTCCTTCCGACCGGATTCCACGGCTCTCCGACATCAATCAGAAGCTCAAGCCGCTCACCGGTTTCCAGGCCAAAGCGGTGAGCGGGTACGTCCCCGGCTTCCTCTTCTTCGACTGCCTGCGCAGGCGCGAGTTTCCTACCACCATCACGATCCGGCCCAAGGACAAGATGGACTACCTCCCCGAGCCCGACATCTTCCACGATCTGGCGGGCCATGTCCCCATGCACACGGAGCGAGCCTTTGCCGACACGCTGGTGCGCTTCGGCGACTGCGCGCATACGGCCGTGGAGATGACCGCCTCCGTCCGCGACGAAAAAGAGCGAGCCCGCCGCCTGACCAATATCATCAAGGCGATGTCGCGGTTCTTTTGGTTCACCGTGGAGTTCGGCCTGATGCGCGGTCCGCACGGCACCGTCGCCTATGGCAGCGGACTGCTGAGTTCCTACGGAGAGCTGGAGCACTCCATCCACTCCGATGAGGTGCAGCGTTGGCCGCTCCAGATGGAGTGGGTCATCAACCAGGGCGCCGAGATCGACCACTACCAGCCACTGCTGTTCACGGTCGACTCGTTCGACCATCTGTTCGACCTGGTGGATCAATTGGAGCGTTGGATGCGCGAAGGTAAACTGAACAACGTAGCGCCCGGTTTGCCNNCCCTACGTCACTCCGAGAAGTTGCGGATGAACGTGTCGCGCGGCAACCCTTTACCGAGCGCCTTCCTGCGCAGCGCCGTGGCCTCTTCGCGGGTCAGGTGCGCACCCAGCGACACCAGGTACGACGACGGATTCGAACCCAGCGTATACACCTCCGCGTGAATCCCCGCATACTTCGTGTTGATGGACTGGGCTTTCTTCTCGGCATCTTTGTAGCGGGAATAGGTGAACGCAATCACGCGCCAGTTTGGGACCGCCGGTTTGGGAGCGCTGGCCGGAATGACGCGCGCAGCGGGTTCCGCGACCGGCGGCGGTAGGATCGCGACCGCCGGCGGCGCCGATGTGGCATGCTGCGCGATCACAAAAACGATTGCCAACAGCGCCACCGCCGCCACTGCCACAAGCGGCACATATCGGAGGATGGTCGGTTCCTCAGGAGGTGGCGGCTCCACGGCCGGCTCTTCGCTGACGAGACCATCGCTGCCGAAAATACTGAAAGGCTCATGAACCATGATCGCCGGCGGACGGGGAGCACTCTCAGGCAACTCCGTGACAGGCGCGGCAAACTCCTCGGACACCGGCGAGCGCTGGGCAGCATTCGGGGGATCCGCTGGCGGCTCCTCGTACTCGTACTGTGGCGCCGCAGCGAGCGAATCCTCGTCCGCACTGCACCGTTCCGCAGGGATCCACGGATCGTCCGCGGCCGTGAGCTCCGGCGAACGTTGGTCCACGTCCGTGCGCCACGGCTCCGCAACGATCAATGGCTCGGCTGAAGCTACCGGAGCGGAGAAAGAGTCCAGATGCGCAGGCGGCAATGCCTCCCTACTCGCTTGCAGATCGCCCGGTCGTCTGGCGTCGAGGGCTTCCGCCAGTTGCGAAGCGGTCCATCGGCGATCGACGTCCGGTTCCACGGCGTGCCGAAGCATCGTCCGCAGCGGATCCGATATCCCCGAAAAACCGGCGGTCTCTCCCGGCCGGATTCGTCGTCCGGTCGCCAGTTCATACACCAGCGCTCCCAGCGCCCACACATCGTCGCTTTGGGCGGCGTGCTCTTCATTCGCATCCCGTAGGGTATCGCTGGCCAGCTTGATGCGGTCGCCTACGGCTACCACGTGCTCGGCATCGATCGAGGTATGCGCCCATCCCCGTGCGTGGAGATACTGCAGCGCGTCCACCACCGCTGCCAGAACGTCGCAGGCTTCCTGTTCGTCCATGGGGCCATAACGGACCGCGGCGGTGAGGCTGTCATCCGGCTCTTCGAATACCGCGTAGAGAAACGAGTCGTCCCCGCTATCCGTGCGTCCGCAATCCAGAAGGGCCATCAGACTGGGATGATCGAGCCAGGAGGTCCGCTGCCACAAGGTTAGTTGTGCTGCCGCCGTGGACGGATTCTCCTCGGTCAGTTTCAATACGGCACGCTGCCGCTCCGGTCCGAACGAAGTCAGGAAGAAGGCGCCCGTCGGGTCGCTTCCCAACCACTGCTCCAAGCCGTATTCTCCGGCGAGAGACACACCTTCCAATTGTTCCCACGTGTGAGTCATAGGCGAATTCTGCAANNGAAAATACATTGCGAGTTGGAAGTGTTTTAGAAGCAAAAGCTCTTCGTGCGGCCCTCGGGGTGCTCTAAAGCTACGTTTCTCAATTAATGCCGAAGGAGAGTCTCACTTGTGGAACAAACGGAATGACGAGGGCTATGCCCCAAGACCGCAGACGGAACCAGTCCGAGGTCCCGCCCACGCGGACCCAGCAGGCTCGCCACTGTCGGCAGGACCCGCGTCGCAGCTCAGGGAACCGGCCATGCCCGCGCAGCAGACGGCAGCGATCGCAGCTTCCATGCGTATTAAAGGTGACATCCGCACCAATGAGGAACTCCTCATCGACGGCGAGGTGGAAGGGTCAGTGGAGTCCCACAGCGTTCTCACCGTAGGCCCCAACGGGAAGGTGCGCGCCAACATCAAAGCGCGCGAAGTGATTGTCTTCGGCAAGGTGCAGGGCAATGTGGATGTGGTGGAGAAGATTGCGATCCGAGAGCAAGGCAGTCTGGTGGGCGACATTAAGACCGCGGGGATCAGCATTGACGATGGCGCTTACTTCAAGGGTTGCATCGACATCATCCGTCCGGAGCCGAAAACAACCACCAAGCCGGTGAAGTCAGAGGCCCACGCCGAATCTCGCTCCGAAGCTTCCGTGGGACGCTCCGGTTAACAGTCGGGCACTGCGGGGCGTCTTTCCGTCCAAAAGCTGTCAGCGATCAGCTTTCAGCTCTACGAGGAGAACGTGCGAGTCCCGTTTCTGATCGCCGCACCCGGCCTGATTCCGCGCCAGGTTCGCAGCGGCCAGGTGGTCAGCCTCCTCGATACCGCGCCCACCGTGCTCGATTTGGCGGGAGTGCCCGTGCCCGCAAATTACCAGGGCCGGTCGATGCTGGAGGATGGGCCGCGCATGGCCCTGTTCTACGCCGACTACTCCCTGGGCCTGCTCGGCCTGCGCGACGGCCCGCGGAAGTTCATCTACGAGTTGAACTCCGGGCGGCCCAAGCTATTCGATCTGGAGCACGATCCCCAGGAGAATGTCGACCTGGGCGCTGAATTCCCCCAGCAATCGCGCTGGTACGAGCAGAATCTGCGAGCGTGGAGCGCGTCCCAGAAAGAGGTGCTATGGGGCAGGTCACCGACTTGCCAAGCTTCATTGATGGGCAGGCCGGTGACCTGCCTCACGAACTAAGTGCACTCGAAAACCCACCCTGGTCCCGGATCTGGCGGGCAACCCGCGATCGCGCCGAGACGAGTCTCGGCGCGGCAGGCACGAGTGCCCGCGCCACGTCACCCGAAAATCTTACAGTGCGGGCACTTCCATCCCGACTGCATGGGACGCTCCGGATGCGTGATCTTGGCCGGTGGGTTGAAATCGTGATATAAGCCACATTCCTTTTCAAACGCGTCTTTCGGCGTGGCGTAGTACTCGAACTTGAACCGCTTATACTTCCCCAAATGCTCCCGTAACCGGGAATTTACATCTTTGTCCGATCGGCCGACATACGTAATATGGAACCCGCCGGACTCATGCGATTGATCCAGAGCATAAGTTCCCGGAGATGTTTTGGCGACCTCCTGATTGATTGCCGCCTCGGTAAGCGCAAATGGACCATTAAGGCCGGTCTCTGCCATGGTGCTTGCCCTCTTTCCTGGATGATGGAGATGGACTTGATGAGTACAAACCAAGCATACAGCAGGCTCTGAGGGCGCGGCAACCACGTGCAACCAGCACACCGCCGCGATAGAATCGTCTGAATTACCCATGCGTACCCTAATCGGTGTTTTGCTCACACTCGCAGCCTTGGCCCACGCGCAGAATGCTCCCACCCAGGCGACTGCCCCGCCAGCGCGTCCCGGCATTCCGGGACTCGCCTTCATCCGCGAGAACTACTCCAAGATCGACTACCGCATCCCCATGCGCGATGGCGTCAAGCTCTTCACCTCCGTCTACATTCCCAAGGACGTCTTCACCGACGCCAAGACTTACCCCATCATGATGGAGCGCACGCCCTACGCCATCCGCCCCTACGGAATCGACCAGTATCCCGAGAGCCTCGGCCCCTCCGAGTTCTTTGCGCGCGACCGGTTCATCTTCGTCTATCAGGACATTCGCGGCCGCTTCATGAGCGAGGGCGACTACACCATCATCCGCCCGCTCAAGCCGGTCAAGAGCGGGCCGAAAGACACCGACGAGAGCACCGACACCTACGACACCGTCGACTGGCTGATCAAGCACGTCCCCGGAAACACCGGCAAAGTGGGGATGTGGGGCATCTCGCAGCCCGGCTTCTATGCCACCTCGGGCATGATCGATGCCCACCCCGCGCTGGTGGCCGTCTCCCCGCAGGCGCCCGTCACGGACTACTACATGGGCGACGATGTCTACCATAACGGCGCGTTCATGCTGGCCCACCGCTTCAGTTTCTATATGGGTTTCCAGCCGCGCGAAGGCGATCCGGAGCCTCCCAAGCCCGCACTGCCCTTCCAGTTCGGCACACCCGACGGCTACGAGTTCTACCTCGACATGGGCTCGCTGGCCAATGCCGATGAGAAGTACTTCAAGCACAAGCAGCCCTACTGGACGCTGAACATCGAGCACACCGCCTACGACGAAGTCTGGCAGTCGCGCGCCATCTGGAAGCACCTGGCGCACATCAAGCCGGCCGTGATGCTGGTGGGCGGCTGGTACGACACCGAAGATCCGCAGGGGCTCTTGCGGCAGTTCGATTTCATGGAGAAGAACACGCCGCCGCCCGTGGACATGCTGGTGGTGGGTCCGTGGAACCACGGCGGATTCTCGCGCGGCGATGGCGACCGCCTCGGTAACGTCAACTTCGGCTCGAAGACCGCCCTGTACTACCGCGAGAAGATCGAGTTCCCGTTCTTCAGCTACTATTTGAAAGCCAAAGGCGATGGGAAGTTCCCCAAGGCGTGGGTCTTCCAGACCGGCATGAATCAGTGGCGCCGATTCGACGCCTGGCCGCCCCCGGTGGCCAAACCCACCACCATCTTCCTGGACGCCAAGGGCAAGCTGGCGTGGCAGCAGCCGGCGGACGCGGCCTTCGACGAATACCTCTCCGACTCCAACAAGCCGGTTCCCTACGTGGGCCGCGTCCTTATGGGCGTCCTGAACACTTACATGACGGAGGACCAGCGCTTCGCGGCCACGCGGCCCGACGTTCTGGTCTATAAGACCGAACCTCTGGATCACGACGTCACGGTCTTCGGCCCGATTGCGGTGGACCTGAAGGTCTCGACGACCGGAACCGACTCGGACTTCGATGTGAAGGTGATCGACGTCTACCCCGGCGATTATCCCGACTTCAACGCTCCGCCTCCCACACCGGGTGCGCCCGCTGCGCCAGCCGCAGGGGTTCCGATCGGAGGCTATCAGCAACTCATCCGCGGAGAACCTTTCCGCGGCAAGTTTCGCAAGAGCTTCGAAAAGCCGGTGCCCTTCGAGCCCGGCAAGCCCGACCGCATCGCCTTCAACCTGCCGGATATCGCGCACACCTTCCGCGAGGGCCATCGGATCATGGTGCAGATTCAGAGTAGCTGGTTCCCGCTCACCGACCGCAATCCGCAAAAGTTCATGGACATTCCGAAGGCGCTCTCGACGGACTTCGGAAAAGCCACGCAGCGGGTGTACTTCGGCGGCGCCGACGGCTCACGCATCACATTGCGCGTGGAGTAGGGCTCACGCTCTGTGCTCCCCCGAAAAACGCGCCGGAGTGCGTAACCGTTTTGGGGTTTCGCGCTTCAACCGCAGCAACCGCTCCCTCACGGTCGCGGCTCGGTTTCGGCGGTCGCCGATTCAACGTGAGTTACCGAGCCTCGACCGTCAGAAGGTGTGAACGAATCGCGCGCTTGCGGGCAGGGCAGGCGGCGACCGCCGGCCCCACGAAGCAACCAAACCGGGTGAGGACTTCCGCTACTTCACGGCGCGGCCCAACTCCGAGGTCGCGCCCTGGATGGCCTCGCCGGCATTCTCCAGCACCTTGCCGACCTTCACGATCTCCTCGTCCGCCAGCTTCCAATCCTTCTGCTCGATGCTCTCGCGCACCGCGGGCAGCGTCTTCACGCCGTATCCCGTATAGAAGCCGGGCGCATAGATCTGGTGCTTAAACCAGGGACGGTTGGGAAGCCCGTCGTTGAGCGTGAGCGCACGCTCCACGGTGATCAGCTTGGCATTCGCCTCGCGTAGGGCGGCGCGGGCGAGGGCCGATCCACCATTCTCGGTGGCATGCGCGAGCGCCTCGTCGTAAAGCTGCGAGGTCCGCTGGAGCGCCGCCAGGCCGTTGTCCAGCGGTGCGAAATTGAGGAACGGCGGGACCGGCTCCTTCGGCGGCGCGGCCATCTTGTGCCGCGGATCCTCGATGGCGGCGAACAGCCCCTCGTCGATCTGCCGGTTCCGCTCCACGATCTGGTCGCGCTTGTCGGTGGCCAGTTTCTTCACTTCGTCCACATAGCGCCGCACGGTGTCCGTCAGGTCGTCGAAATCGAAGGGCAGCAACTCGGCATCCGCCAGGCGCATCACCGTGGTCCCGGCTGCCTGGGCCAGCGCCCGGCCATAGACGAAGTCAGTGTCCGCGAAATGCGTGTACCAGTAGAAGTCGTCGTAGATGGAATGGTAGATTCCCCCGCCATCTTCGCCGCCAAAGCCCATATTCACGGACGCAATCCCCAGGTGATCCAGGAAGGCCGTGTAGTCGGAGCCCGAGCCCAGCGCCGCAATGCGTAGATCCGGACGGCTGCGCGCTTCCTGACGATCGGCAGGCGGCGCGTTTGCAATTCGCCCAAACTGCATCCGCTTCCACACCGACAACTTGGATTCGGGGTCGTCGATATCGCGTGCCACTCCGTTGATGAACCGTTCGAGTGTGTGCGACCCCTCGACCCCCAAGTAGCCCCGCCCGTTGCCGTCCGAGTTGATATACACCGCGGCATTGCGCTGCAACTCTTCGGCATGCGCCTCCGCCCATTCGGTGGACCCCAGCAGTCCCGGCTCCTCGCCGTCCCAGGCACAGAGGATGATGGTGCGCTTGGGCTTCCATCCCTGCTTCATCAGGATGCCTAGGCCGCGTGCTTCCTCCAGCAGCGGGGCCAGGCCGGAGATCGGGTCTTCGGCGCCGTTCACCCAGCCATCATGATGATTGCCGCGAATGATCCACTCGTCGGGATAAGTCGCTCCGGGGATGCGGGCGATCACGTCGTAGATGGGTTTCAAGTCCCAGTTGAACGACAACTTCAGATGAACCTTGGCGGGCCCAGGTCCCAGGTGGTAAGTCATGGGCAGCGCGCCGCGCCATGCGAAAGGCGCCACGGGCCCCTTCAGGGCCGCTAGTAGCGGCTGCGCGTCGCCGTAGGAAATCGGCATCACCGGAATCTTGGTCAGCGTGACTGCCTCGCTCCTCGGCAGCCGCTTGGCATCCTTGGTGGCGCCCACGCCGGGCGTCAGCGGGTCGCCGGGATAGACCGGCATGTCCATGACGCTGCCGCGCTGCACGCCATCTTTATTGCGCCAGGCGCCCTCGGGAAATACCTCGCCCTGAAAATAGCCGTCGTCGTGCGGGTCGGAGTAGATCAGGCAGCCGACCGCGCCATGTTCGCCCGCGACCTTGGGTTTGATGCCGCGCCACGACCCGCCGTATCGCGCGATCACGATCGCGCCCTTCACCGAAATGCCGAGCCGGTCGAGCATGTCGTAGTCTTCCGGGATTCCATAGTTCACGTAGACCAGGGGCGCCGTGACGTCGCCATCGATGGAGTAGGCGTTGTAGGTGGGCAGTTGCTCCTGGTGCTGCGAAGAGGTGGAGTCGGTCGAGACGGTGGGCTCTTCCAATTTGGCGGTGAAGCGGGTCGGCTCGACCAGTTCCAGCGCGCGCTCCTTGGGGGTAGGGAAGAGGACGTCGAAGGTTTCGATCTGCGCGTCCAGTCCCCACTCTTTGAACTTCGAGAGGATCCACTCGGCGTTGTCCTTATCGTAGGGCGAGCCCACATGGTGGGGGCGCGCCGAGAGCCGCTGCATGTACGAGCGCAGATTGGCGGGGTCGGGGACGGCGCGGAATTTGGTTTCCCAATCCCGCTCGGTGCGTGTGGATTCGGTGGAGAAGCCGCGCAGCGGTCCAGTCTCCGCGGAGAATCCGGCCGGGGCGTAGAGCGAAAGGCAGAGCGAGTAGACGACGGATCTTTTCATTGGAACGGAACTATTCTACCGTGGGCGGGGCGTGTTCTGCGCTTCCAGCATCGCCTTCCACGCGTCCTCATCCTGGCCGATACTCAACCGTTTGGCCGCCCGGATCAGCGGCAGCCGGAGCAGTCTCGGATCCCGCTCGATGCGTACCAGGAGTTCCGCAGGGGAGAGCTTGAGATATTTCATGCCGGCGTCAGTGTAAGCCTTGCCCTCGTTGTCCACCAAGCCGGTCAAGCCGAAGCGCTCGATGAATCTCCCGATCTCTCCGGGGGCCATGGGCTTTTGCTTCAAATCCACGAAGTGGATGGCCACGCGGCGCTCCTTGAAAAACCGCTCCGCGGCGCGGGTCGCCGGCGAATTCTTCAG
>PMTT01000764.1 GCA_003167275.1 Bryobacterales bacterium | reverse complement strand
GTCCGCCGATGCCCCACCGTGTAGGCATTCAGAACCGGATTGGTGGTCACAAACACGTCGGGAACGGGCAGCGAGAGAATCGCCGAGCAACGCTCCACCAGCTTGTAGAGTGAGGAGAAGCTGTTGGCGCCAGCCCGGATCATCTGCTCGTTGTTCTCCACAAAGACCAACTGCTCGGTGAAGTTCTCCTGCAGATACGTCAGGAGCGGTCCCGCGCCCGGCACGCTCTTCAGCGCGTTGAGCGCCTCCTGATCTCCCGGATAGGTAAATGCCTTGTGCGAGATTTCCGGGAGCAGGATGTGGTTGGGATCGAAGACGGTGGAATTCAGGATCTCAGCGGTACGGGAAGACATGGGAGGGATTATAGCAGCGCCACGGGCATTCTTGCCGTATGGGGATTCGGGACGGTACTAGAAGGCAAACCAACACAGGCAAGAATGCCCGTGTTACTGCAACTCGCGTGCGATCAGGTGCTCGACTTGATCGATTCGCCAGTTGGAGCCATCCACTACCGCGGCCAACCGGCCGTCGCGGCCGATGATCGAGGTCGTCGAATTGTGTCCGATCGAACCTTCGTCGCTCCAGTAGACCTCACCAAGCTTTGCGGCAAGTTGGGCGACGTCGCCAGTCAGGAAACGCCAGCCGCGATAGTCGGCAGCCCAGCGGCGGGCGTATTCCGCCAGCACGGCGGGAGTGTCGAAGTCCGGGTCCACGGTGACCGAAAGCAGCATCAGATCTTTCCCCAGGGCCTGCGGGAAACGGCGCTGGAGCGCGGCGAAATTCGCGGCCAGGCGGGGACAGACGTCGGGCAAGGGGCATCGCGTGTAGAGGAAATCGATGGCGAGCACCTTGCCGCGAAGGTCGGCGGCCCGCAATGTGCGGCCCTCCTGGTCCGTGAGCTGGAACTCGGGCAAGGCGTCGCCGATGGCAAGCTTTTCCCGTGGGGCAGGGATCTGGGCGTCTCCCCCGCCCGATTTGCGCACGTTGCGGGCGATCGATTGATCCTTGCCCACTACCAGGTCGAACTGGATGCGGGCGCCCGGATAGAGTCCCTGGAGTTCACGGGGATCCTCGACGCGGAAGGGCATCATCATGGCGCCCATGTATTTGCCGATGGGCCGGTGGGAAACCAGCATGGTCCTGCCGGCCGGATCGAGCGCCACGACAATCCCGTCCACGGGGAACGACTTCGCGGCGAGCGCCGGGAGGATGGCCACAAGCGCGACGGCAATGGCCCAGGTTCGCATTAGGTCTATCTTAGCGTAGGGTATGCTTTAGCTTGCCGTCCAAATGCTAACTAAGGGCTTACTAAGGCCGCCAATGTACTGGATTGGCTTGCCGAATGACACGGCAAGCTAAAGCATACCGTACCGGCGTATAATGGGAGAGAAGCAGCACTGAGAGGTTTTGTGTCCCTACGCACTTCTTTTCGTCTTTTCACCCACATGCAACTGTTGCCGATCCTGGAGAGCGGCGAGGAAACCCTGGTCGGCGGGCAGGCCGTCATGGAGGGGGTGATGATGCGGGCGCCCCATAGTTACTGCGTCGCCGTGCGCCGGAAGAACGGCGAGATCACGACCGAAGAGATGCCGCTGCCCCGCATGTCGGAACAGTACAAAATCTTCAAGTACCCCATTTTTCGCGGGTTGGGCACCCTGTACCAGGCGTTGAAGCTCGGCGGCAGGGCTCTGAAGTTTTCCGCCGAGGCGGTGGCGGCCGACGACCCGTCGCTGAACCAGGGCAAGGAGCCGCAGAAGGAAGTCCCCGGTTGGGCGGTGGGAATTCCGGTGATCTTCTCGTTCCTGTTCTACATCTTCGCCTACAAGTTTGTGCCGCTCTTCCTGGCCACCAAATTGAAGGGCATTTATCCCGTGCTGCAGAATCGCATGGCCTTCAATGTGGTCGATGGCGTAATCCGCTTGGCGATTCTACTCTCACTGCTGTACGTGCTCTCGCGCATGAAGGACATCCGGCGGATCTTCGAGTTCCACGGGGCCGAGCACAAGGTGGTTTTCAATTTCGAATCGGGCCAGCCGGTCAACATCGAAAACGCCCAGAAGTTCACCACCTTCCATCCGCGCTGCGGAACCAGCTTCCTCTTCGTAGTGTTCCTTCTCTGCATTCCGGTCTACGCGATCCTCCCCTTCGACGGGTTTGTTGCGAAGTTCATCTCGCGCATCCTGCTGATCCCGGTGATCGCCGGCCTGTCATACGAACTGATCCGCTTCGCCGCCAAGCGGCGCGGTTCCTTCCTGGCCACCCTGGCCGCTCCGGGCCTCTGGATGCAGCGCATCACCACCAAGCCTCCGGCCGACGACCAGGCCGCCGTGGCGATCCGCGCGCTAGAGGGCGCCATGGAGCTTGAGAAGTCGCAGGGCGGCCAACTGGTCATCGCGTAATCCCATATGCAATTCGCTCCGAAGCTCGAACAGATCGAAAAACGATTTGACGAGCTCAACCAACAGATGGCCGACCCCGCCGTGATCGCGGATGCCGACCAGTACCGCAAGATCACCAAGGCTCACAGCGAACTGGCCGAGATCGTAGCCCTCTTCCGCGAGTGGAAGAAGATCGAGGACAGCCTGGCTCAGGCGCGGCCTATGCTCCAGGAGCAGGATCCGGACCTCAGGGCCATGGCGCAGGAAGAGGTCGCCAGCTTGGAGCCCGAGTTGATCCGCATCGAGGAGGATCTCAAGATCCTCATGCTGCCCCGCGATCCTCTGGACGAGAAGAACGTGGTGCTCGAAATCCGCGCCGGCACGGGCGGAGACGAAGCAACCCTGTTCGCGGACGAGATCTTCCGCATGTATTCGCGCTACGCCGAATCCCAGGGCTGGAAGATCGAGGTTACCTCCAGCAGCCCATCCTCCGTGGGCGGGCTGAAGGAAGTGATCGCGCTGGTGAGCGGGGAGAAGGTCTACAGCAAGCTGCGGTACGAAAGCGGCGTACACCGCGTTCAGCGTGTCCCCGTGACGGAGCAGCAGGGCCGCGTGCACACCTCCGCCATCACGGTGGCGGTGCTGCCGGAAGCCGACGACGTGGAAGTCAAGCTTGAGGCCAAGGACATCCGCATCGACACGTTCTGTTCTTCGGGTCCGGGCGGGCAGTCGGTGAACACCACCTACTCGGCCGTGCGAATCACGCATCTGCCGACCGGGTTGGTGGTCTCCTGCCAGGACGAGAAGTCGCAGATCAAGAATCGCGCCAAGGCCGAGCGTGTGCTGCGCTCCAGGCTCTACGAAATAGAACTGGAGAAGCAGCAGGCCGCCGTGGGCGCCGAGCGGCGCAGCATGGTGGGCACGGGCGACCGCAGCGAGAAGATCCGCACCTACAATTTCCCGCAGAANNGCCGCGGCGGATTAGATTCTTGTGGGGCAGCTTGGCAAGCTGCGCGCCGGTTGCCAACCGGCGCTGCGGATCGGTTGCCAGGCGCGTTGGACGGGTTGCTAACCGGCGCTTCGGACGGGTTGCCAACCCGTCGCAGGCTGCCAGCCTGCCCCACAAAAGGGAATTACCCATGACCGTCGCAACGGCGTTGCTTCAGGGCACTGAGCTTCTGGANNTTGAGCGAAATCGAGTGGCTGCACTATGGCCGCTACCTGCACGAGCGTCTCAAGGGCAAACCCACCCAGTACATCACCGGGCGCCAGGAGTTTTACGGCCGGGAGTTCCGGGTCACGTCCGACGTTTTGATCCCGCGGCCCGAAACCGAGCACGTCGTCGAGACCGCCCTAGCGGTTGCCCGAAACGCCTGGCGCATCCTCGACATCGGGACGGGCTCGGGCGCGCTGGCAGTGACTCTGCAAATCGAGACCGGCGCGGCGGTGTGGGGCACGGACATCTCGCCCGCGGCTTTATCCGTGGCAGCGGGGAACAGCACGAGGCTCGGCGCACACGTCGAGTTCGTGGCGTGCGACCTGGCGGAAGCCGTCGGCCCCGGCGCCGTGGATCTGATTGTCGCCAACCCGCCCTACGTGCCGTTGGGGCACAAGCAGGGACTCCAGCGCGAGGTTCGCGATTGGGAGCCGCATGTCGCGCTGTTCGGCGGTGAGCGCGGATTCGAATTCTACGATCGCATCGTCGCCGACGCGCCGCGCGTGTTGCGCCCCGGCGGGTGGCTCATCATGGAATTGGGGTTTGGGACGCACGAGCACGTGGCGAGGCTGGTCCGGGACTGGGCTGGTGGGCGAATCGAGCCGGACCTTTCGGGAATCCCACGCGTGATCGCTGCCCGCCGGCCAGGCTAAAGGCTTGTACTACAGCACTCTCAAGCTGTTCGCCGGCTTCCACGAATCTCGTGGGGTGCTCCAAAGCTTCGGCAAGCTAAAGCATACCCTACAAAAAAAGCCCCAGGCCGGTGAGGCATGGGGCGTGAGGTTTGCTGCAATCTGTCTCGGAGGATGACAGACCGGTCACGATGGTAGCATTCTGAACAATTCCAAATCAACGGGGAACCCTACCGGTCTGGGGGATTCCCCTGGGTATTTTGCGGGTATCGGCTACCTCAACTCCTCCATGACCTGGTCCAAGACGGATTTGGGGGGGCGAACGGTGGATTCGGGCAGGGTCGCAATCGGCTCTTCGCCCAGGTTCAGGAGTTCCAGGAAGGTCGGCTTATGGGTGTTCACGTACAAAACACCCGTCAGCACCTCGTGCTTTGCCAGGGCGTCCTCCAGAACTGCCAGTGCCGCCATCCGGTCGGTGGGATCGTAATCGCGCTCCAGCTTCCGGATGCGGAGGTGGGAACCGTCGTGCATCTCGACATCCATGAAGCCGCCTTCCGGGATCTCNNGAGAGGCCGTTATGCGAAATGGCGGTCTTCAGAATGGCTTGCAACTGCTTCTTGTCGCCGCTGAAAGAGCGCGCCACGAAGGTGGCGCCCCACTTCAGCGCCAGTGCGCAGCAATCGAAGGGCGGCAGGTCGTTGTGAACCCCGGTCTTCAGCGTGGAGCCCAGATCGGCAGTGGCTGAGAACTGGCCTTTGGTGAGCCCGTAAACCCCATTGTCCTCAATGATATAGATCATCGGCACGTTGCGGCGCACGAGGTGCATGAATTGGCCGATTCCGATGGAAGCGGTATCGCCGTCACCCGTGACGCCCAGCCCCAACAGGTGGCGGTTGGCCAGCAGGGCGCCGGTGGCGATAGAGGGCATGCGGCCATGGACCGCGTTGAATCCATGCGAGAGGCCCAGGAAATAGGCGGGCGATTTCGACGAGCACCCGATGCCGGAAAACTTGGCGACTTTGTAAGGCTCAACGCCCAGCTCGTAGAAGCACTCCACGATGCGCTCGGAAATCGAGTTGTGGCCGCAGCCCGCGCACAACGTGGTCTTGCTTCCTTTGTAATTCAAAACCTCCAACCCAATGCGGTTCACTTTCTTGGGCGGAGGAGGTGCGATGGCGCTCATTTGCCCTCCTGTTTGACGATTTCATCGGTGACGGTGCGCGCATCGAGCGGCAGGCCGCCGTAGTAACGCACGCTGCGCAGCTTCGCGATCATGTCGGCGTCGAATTCCAGGCGCATCAGGCCCAGCAATTGCGCGTCGCGGTTCTGATCCACCACATAGACACGGTCGTGGCGGCGGATAAAGTCGAGCAGGTGCTCGGTAAAGGGATAGGCCCGCAGGCGCAGGTAGCTGGCGTCGATATCGTACTCGGCCTTCAACTGGTCGCAGCTCTCGCGCACGGCGTAATCCGAAGTTCCCACGGCGACGAAGCCGATTTTGGCGTTGTCGGCGATCCGCACGATGGGCTCGGGAACATGCTTGCGCATCACCTCGAACTTGTGGCTCAGCCGATCCATGTTGTTGATGTAATCGTCCTCGCGCTCGGTGTACTGGGCCCTGTCGTTATGCCCGCTGCCGCGCGTGAAATAGGACGCGTTGGGATGGTTGGTGCCCGGCAACGTGCGGTAGCCGACGCCATCGCCATCGACATCCTTGTAGCGGGCGAAACCGCCGAGTTGGCCGAGGTCCTCGGCTGTCAGCACCTTGCCGCGCTTGATGGGTTTGTCGGGATACTGGAACGGGTCGGCCATCCAGTTGTTCATTCCCAGGTCCAGATCGGTCATGACGAACACCGGGGTCTGGAACTGCTCGGCAAATTCGAAGGCGTCGATGCTGAGGGAGAAGCACTCTTCGGGCGAGCAGGGGAAGAACAGCGGATGCTTCGTATCGCCATGCGAGAGCAGCGCGGTGGTGATGATATCGCCCTGGGCGGTCCGCGTCGGCAGGCCGGTGGATGGACCGACGCGCTCCACGTTGAAGACCACTGTGGGGATCTCGGCATAGTAGCCCAAGCCGATGAATTCGGACATCAACGAGATGCCGGGGCCGGCGGTGGCGGTCATGGATCGGGCGCCGGCCCAACCGCCGCCCAGAGCCATGCCGATGGAAGCCAGTTCGTCTTCGGCCTGTACGATGGCATAGGTGGCTTTGCCGGTTTGGGGATCGTGACGGAAGCGCCGCATGTAACCGATCAGGGATTCCACCAGCGAAGACGAAGGAGTGATGGGATACCAGGTGACCACCGTGACGCCCGCGAACAGGGCGCCCAGCGCGCATGACGAATTGCCGTCGATGATGATTTTGCCGACGGTCTCGTTCATGCGCTCGACCTTGTAGGGGTCGGTCTTGGTGAAGGTCTTGGCAGCGTATTCGAAGCCGGCCTTGGCGGCGCCCCAGTTCAATTCGGCGGCCTTGGCCTTGCGTTTGCCGAACTGCTTGACCAGCGCTTGGTAGATCTCGTCCATTTCGATGGAGAGCGCCCAGGCCACGATGCCGTCGTAGATCATGTTCCGCACCAGTTTGCGGAGTTTGGCATCGGGACAAACGGGGGCCACCAGTTTGTCGAAGGGGACGGGGTAGAAGTGCAGGTCGCTGCGGAGTTCGTTGAGTTTCAACGGCGCGTCATAGACCACGGCAGCCCCGCTGTCGAGGTTCATGACGTCTTCCCGCGCGGTTTCGGGATTCATGGCGATCAGGAAATCGATTTCCTTGCGACGCCCGATGTATCCATGTTTGCTGGCGCGGATGGTGAACCACGTGGGCAGCCCGGCGATATTCGAGGGAAACATATTTTTCCCGGAAACGGGGATACCCATTTGAAAAATGGAACGCATGAGGACGGAGTTGGCAGTCTGGCTGCCCGATCCGTTCACTGTTGCGATTTGTATGCTGAAATCGTTTATTACCGAATGGCTCGATTGGCCCGACAAGGGCTCAACCGGGGAAACCTCTAATGTTGACATCGATCGGGAATCCTTAGCGAGGAGAGTGTTGCCCAGTTCACAGTTCCATTTAATTATAAGCAAAATGGAGGGGCGGTGGCGGAAGGGCGGAGGTTCGCCGACATCCGCGCTTCTATATCGGCTCTCCCCATGGTTTTTGGTCGCGTCGAAGGAAGGTCTTTGGATAGGCACCACGCCCGCAGATTTTGAACGACCCGAAGTCCTTGTACCAGTCGTATTCGGGGACCTCCGGGTTCGAGGCAACCCAAAACTGCAATTTCTTCAAGTCGGCCAGGCTTATGCTGCGATCGTCAAGACGCTCGCTGAGGTGTGCCTGAATGCCGGGAGGGAATTCTTTCCATCGCGACAGCTTCACCCAAAAAGCTCATTCCCCAGTTCATCGGATAGACGCTTTTTCTCTTGAGGATCGTCGGTATTCCGCATGCGGTTCACGAGCCTGTAGAGCGCTTCCTCGCGCTCCCTTTGAGTTTGCAGTCCAAATCGTAGCAGAGTGTTTACGAGTTGATCCAATCCAATATCCAAAGACCTGGACTTGGCTTCGATTTCTTCGCACAGATCGAGCGGAAGCGTCAACGTCAAAGATCGATCACCATCGCTTTTTCGCGGCGCTCCCATATTAGTCGTCTCGATCATCTCCAGAAACACTATAACCGGTTTACTGAACCGGGGACAAGCATCTGGCCTATCAGTGCCTGTCAGTAGCCGGCTCCAGCCGCGCAACTGACGCCACATTCTCAGCCGAGCGCTTTTTCCAGTTCTTTCCATGGGGCGGCGGGAGCACTGGCCAGACTATTCCAGTTGCCGGCCGGCGCCTTGCCTATCGCGACTGACTGCAGGGCGCGGTCGATGAACCGCTTCTCCTGGGCCGAAACGCCGCCGGGCGATTTGAGAAACTCCACCAGGCGCGCGACATGCGAGCGGAATGCGCCGGCGGAGGTCGTATGGCCCGCGGCTGCGAAGGCCAACAAGGCGGCAATCGTGCGTCCCGCGCGCTCGGAAGGCGTCGGCCCGGGCATGCCGCCGTCCGGTTCCAGTTGGGCGGCCAGATCCATGAGAGCGTCCAACTCCGATACGCTGTCGGCGGGTTTCTGCATTGGGGGTGTCGCAGACGGTCGTGCCCGCCTCGCGATACGGCTGAAGAGCGAGCTTCGGGAGAACGCCGGTGTATCCAGCTCCGCCGCTTCATCCAGCACCAAACTGTCCATCGCCGAAGAAGCTCTCGCCTGTAGTGGCATCGGTGGTGCAGGACTCATCGCCATGACGTGCCGGGGAGCCGCTCCCGTGGGGGCCGGGAAGTAAGCGCCAAACTTCGTGTCCTGCGGCATGCCGACCGGAACTACGCGAGTCTCCGGCAGTTCACCGGGGCGATCTCCCAGACGCTTCACCACCGCTACCAGCGACATCTCGCGGCTCGCCAATCCGTACGCCGCACTCAGATCCTGTAGACGGGCCGCCACGCGGTTCTGCTTGCGTTTCTCCAGGGGCGCTGCGGCCTCTTCGCTGGGGTATCGGCTCTCCCAGTCCGTGATCAGGCGCGAACCCTGCAGCAACCGGACCGTCTCGCCCGTCGCGGCATCGCCTTTCGGAACCGCAAGCGCCACGCGTCCACCATCCCAAGTCACCTCAATGCCGTCGTCCGAGCTGTCCTCCACTTCGCCGAACAGAAGCACCGGAGTGCCGGCGAACACCTGCTGCGGCGCCTCGGGTTGGACGTTGCCGCCGGCCTTCAGTTGCGACGCGACGGGCCGGCCCATGGAGGCGAACAGGTCGACCGCCGCCAGGTCCACGCGCTCACGGGGGGTGACAAAGCGGCTGATTCCGCCGGTCTCGCGGGCCAGCAGGGAGAGGAAGCGGTCCTGGCTGGCGCTGCCGATTCCGAGCGAGAACAGGCGGGCGTTCGCGGCGCGGGCCTGCTGCAGAATGGCTTCGGTACCGGATACCTGGCCATCGGTGAGGATCAGCACATCGCCCGCGCCATTGAGGATGCCGGCCGCTGCCACCACACCCGCCGCCAGTTCCGTTCCGCCGCGAGCGTCCACCTGGTTGAGGAACGAGCGCGCCCGTTCACGCTGTTCGCGGCTGCCGGGCTGGAGGGAAGAATCCATCGTCTCGACATGGTCGTCGAATGCCACCAGGCCGAACGTGTCTTCCGCCGACAGGGCCGCCAGGCAAGCCTCGATGGCTTTCTTTGCCTGCGCGATCGGATCTCCCTGCATGGATCCGGACCGGTCCAACAGGATTACGGTGCGGCGCGGCGTGGCGGACGCCGTCCCAAACAGAGTGGACGGCACGACCGCCGCGAAATGCCGCTTGCCGCCCGCCGTGGGACCGGCCAGCACCTGGGCCGCATTCTCGCGGAAGTTTACATCCAGCACCAAGTCGCGGTTCGGAACATCCTTCTCCGTCGACAGTGCCACATGTACCGGCGCGGCCCCATT
Source organism: Bryobacterales bacterium (assembly GCA_003167275.1). Classification (GTDB taxonomy): domain Bacteria; phylum Acidobacteriota; class Terriglobia; order Bryobacterales; family Bryobacteraceae; genus JAIQFL01. The sequence goes on along the minus strand of PMTT01000764.1, from coordinate 14,011 downwards.
CTGCTTCACGCGGATGGAATGCGAGGGCGATCCGACCTCATCCACAGGGAGTTGGTGCAGCACCTCCAGATCGAATCCGACCTCATGCAGGGATGTGGCGTCTTTTCGAAATCGCGGCAGGATCATGTCGCCAAACTCGTCGGCGGGCAGTTCCATTTCGCCCTCACCCGCAGTGGCGGCCGCCCTCATCCGCGAGTGATAGGCCGGGGCCAGCGTGAACGGATACCGGAAGCGGAACCCGTTGTCGCGCAGTTCCACACCGGCCAACAGGTCGAGATAGAGCTTCACGGTTTCGCGCGGGCGAATGTTTCCGACGGTCAGATTGACCACGCCATCCCCGTATTGACGCGCCAGCGCTGAGAGCGACCCATCGGCAATGCCCTTTTCGTAGGCCTTCACTGCCTCCTCGGTCTGCCGCAGCTCCGAGTGCGCTTCGAAGCCGTCGCCGGTGATGCGAAACCCGCGCAGGGCGGCATCGCGAGGCAAGGGAAACGAGTAGATCACTTCGAGCGGCTGCTCTTCGTCGGACCGAAACACGTGCTGCACGACGAGGCGCGCGCCCGCCGGCAACAGACGGCCGGTCAACCACAGTCGCTGCATGGCCAGGCGGACGGGGGCTTGGGTGCGTGCCGCCACTGGCCCGAAATACACTGCTGGAATGGTGCTCACTGGTCTCCCTGCTCCTTTCGTTCTTCGTCAACGTGCGCCCGCAAACGGCCGGCGAGCTCGCCAATGGCCGCCCGGACCTGCCTGGTTCGCCAAGGGCTCAAGCCGTCGCGGACCCACACCATCACGTCATCGGCCACCACGTGCTGCCACCAGGCGACCGGCGGGACTTGGTCGTGGGGTTCGGGCGGATCGCCAGCTAGCGTCCGGCTGATCTCCGCAATTGTGCGGCCCTCGGCCTGAAGGCGCTGGATCTGCTCCAGGCGCCTGAGGTGTTCCGGCCCATAGACCGCGCCCCGCCCGGCCTTCACTGGACCGTCCAGGACGCGACGCGCGATGTAGAAGCGGATAGTGCGCGCCGGAAGGCCCGACGCCTCCGCCAATTCGGCCAGCGTCATGGATTCGCTCATCGGTTTCAGGATATCGGAATAATATGACACTGTCAAGAACTGTCTTATTGTGGCGGGGCAGGGGATTTGCAGGCTCGCGGCCCGTACACACCGCGAGAACACGGCAAGCTAAAGCATACCGGACGGGGCGCTTATAATCTACCTATGCGATTCGTCANNAAGATGCCGGATTCCGTGCCGAAGGTCGAGGGCAAGGTTACCGACCAGGCCACGTTGCGGTACATCGACATCCAGGCGGGCGATGGAGCGGCGGCGGCGCCGGGGCAGCAGTACAGTGTCCAGTACACTGGCTGGCTGCGAGACGGGACACAGTTCGATTCCTCGGCGGGCAAGGATCCGCTGAAGTTCGTGCAGGGGCGCAGGGAGGTGATCGCGGGCTTCGACGTGGGGTTCGAAGGGATGAAGGTGGGCGGCAAGCGTCGGCTCTTCATTCCGTACCAACTGGCTTACGGCGACCAGCAGCGGGGGAAGATCCCTCCCAGGTCCGAATTGATCTTCGATATCGAACTGGTGGCGGTGAAGGATGCTCCCACCTTGTCTGCCGCCGCGGATCTGCTGCTGCCCTTCACGGAATTGCAGGAGCACGTACTGGCGCTGGCCAAGGCCTTGCCGGAGGAGAAGTATTCCTGGCGGCCGGGGCCGGGCGCGCGCTCGTTTCGGGAAGTTTTGCTGCACATCGTGCTTGGCAACGAGTACCTGTTGAACATTGCCGATAATGCTCCATCAATGGACGAACTGAGAAAGAAGGTCGAGGAAAATACCCGGCGCGAACACGAACCGGTCAGCAAGGAGAAACTGATCCAGATGCTGACGGAGAATTTCGCCAAAGTGAAAGCGACTCTGGATGCGGCACGGGCGGCGTCGTTGAACCGCACTGTGGATTACACAGGAACGCTCACCACGCGGCGCGGCGTGTTGACGAAATTGGATACCCATCTGGCCGAACATGTAGGCCAGTTGATCGCGTATGCCCGCGTGAACGGGATTGTGCCGCCCTGGGCGGAGTGAGGGCTTGCCCTCGGGGAACACCGCTCCCTCACGGTCGCGGCTCGGTTTTACTTGTGCGGCTCGGTTTCGTTAAACCAACCTCGCCAGCGCTTCTTCGTCGAAGCCCAAGACGATCTGATTTCCTTTCACCAGGATTGGGCGCTTGATCAGATTGGGGTGCTCCGACATCAATCGCAGGGCTTCCTCCCTGGGCGGGGGATTCTCCTTCATCGCCCGTTCGCGGTACAGCTCGTTGCGGGAGTTCAGGAATTGCCGGTAGTCGCGCTCTCCGATCAGTTTGTCGAGTGCGTCCACCGACAAGCCCTGGTTCAGGTCAACTTCCTCAAACCGGGCGCCTTTTTCGCGAAGCCAACTCTTCGCTTTGCGGCAGGTCGTTCAAGTAGGCTTTAGATAAAGAGTCATTAGAGCCAGTTTAGATCGGTGTAGCGCTCCCCGGTGAGGTGCAGGAAGAGCGGCTCCAGCGCGCGGAACTCCTTGCCGTCGTAACTGATCGCGCCGTCGCGCGCCAGCACGGTGATATCGCCTTGCCACACCAGCTTGCCGGGGCGGGTGATGATGGCCACCTCGTCGCAAAGCCGCTCCACCGTCTCGAGCACGTGGCTGGTAATGAAGACTGTGCGGCCTTGCTCGGTGAAGCGGCGAAGCCACTGCTTCATCAGCGAGACTCCGGCCGGGTCGATGCTCTCGAAAGGCTCGTCGAGGAAGAGGACCTCGGGCGAATGGATCACGGCGGCGGCGAAGGCCACGCGCTTGCGCATGCCGGTGCTGTACTCGGAGAGCATCTTGGAGGTATCGGTCAGTTCCAGGGCGGCCAGAAGTTCCGAAACGCGTTTGCGGGTGGTGGATTCGTCGAGGCCGAACATGCGCCCGATGAAGGCCAGGAACTCATGCGCGTAGAGCGGCTCGAACAGACCCAACGTTTCGGGCATGACGCCCATGCGGCGTTTGAGCCCGGCGCTTTCGGTGGTGAAGCGCTGGCCGAGGATTTCGATTTCGCCGGCGGTGGGGTCCAGCAAGCCGGTGAGGCATCCGATGGTGGTGCTCTTTCCTGACCCGTTGGGCCCNNTTCACCAGATTTGTGAGGCGGATCGCGTTTTCCATGAGGTCAGGCTCTTCCTTCCATAATCGCCAACAGGCTTTCGCGCCGCGCCACAAAGGTATGCTCGGCCCGGCGCAGCGAAGCAAAGTAAAAGGCCACGGCCAGGGCCACCAGGGGGATGACCAGCCACCAACTCTCCGGCCCGATGGCATTCGGCGAAACCTTGGCGAGGGCGCGAGGCCCAAAAATCAAGGTCATGATACTCCCGATCAACAACACGTTCGCTGGGACGGAAAGGTCGTTGCCGAAGCTGGCGTTGTAGTTTCCGCGTCGCGGCGCCAGCAGCGTCACCCAAATGGCAACCCCGTTCATGGCGAACATGGCCGAGAGCGCCGATCCCACAAACATGACTACGGTGCGCCAATCCAGCGGAATGGGCGGAAAGAGAAGCAATACTGCGGTCGCCACGGGGATCAGGGGGGCGCCCAACAGGAGGAACGTGTAGCTCCCAGTCCGAAGCACGGCGGCCGGATCGGTGGGGAGCAGCAGGTAGCGCCGAAATCCGCCGCCCACGTAGCCGAACAGGTTCACGGCGAACTGCACGGTACCCATGAAGCCGACAATCGTGAAGGCTCCCAGCGCCACCATGAACCGTCCCTCCGGGGCCACCTGCCTTGGGAACACCTCCACGAAGAAAGCAATCAGGGGCACGGCCAACGGGTAGATCATCCGGAAGCGGTTATTGCGCGAATAGAAACGCAGCCACTGCCCTACCAGGACGGCATTCTGCGGCCCCAGCCATGCACCGATGCGCTCGAAGGGGCTATCCCAGGAAATCTTGGTAGCCTGGGCGGCTCGCACCTTCATGGGACGGCTCTCCAAGACGGCCAGTGCCGCGGTGAGTCCCAGAATCCAGACGGCCAGGATGGCGAGTCCGCCGATGGCCGCCAAATCGACATGCGTCATCGACTGCGCGGCGGCGGCCGGCGGCGTGTAGCGCAGAACCTCGATGAGGGGCCGAAAGTTGTGGTCGCCCTTCTTCAGGTACGGTCCGATGGCGGCCGGGAGCATGCCCACGCAGATGATCAACCCCAGCAGCAAAGTGGAGCCTCCCTTCTTGGCGACCAACCGCTCCACCAGTTGGCCCAGCACGCGGGCGAACAGGTAGTTGGTGACGAACAGCAGGAGCACGGCGATCAGCCCCAACCAGAATGAGCCCGCGCCATAGGCGTACATTCCCAGCGACAAGCCCAGTTCGAGAGCCAGAATGAGGTACCAGAAGGGGTCGAGGATCCCGATCAGGTGGCGCACGAACAGGCGCTCGGGCGCGCGGAGGGGATACCGGCGCATTTCGGAATCGGAGAAGATCGCGTTCATTCCGAAGCCCAGCAGGATCGTGGCCAGCACAGCCTGCAGGAACATGCCGGCCAGCAGCACGGCCGCCACCGGATAACCCTTGCCCGAGCGCACGGCGACAATCCCCGCGCCGATGCCGCCCGCCGACAGGATGGCGATAGCCATCACCAGCAGGATGTAGCCGGCGAAGAACAGCGCCATCTTGCCATTGCGGGTGCGCGTCTTGGCCCACATCAGTTTGTAGCGGAGCCTTATCAGCTCATTGATCAGCTCGATATTCATAGAGCGCCTCAAAACTGCAAAAATGGCTAAATGTCTTACTTCCTGGGGCGGATCACTTCCTCGTTCAGGTACGGGCGCAGTGCCTCGGGAACTACCACGCTGCCGTCCTTCTGCTGGTAGTTTTCCACGATCGCGACCCACGTTCGTCCGACGGCCAAGCCGCTGCCGTTCAGCGTATGAGCATACTCCGATTTCTTTCCGCTGCGGTATCGGATGCCGGCGCGCCGCGCCTGGAAGGCTTCATAGTTCGAACAGGAGGAAATCTCCTTATACCCATTCTGGCCGGGCAGCCAGACCTCGATGTCGTAAGTCTTGGCGGATGAGAAGCCCATGTCGCCGGTGCTCAGAACCACCGTCCGGTACGCCAGCCCCAGCCGCCGCAGAATGTCCTCGGCGTCGGCCGTCAGTTTTTCCAACTCGTCGTAGCTCTGCTCGGGCCGCGTGAACTTCACGAGTTCCACCTTCTGGAACTGGTGGACCCGGATGATGCCGCGCACATCGCGGCCGTAGGAGCCGGCCTCGCTGCGGAAGCAGGGAGTATAGGCGCAAAGCTGGATGGGCAGGGCGTCGCCCTCCAGGGTTTCATCGCGATAGATATTGGTCACCGGCACTTCGGCGGTGGGAATCAGCCAGAAATCGTGGCCCTCGCACTTGAACAGGTCCTCTTTGAACTTGGGCAACTGGCCCGTGCCGTAGAGGCTCTGGGAATTCACCATGAAGGGCGGCAGGACTTCGGTGTACCCGTGCTCCCGGCTGTGAACATCCAGCATGAAGTTGATCAGTGCGCGCTCCAGCTTGGCGCCCATGTCCCAGTACAGCGCGAAACGCGCCCCGGTGATCTTGGCGGCGCGCTCCAGGTCCAGGATGCCGAGCGCGGGGCCCAGGTCCCAATGCGCCTTCGGCTCGAAATCGAACTGCGGCGGCTGGCCGCAGCGGCGCACTTCCACGTTGTCGGCTTCCGATTTGCCTATCGGGACGGATTCGTGAGGGAGGTTGGGAATGCCCTTCAGCAATTCCCGGAACGGCTCATCCAGGGCCTTGGCCTGCTCGTCGAGCGCCGTAATCTGCTCGCCCAAGGCGCGGCTCTCCTTTTGCAGCTCGGTAGTGTCGGCACCCGCGAGCTTCAGCTTTTGGAATTCGGTACTGGTGGAGTTTTTCCGTTCCTTCAATTTCTCGGCTTGGAAGATGGCGGCCCGGCGCTTTTGATCCAGTTCACGGAACTGGTCGAGCTGGGGCATGGGGCCCCGCGTGGCGAGCCGTTCGGCAATCCGGTCGAAGTTGTTCCGGAAGTATGAAAGATCGTGCATTCCCCATGCTATCGCATGCTGTCGAGTACGGGATCGGCCGGGGCGCGCGTAGCACTGCCGGCGACGCCCGGTGCGGCTCTGAGTGCGGCTGGAGAGCTACTCCTCTTCATCCTCCACTGGGACGGGTTCAAGGTCTTCGGCCTCGAAGATCTGGCGGCAATCGAGACACTCCAGGTATTCGACGCCGTCTCTTCTGGCGATCATCTGGGTATGGTTGTGGTCACAAGCGGTTTGCATAACCAACGCTTAGATGAGACATATTTTATCCAGGTACACGCGCTTGTCAAGCCCCAATTGGTTCTTTTGTGGACGTCCGGCCCTTTTAACCTGCCACGGGTTACAATTCGGGTGATGCCTTTCCCAACCCAACGCCTTCGCCGGCTCCGCGCCAACGAGTCCCTGCGCGGCCTGGTACGTGAAACCCACCTCCACCCGGGGCAGTTTATCCTGCCGCTGTTCGTCTGCCCGGGAGAGGGCGTGCGCCGCGAGATCGGATCGATGCCGGGCAACTACCAGATGTCCATCGACGAGTTGGTGAAGGAGTGCATTGAGGTGGAATCGCTCGGCATCAGCGGCGTGATTCTCTTTGGCCTGCCGGAAACCAAGGACGAAATGGCAACCGGCGCCTACGACGATCACGGTATCGTGCAGCGCGCCATCCGCGCGATCCGGGCGGAAACCTCCAGGCTGCTGATCGTCACGGATGTCTGCAACTGCGAATACACCAGCCATGGCCACTGCGGCTTCGTCAAGGACGGGGACGTGGATAACGACACCACCTTGCAGTGGCTGGCGAAGTCGGCGCTGTCGCACGCCCGGGCCGGTGCGGACATCGTGGCGCCTTCGGACATGATGGATGGCCGCGTGTGGGCCATCCGCCAGGCGCTGGATGCCAACGGTTACGAGAAGATCCCGATCCTCTCGTACGCCGCCAAGTTTGCCTCGGTGTTCTACGGTCCGTTCCGTGAGGCGGCCGAATCCGCGCCGCAGTTCGGCGACCGGCGGAGCTACCAGATGGACCCCGCCAACGGCCGCGAGGCGATGCGCGAAATCGAGCTGGACCTCCAGGAGGGCGCGGACATGATCATGATCAAGCCGGCGATGCCCTACCTGGACCTGATCTGCCAGGCGCGCCAGCGCTTCGACGTGCCGATTGCGGCCTACCAGGTAAGTGGCGAGTACTCCATGATCATGGCCGCGGTGCAGAACGGATGGTTGGATCACGACCGATCGATGATCGAGAGCCTCACCTCGATCACCCGCGCCGGCGCAGGGATCATCCTCACCTATTTCGCGAAGCCCGCCGCGCGGTTGCTAGCGTAGGGTATGCTTTAGCTTGCCGAACCTTCACGGAGGACCTGTCCAATCGGACCAGAGGCGGGTCTCTCGGACCTCCCATTCAGTCTGGGCAAGCTAAAGCATACCCCACGGGAACTTTTCGCCCGTTCGCGGCATTACCAGTGTGTGGGGGCAAACGCGGCGGCCATGACTACCGACGAAGCCTTAATGCTGGAGTTCCAGCGCGGATCGCGCGAGGCGTTGGACGAGCTTTTTGCGCGCTACCGTGAGCCGTTGTACGGATTCTACCGCCGGCGCCTCTCGATTCCGGAGCGGGCGGAAGATCTCACCCAGGAGACTTTCCTGGTGGTGATCCGCGCCACCGAGCGCTATGAGCCGCGCGCGCTGGTCCGAACCTGGTTGTACGGCATCGCCCTGAAGCTGTTGGCCGCGGAGCGTCGGCGGCAGGCCCGGAACGCCCCGGCGGAGCAAGGCCGCGAACCGGCTGCCGAGGACGCCTCGGATGGCGCGATCTGGGTGCGGCAGGCGCTCTCCAGGTTGGACTCGTCGGAGCGCGAGATCCTGATGCTTCGGGAATACGAACAACTCAGCTATGCGGAAATCGCGAGCCTGCTTCGTCTTCCCGTGAATACGGTGCGGTCCCGGCTGTTCCGCTCGCGCATGGCGTTACGCGAATACCTGGAGCCGGCCGGCAAGGAGGCGCGAAATGCACAGCAATAGTCATCCCGTGGAACCCGAGGAATTGATGGCCTANNGAGCAGATCGCGGCGCCAGGTTTGGGCGCGGCGATGGAGGAGCGGGAGGCGCGGCCGAAGATCGTCCCCGCCCGGCACTGGGGCTGGCTACGGCGCTGGCCGTGGGCGGTGGGGCTTGCGGGTGCTTGGCTAGTGGTTCTGCTACTCCTGCCGCGGCCGGCGTCTCACGATCTTTACTCGGTGGCGTCATCGCGGGCGCAAATCTCCCAGAATCTGGTTGCGCCCGGATCCGGACCGATTGCGATGGTCCCATCCCATCAGATCTCCGACCCTAGAGAGCCCGACGCTACGCTCAGCACCAACGGCCCGCTCATCGTTTACACTGCTCAGCTCACGCTCACCACGCCCGAGTTCGCGAAGACCCGCGAGGCGTTGGAAGCACTCGTCGCGCGGAACGCAGGCCATGTCGCGCAGTTGACCGTCAACTCGCCTTCCGGTTCGGGCCGAAATCTGCAAGCGACCTTACGCGTGCCGGCCGCCCAACTCCAGGCCGTGATCGCCGAGATGAGAAAGCTGGGCCACGTCGAATCCGAGTCGCAGGGTGGGGAGGAAGTCACTCAGCAGGTCACGGACCTGGAAGCCCGCCTGGCCAACGACCGCACCACCGAACAACGGCTCACGGAGATCCTTCGCGACCGCACCGGGAAGATCTCGGATGTTCTGGAAGTGGAGAAAGAGATGGGCCGTGTCCGCGGCGAGATCGAGCGCATGGTGGCCGAGAGAAAGAACCTGGGAGACCGCGTGGCCTTCGCCACCGTCAATGTGACGATCACGGAAGAATACAAAGAAGGACTCGGGGGTACGGCTCCCACGGCATCCTTGCAGTTGCGCAACTCCGCCGTGGAGGGCTGGAGAAACCTGGTCGGCAGTCTGTTCGGAGTGGCTCAGTTCCTGCTCTCCGCGGGCCCGGCGCTGATCGTTTGGGCCGCGCTGTTATTCTTCCCCGCCCGCCTAGTCTGGCGGCGATGGCGCACACGGTAGGGTATGCTTTAGCTTGCCGAGCCCCAGCGTCTTTCGATCCTGGCGCGCCGGCGTGGCCGATTAAATTAACAATCGGCCGCAGGTTGGCAATCAGGTTGGCAACCTGCCCCACAAACGTCAAGCAGTAACCGAACTGAGCGATACTTGGCGCGCCTGGTGGAACGCGACATTCGCAAGATGCGGCGCTGAGACCGCGCTGGCACCCACTTCCACCGGGGCGTTGGGTTCCTTGCGCGACCACACGCAGTCCAGAAAGTTCTGAATGTGCGGCTCGATGGGAATCGGCGCCGCCATCTCCATCACCGGGTCGGGATTCTTGGGAACGGGCTCCGTCCAAATGCGGAAGCCGGCGTTGTTGAGGATCATCGTTTCCCGGTCGCCCTGGAACTGGATGGACCAGTCGTTCTCATAGGAGTTGCAATAGTTCAAGGTCCAGGTGGCCATGAGTGCGGGGTACTCGAAGACCGCGCAGAACACATCGGGGACTTCGGAGCCGGTGTTCTTGGCCCGCTGCCCGTAACAGATCGCGGAGCGGACCGGACCGGAATTCGTGAACCACTGCACGACGTCCATCAGGTGGGTGCCCTGGTCGGTCATGTTGCCGCCGGAGTACTCCCAGAAGTAGCGCCAGGAACGGAAGCGCATGGGCTCCAGGTCGCGGTCCGGCGCGGAACCGAGGAAGCGCTTCCAATCGAGCTTGCCCGGCAGCGGCGTGTTGTCGAGCGGCTTCGAGACGTTCCAGTTCCACATGGGTTTGACGAGGGTGATCTTCCCCAGAATGCCGCTATCGACGATGGATTTGGCCTGGATGACCGACGGAGCGCTGCGACGCTGCATGCCCACCTGCACGACCTGGGTGGACTTGCGCACGGCCTGAATCATGCGCCGGCTTTCCTCCAGCGAATGCGACATGGGTTTTTCGAGATAGACGTCCTTCCTGGCATCGAGGGCCGCCAGAAGCATGGGGCAATGATGATGGTCTGGGGTGGCGATCACGACGGCGTCCAGGCCGGGCTGGGCCAGCAGGTCGTGGTAGTCGGGATGGCTTTTGGCGTTTGGCGCGGTCTTGAGGGCGGTTTCCAGGTTGGGCTGGTAGACGTCGGAGATCGCCGCGCACTCGGCGCCGAGTTTTTGGAAGTACTGATTCAGATAACGGCCACGGCCGCCAGCGCCAATCAGGCCGTAGGACACACGATCGTTGGCGCCCCACACACGGCGGGGCACGAACAGGGGAGCCGCGGACAGCGCCGAGGCGAGAAAGCTCCTGCGATCCGGTTGCATGAGCGAATTGTAGCAGCGGGCAATGTGGCACGGGCATTCCTGCCTGTGTTGCTTTTTCTTGCCCTGGAAACCCCCACAGGCAAGAATGCCTGAGCCACAGCCGCTCCACTGACCTTCTACCTCAGGACCCCGTCCATTACCGCTTCAGCCGCCTTGACCTGGCCATCCGCCCATGTGATCAAGCCCGGGAGTAGCGCCTTGGTCTGGTCCCGGTGGTAGGGCAAAACCCGAACTGTGTAGCCCTGGCGGCCGCTTCTCAGGCATGGCACGGCCGGCGCTTCGAAGGCGCAAACTCCGCCCCGGCACTCGCCCGTGGCTTGCATGGGGATCGCAATGCCATCGGTGATTTCGCCTTCCGAATCGATCCGCCCCATGAAGAGCTCTACCGTGACTTCATCCGTGCCGACGGAGCCGAGGTGAATCCAGGCCCGCATCCGGAACCGGCTGCCCACCGTCAACTCCGTCGCGGGAAGGCTCTCCAGGCGCTCCACACGGACCTGCGGCCATACCGAGCGGATCCGCGCCGTCCACGCCGCCAGCGCCCGAGCCCGCGCCGATCCGTCCGCCATCAACTGCCGGGACCGCTCGTGGGCCAAGTCATAGAAATCGGCGGTATACTCCTTCACCACCCTTTGCATATTGAATTGCGGACACAACTGGGCGATGGAGGTTTTCATGTGGTGGGTCCAGCGGCGCGGAACCCCGCCCGCACTGCGGTCGTAAAAAGTGGGAATGATGTCGTGTTCCAGCAGGTCATAGAGGGCGGCGGACTCCACCTGGTCCTGGTATTCGGCATTGTCGTATGACTCGCCGCGGCCGATCGCCCAGCCGATGAAGCGCCGTTTCGCGGTGGCGTCCAGCCAGGCTTCGTCCCACCACCCGTCCAGCACGCTCAGGTTGATCGCGCCATTCGCCAGCGCCTTCATCCCGCTGGTGCCGCTGGCCTCCTGAGGACGCAGCGGAGTGTTGAGCCAGATGTCGACCCCTTGCACCAGGTAGCGGGCCATAGCCATGTCGTAACCTTCCAGAAAGACCACGCGGCTGCGGAATTCCTTCTTTTGCGCCAGTCGCACGATCTGCTGGATCAACTGCTTGCCGGCATCGTCCCGAGGATGGGCCTTCCCGGCGAACAGGATCTGCACCGGGCGTTCGGGATGATTGAGGATCCTGCCCAAGCGCTCCACGTCGCGCAACAGCAGGGCCGCCCGTTTGTAAGTGGCGAAGCGCCGGGCGAAGCCGATGGTGAGCGCATCCGGGTCCAGGACTTCATTCGCCGCGTCGATCTCGGACTGCGGCGCCCCGCGCCGCTCCAGTTGCATCAGCAGGTGCTGCCTGGTGAAGGCCACCAGGCGCACCCGGCGGCGCTCGTGGGTGCGCCACAACTCCTCACAGGGAATGCTCTCCACGCGCTGCCAGAGCTGCGTGTCGGCGTGTTCCTCCCGCCATTTCGGACCCAGGTACCGGTCGTAAAGCTGGTTCATCTCGAGCGAAATCCAGGAGCGGAAGTGGACTCCGTTGGTGACGTGGCCGATGGGAACCTCGTCTTCTGGCACGCCCGGCCAGATACCATTCCACATCCGCCGGCTGACCTTCCCATGCAGAGCGCTCACTCCATTGCTCGACGACGCCAGCCGCAAAGCCAGCACGGTCATGCAGAACTGCTCGTTGTCATTAGCGGCGTCCTGCCGGCCGAGCGCCAGGAACTCCGAACGGGAGAGGCCCAGACGGCCGATGTACTCCCCGAAGTAGTGGTCCATCAGCGACGGAGGGAAGTAGTCATGGCCCGCCGGAACGGGCGTGTGGGTGGTGAAGATCAGACCGGCGGAGGCTGCTTCGCGGGCTTCGTGGAACGACAGACTGCGCGTTTCCATCAGGCGCCGGACCCATTCCAGGCCGAGGAACGCTGAGTGGCCTTCGTTCATGTGGTAGACCGTGGGCGCGAGGCCCAGCGCCTCAAGCGCGCGGTATCCGCCGATGCCCAGCAGAATCTCCTGCTTCAGCCGCATCTCGAGATCGCCGCCATAGAGCTGGTAGGTAACCACGCGGTCCTCCGGCCGGTTGGCGGGCAAGTTGGTATCCAGGAGATAGAGGGAGATCCGGCCCACGCGGGCCCGCCACACCTGCGCGGCCACGCGCCGGCTGGCGTAAGAGACCTCGACGATCAGCGGGCTTCCATCCGGCCGTCGTTCGCAGACCAGGGGCAGGTTCTGGAAATCGTTGTCCTCGTAGGACTCCTGCTGCCACCCGGCGGCATTCAGGTATTGACGGAAGTAGCCCTGCTGATAGAGGAGTCCGACGCCCACCAACGGCACGCCCAGATCGCTGGCGGATTTCAGATGGTCGCCGGCCAAGACGCCGAGCCCGCCGGCAAACACCGAAAGGCATTCGGTGAGGCCGAACTCGGCCGAGAAGTACGCCACCAGCAGGCCGCTCGTACGGGCGTGCTCGCGCCGGTACCAGGTAGACTCAGCCGCGAGGTAGGCATCCAGGTCTCGGAGGGTGTGATCCAACTGGGCCAGGAATGATTCGTCACGGGAGGCGGCCTCCAATTGCGACTGGTCGATGGTTCCCAACATCAGGACCGGATTGTGGCCAGTGGATTCCCAGAGGTCGCTGTCCAGACGGCGGAACAGCTCGATGGTTCCGTGGTCCCACGCCCAGCGCAAATTATGGGCCAGGCGGCGAAGTCCTTCGAGCGCGACGGGCAGCGAAGGAATGACATTGAAGACATGGACTGGCTTCATACCTGACATTATAGGAGTTGCAGGTACGAAAATTCTCATTTGTTTTTGGCGGGGGCAAGGGCTGTGGCGGGGACCGGCGGCTTTAGGAGTGTCGGCCCATCCCCTACAGCTTCTGGGTTCCTTCGACCTTTGCGAGGGCGCGGTCAAAGGTACCAAGTGGAAGGTGTCCGGCTTTCCTGGCGAGTTCGACCATCAGGCAGTCCGAGAACCCCAATACGGGCCGCGAACGGAAGAGTTCAAGCGCCTCGGCGACGGCTTCGGAATCCTGAAAGGTCAAGTGTTTGTTGTTTAGCAGCATCTCGACGGCAGCACAGAGGTCGGCGGGAGTGCGTCGGTATACAGTCCGAAGCACCCAAATTGCCTCCGCGAGCGCGAGTACCGAAACCCAAGCTCCGTTCTTGACAAAGAGTTCGGCGGAAGCCATCTGACGGGCATCGTCCCCAGTGATGAGGCGAACCAGAATATTGGTATCAACGGCGCGCATGACGCTCCCGGATGTATTGTCCTATCCCGTCTTTCAGCTCCTCGAGAGTTCGCGGCGGCGGCGGTCCTTCAGGGAACACTGCCCGACGTATGTCCTCGAACGTAAACTGACCCGCGCGCCGCACGACGATCCGATCGCCTTCCTCGTCCCATTCCAGAATCGAACCTGGGCCTATGCCGAGCTTCCGGCGGACGTCGACGGGAATGGAAATCTGTCCCTGTGCAGTAACCTTTGAGCGAGCCAATGTCATACCTTACATTACCACGGTAATGCGAGCTGCTGGCTCGCCTCCTCCCCTTGCAAGTGCCCACCTCACCGCCGGTAGACCACGCCGCCCTTCATCACGAAGCTCACTTTCTGCAACACTGCGATGTCCTGCAAAGGGTCGCCCGGAACCGC
>PMTT01000012.1 GCA_003167275.1 Bryobacterales bacterium | reverse complement strand
CGCGAAAAGATACACGGATGAAACACGGATAAGAAAAGGTGGGAAGCTCTGTGGTGTGGCAACCTTGGTGAATCTCCGGTGACGCAAGTTTTTTTGGCAGGTCATGTTAAATAATCAGGCTGTTCTAAAGCATTCTGTTTCTGTAGGTTGCAGGGTGGGCTCAAAATCGGGAGGCGCATCTGGAGGGTTTCGGGGCCAAGATGCGCCTCCACGCTCCTCGCGGAGTTCGATGATCCGTTTCTTCCCGTGTAAGTGGCGGAATTTCAACTCGATACCGGTGTCGGCGAGGGTCAGGCTGCATTTTCTGAGCCGCTGCGAGAGACCTTTGGGCGTTTTGGAGAACTCCGGCATCGGGGACGCCCCCGGCTCCTGGCATGAGAGGACAGGTTGCAGCAGGTCCATGAGCTCAGTCGCGCTGCCCGTCCAATCGTGGCGCTGATCGAGGAGGTTGCGGACGGCTTCGACCATCGGGTGGGGCTCGCGGGATTGTGGAGGCAAGGGGGCGAAGGCCTGTTGCATCTCCTCGTCGGTGCAGCCGAGCGCGGGGCTGGCGGCCATGGCCCAGGCGAGCGCATTGGCGCATCGTGCGGAGGGGGGCTTCACGCCGGGCAGGCGGCGGAGAGCGGTGCTGACGGCGGAGCAGAGGGCGGCGAGGATTCCCGGCAGGGCCTAGTCGAAAATCGTCAGGAGGCTTTGTTCGGTGCGGGGCCCGGGGTTCACCCGGTTGGCGGTGAGGCTCGGAAGCGTGACGGTGAGGGCGCGTTCGGCCAGTTCCGGGGGGCACGACCAGCGGCTGGTGACGGTGAGCAGGACGAGACGCCTATAAGATTGATGGAGCGGTTCAGGGGTGGGACCAACGGCTTCGCGGAAGCTTGCACCGAGTCCGGAGGAGAGGCGGCAGAGGGCATCGGCGAGTGGCGGGGAGAGGGTCGAAATATGGTCGAAAGCGAGAATCCAGTTGTGGCGGGCAAGGGGGAGGAGATCGCGGACAGAGGAGGGGATGGGGGGGAGGGGCGCAGTACTGGGGTCAATGAGGGAGCGGAGAATGCGGGCGGCGAAGGTTTTACCGGAGCCGGGGGGACCTTGGAGGATGAGGACTGGAAACGGTCCAGAGGGGCGAAGGGCAGACAGGAGCCAGGCCAGGCAGCGGAGCCAGGCGGAGCGGGAGGGGAGGTTGAGGCAGGAGCGGAGAACGTCCAGCGGTTCGCCTGGCTCGCAGGGTTGGGGGCTGGGGTTTGGGAGGTGGGGCTCGGTGGCCTCGTTGGCGAGAGGGGCGGGGAGTGAGACCGTGGAGCGGGAGGTTTCGAGGAGCGCACCGGTCCCGGCGGTGGTCTTCCAACCGGTGCGAGAGATTTCGACGACTTCGCGTTGAGGATTGGCGAGGTCGAGGAAGATCTGGGCGGGCGAGAGACCGGCGCCGCGAGATCCGACGCGACGCCAGACGCTGAGGCGCTGGTTCTCGCCGTCGTTGCCGGCCGCGGCTTCCAGGTGATTGAGGACGGCGTGGAAGGAGTGGGAGCCAGGCAGCGTGCGGTATTGGGCGAAGAATTCACGGAAGAACCAATCGCGGAAGGACGGGGAACGGACCGGCAGGATGTAGAAACCGCCGGAGGGAACGGGGAGGCGCACGAAAGCCTGGCCGTCGGACGAGGTGAAGGGAATGCCGCGCTGGGCAATGGCGATGAGGGGAGCGAAGGGGTCGTTCATAGGTCCTCCAGATTTCGTTATAGCAGGCGAGAATAGGGGTAACGGGTCTGGAAGTCTGGAAGTGATTGAGGGCATGGAGAAAACTTTGTGCTAAGTGGCGTGACTGAAAAAGGTTTGCTCGGTTCCGCGGCCTCTAAAAGCCGAGGAGTTAACCGCGCAGTGAATTAGACCGCGGGACGGGGGCGTGTCTTTAATGGGCTTTGCTCGTTGCCCCGTTTACGGATGGCGATGGCTGGGTGGAGGAATTGAAGATGCGGCTGGTGGTTTTGGGTGGGCTGAGGGGAGCGGGGATAGGTCCGAAAATGGGAAAACAATCCCCGTATGGGTAGCGAGGAAGCGCTGGAGACAGGGGAGAGTGCGAGTTGGTGGCAACTGGACGAGGCAGTAGACAGCCCTGCCGGCACGGCAGCGCAGGAGTTTCCGATGGGTGGCCGGATCGTCATGACGTGTTCCAGCGCAAGAGCAAAGGCCCGGACAGCGGGAGGCGGATCAGGATGCCTTTTCCACAACGGGGACAGATCCGCAGATTGACGCCGGTGAGTTGGCGATAGAAGTCGCGATAGTCGGTGGGGCGGGGCAACAGATCGGCGGTGGGGGTGGACAGCAGGCGGCGGCATACCTCCAGGCGGGCGGCGCGGTGACAGTTGGCCAGGAAGCCGTAGTAGCGAATGCGTTGAAACCCGGGTGGCAGGGCATGCAGGAGGAAACGGCGGATGAATTCGTCGGCGGCAAGGGTCATGTCCTTGTGTTGCGCATCCCGGTAGTCCTTCCATTCGAAGGTGACCTGGCCGTCCTCCAACTTCCGTAAGCGCTGGTTGGAAATGGCGACGCGATGGGTATAACGGCCGAGGTACTCGAGAACCTGCTGCGGTCCACCGAACGGGGCTTTGGCGTATACGACCCAGGGACTGTGTTTCAGGGGTGCCAGGTAGCCGGCGAAAGCCGCCGGATCGGACAGATTCGCGAGATCGCCGAAGAACTGCAACTTGCCGGTGGCATAAGCCTGTTCGAGGGCCTCCAGGAAGAGATGGCGGAAGCGGGCGCTGAGCACCCGCACGGGCAGCAGGAAGCGGGGACGGGCATGAATCCAGCGCTCCTGCCGCGGTGACAAACCACCACCCGGGACGACGCAGTGCAGATGTGGATGAAAGTGCAGATTCTGTCCCCAGCTATGCAG
>PMTT01000142.1:1938-5028 GCA_003167275.1 Bryobacterales bacterium | reverse complement strand
GGGCCCGTGCGACTGGCGTGGTTCTACGTGCCGAACGGCATCGACATGCGGCATTGGACGCCGGCCGAGGAGGGCGCCCTGGGGACGCTGCCGGGCATTCTCGCGCCACTCGATCCGATCAAGCAGGAGTTGCTGGTGCTCTCGAACCTGACCGCGAACTGGGGGCGTCCGTTGCTGGTGGGTGCGGGCGACCACGGACGCGCGCTGGCCGCCTACATGACCGGCGTGCAGGTGTACCGCACGGCGGGCGCCGACCTGAAGTTGGGAGTTTCGGCCGATCAGCTTGCCGCCAATGCGGTGGGGCACTTGACCAAGCTGCCCTCGCTCGAAGTGGGGTTGGAAGAAGCGCGCCAGGCGGGCAACTGCGATAACGGCTACTCTTGCGCGTACGCTTACAACGTTTCGTGGAAGACCGAGACGCAGCCGCTGCCACCGGTCTCCGATCCGCGCAACCTGTTCGAGCGGCTGTTCGGGTCGGACCTGGTGGAATCGCCCGCGGCCCATGCGCGCCGGCTGGCCATGCGGCAGAGCATTCTCGACCAGGCGATGGGCGACGCGCACAAGCTGGAATCCAACCTCGGCGGCGCGGATCGCCGCAAGCTCGACGAGTACCTGACTTCGGTCCGCGAGATCGAACAGCAGGTGGAACGGGCCGAGAAGGATGGGGCGGTCATCGATCCTGGAATGGAGAAGCCCTTTGGCGTGCCGCCCGAATTCCCGGACTATTTCCGCCTGATGACTGACATGATGCTGGTGGCGTTCAAGGCCGATCTGACGCGCTTCTCCACCATCATGATCGGTCGCGAAGGCTCCACGCGCGCCTATCCCGAGATCGGCGTGGCCGACGGGCACCACCCGCTCACACACCACATGGGCAACATGCAGATGCTCGACAAGGTGCGCCAGATCAACTGCCTGCACCTGAAGCTGTTCGCCGAATTCCTGCAGAAGCTGAAGAACACCAGGGAAGGCGACTCGAATCTGCTCGACCAATCGCTGATCGTCTATGGCAGCGGCCTCTCGGACGGCAACGTGCATACGCACGACCAGTTGCCGACGCTGCTGGCGGGCCGCGGCGGTAAGTTTGTCAGTCCGGGCCGCCATATCATTTACCAACGCGAGACGCCGGTAGCCAACCTCTTCGCCACCATGATCGAGCGCGTGGGGGTCCGGCCCGAGCATGTCGGCGATTCGACCGGCAGGCTGGCCGGCCTGTCGCTGAGCTAAGGCGCCGGATGCCGCAGGGTCCATTTGGGGGTAAGCAGCCCATCGGGGTGATCTACAACACCTCGATGACGCGTCCGGATGCCGCACTGGCGCTGGCCGAACTGTACGGCTTCGAGGCCAGGCGCGAATCGCGTATCGGGTCGGTCTGCGTAGTGGGCGCGGGACTGCAGGCGGCCATCTTCTGCGACATGGTGGGGCGGATCTACACGCCCGGTCCGGTGCGCAACGGCAACCAGTCGCTGGCGGTGGGGCTGGCCGCGGTCGATCCGCTGCCGCCGGATCCGGCGATGGTGAAGCCCGCCGTGGAGCGAAAAAACGACCAGGGCGAGCCACAGTATGTCCACAGCATTCGCAAGCTGAGTGACACGTCGCTGGCCGAAGCGGTGTTGCGCAACGGTGTGATTTTCAATGCGGAGGCGGTGGTGGTGCTGAGCGCGCCCGCGACTTACCTGGCACGGTCGCTGGATCTGCTTGGCACGAAAGAGCTCTACAAAGAGCGGGTGAAGCGTTTAGTCGTGGTGGATTCGGGCGCTCCCCAGCAGGACGTGGCGGCTATTCGGAAAATCCTGGCCGAGTGGCCGGCGCTGGTGTTCTTCTGCGGAAGGGAAGTGGGCGAGTCGCTGCTGTTTCCCGGAGCGCGCGTGGAAAAGGATTTCGCGTGGGCGCCGGCGCATCCTGTGGTGGATGCATATCGCGCGTTCCACGCGATGCCCTATGACGCGCCGTCTTATGATCTGGCCGCGGTGCACTACGCGGTCCATCCCGACTCCGGTTTCTTTTCGCTTTCCGAGGCGGGCACGGTTGCTGTTGGAGATGATGGCCGGATGAAGTTCACGCCAGGTGGCGGCAAAGTGCGGAGTCTGTCGGTGGATCCGGCGAAGAAGGACCAGATCGTCGCGGCGTTGGTAGAGATCGCGTGTGCCAAGCCGGCCGGACCCCGCGGAGGCCGGGCCAAGTGACACGGGCATTCTTGCCTGTGTTGGTGTTCGCTCGGGTGGCGAGTGAGAGCGCGATCGGTCGCTGAGATTATCCAAAGTCATATAATTGTATGATTATGCATCGCATCGCCGCTGCTGCCCTCATTGTGATCGGCCTGGTGAACGGGCCGTCAGCCTGCGCCCAAACGCCAGTTGCCACCCCAGCCCCCGTGAAGTTCGAGGTGGCATCCCTCAAGCCCAGCCAGCCGGGCGGCCGCGGAGGCGGCATACGGCCGTCCCCGGGAGGCGAGCGCTACGTGGGAACGAATGTCTCATTGAGGCTGCTGATCACGTTAGCCTACCGGGTCAAAAACGAGCAGGTGATCGGAGGGCCCGACTGGATGAACACCGATCTCTACGATATGAATGCCAAAGCAGAGAAGCCCTCCAGCGTCGAAGACCTTCATTTGATGCTGCAGGATCTTCTGGCGGAGCGCTTCCAGTTGAAGTTCCATCGTGAGACCAAGGAACTCCCCATTTATGCGTTGACAGTAGACAAGAACGGCCCGAAATTGGCGCCGCATCAGGCCCAGAGCGCCGGCGATCCCTGGATCGATCAGGCGCAGGAGAAGTTCCTTCACCAGACGTGGCACGCCAAGTTTGTTCCCATGGATTATTTTGCCTGGCGGCTCGCCCAGGTTTTGGATCGGCCCGTGGTTGACATGACCAAGCTGAAAGGCGGCTACGATTTCGACCTGGTGTATACACGGGAATTGCCTCCGGGTATTCCCGAGGGTGCGTCCCTCAACGGAGAGCCGATCGATACTTCCGGTCCTTCGATTTTCGAGGCGATGCAGAAGCAGTTGGGACTTAAGCTGGAGCGCCAGAAAGGGCCGGTGGAGATCATGGTCATCGATTACGCCGAAAAGGCCGTGGAGAACTGATG
>PMTT01000142.1:0-1921 GCA_003167275.1 Bryobacterales bacterium | reverse complement strand
GCCGTGGATTTCCCGGACCAGCCCTTCGTTGTGACGCTGCCCAAGCACTCGGACCTGTTCGGCAATCCGCAGATCGATCCCATTGCTCGGGAGAAGGTCCCGCAGTTTTATGCCGACTTCTACAATACGCCCTCCGCCGTCAACCATAGCCAAACCATCAACGGCTACTGGATGGAGCAGTCGCGCGGCCAGATCGGTATCGGCAAGATCGACGCATTCGGCCCCTACCGCATGCCCAAGAATCTGTTCCAATATGGACTCAACGAATATGGTCAGAAGAGTGCGGTCCCCAGTGGGCTTGAGGCGGATGGGCGGATGGAGCCCGACGCCGACGCTCTCTGGAGCGCCGCTGCGGGCAACATCAAGGCCAAATACGACATCGTGATCCGGATCTACGCAGGCTACGACGAGACCAGCGTCTGGCAGGAATTCGGCGAAATGAAGTTCCAGACCAAAGAGGACATTCCCGCGGAGTGGGGCAATCCCGACACTACGAAACCGCGCTGGGTAGTGACGCGCTACGTGCCGTGGACCAGTTGGAAAGCCGGGCAAATGCAATGGGGTCTCTCTTCCGTGAGGCAAGGCGAGAGCTCCGGCACCATCACGCACGAGATCGTTCACTTCGCTTTCCGCGTGGGCGACAACAACAACAATCCATACGAGCCGCCGTACCCACGCGCGGGCTCGGGGCCTTGGGACATCATGGACCGCGGTTCGTTCAACGGCCCCGGCGGCCCTCACCGCCGTTGGGTAGTGCCGGCGGCGGAAGGCGCGTCCATGCCCGCCGGATTGATGCTGCGCAGCAAGATCCGCTTCGGGTTTCTGCGCGACGGCACGGTGCTCAAGCTCAGCCGCAACGGCTTGGGCAAGACCGGCCTCGCCGTCGGAAAAGTAGTGGCGCGCGCAGTGGACCCCGGTCCGGGTGAGTTGGCGGGAATCACCGTGAAGCTGGATGGCGACCCGCCCGGCGACAAGACGCCCCCGCAGGATTACGCCAGGAATCCGGTCTCCGCAGGCGACACCCTCTACAACTTCTACTCAGTCGAGGTGGTCGAGCGCATCGGCTACGATTCGTTCACGCCCGACAATGGCGTGCTCCTCTCCAAGAACCTGGACGAGGAGATGCGGGGGCGCGGTTTTCATCCCTTCACCTGGGTGATCGATGCGCACCCCGAAGACATTCACATGATCGATTTCAAGCGCCCCAACGGCGAGCCGGTGATGCGGACCGTTGCCGACTACCGGCAGTTGAACGATGCGCTGTTCCACGCCGGGACCAATTCGGGGAGCCAATCCGAGTGGGAAGACGCTCCCAACCGGTTGCATTTCTACGTGGTGGACCTCCAGCGCGACAGTCGGGGCATTCTCTCGTACACCGTAGGAGTGCGTTCGCTCGATGGATCGGGACCGCAGCGGCGCGGTGTGACCATGACCGCTCCGTCCGCTCCCGTGCGCGGCGGTGTTTGCGGATTCACCCTGAAGAACACGGGCGCCGCGGCAGCAACGGATGTGGCGGCGCATCCGCAGGACGCCTCTGCTTTTCTCACTCACGACATCTATCGCCTGTCGGTCGCGGTCTCGGGGCAAGGCTGGTCGGCGGATCTTCCTAACGCGCTGGCGGCCGTGAAGTTCGGCGACTCTCAGCCCGTATCGGTTCGCGCCAGCCACGCTGGCAGTGGCGCCGCCCCAGGCAGGGTGACTCTGAAAGCGGTGTCGGAGAGCGATCCGAATCAATCGGCAACAGCGACTTGCCTGGTGCAATAGACGCCCACCCACCGTGGCGCGGGCACTCGTTCCTGCCGCGTCGAGACTCATCCCGACGCGTTTTGGATCGCCTCGAATCTCAGCGAGCGGCAGGGTCATCGTGGCCGACAATGTAGAACTTGGCCACACGAAAATGCGTCGAGACGAGTCTAGTCTC
>PMTT01000220.1:8582-9104 GCA_003167275.1 Bryobacterales bacterium | reverse complement strand
TGCGCGCCTCCAGTTTTCTGAGTTTCGGTCCCGTCATCAACAACCTCGTAGTGGAACACCCCGCCCCCAAGAAAGGGTAGCCCGCCAAAACCTCACCTATCCGGGCGGCCGGAGTTGGCAGTCGATGCCAGCTCCGGCCGCTCGCGCCATTTTAGGGGACCACTGTTACAATCGGGGATCGTGCCGCTCGCGATCCTGTTCGGAGTGCTCTTCACCGTCGCCGTATCTGCGGCCTTGGGCGTCCTGCTGCTCGGCGACGCGTGTAAGGACTGGGGACTCCGGTTCGTCACTGGCGGGGCGCTGCTCGGTACTGCGGTCTTCTGCTTCTGCTCGATTGGATTAGTTTATCCGGCGGTCTTCGGGGCTTTCGGGGTCGTTGTGCTGGGGGCGGCGGGCTGGCGTCGGAGGGCAAGCGGGCTCCAAAAGCCGGCTGATAGCCGGCTGCAGCCAGGATTGGCTGCCCCACAAAGCTGGAGTCTCCTGTTACAGAGATTATTTTGTCCGATAGCTGGCCTGTATTTC
>PMTT01000220.1:7316-8570 GCA_003167275.1 Bryobacterales bacterium | reverse complement strand
GAGCACGGCTTCCACCGCATCACCGACAACATGTATGCCAGCCTGTCCCAAGGCGTGGAGATGCTCTTCCTGTATGGCTTCGCTTTCGGCCGGCACTCGGCAGCGGCCATGGTGCATTTCGCCTTTGTGGTGGCTCTGGCCTGGCTCATGTTCAGTTACGGACGGCGCGCGGGCTTCCCGCTGGCGGGCNNGTCCCGTTTGCTGATTGCCATCGGTCTGGTGGCCGGCTTCGGCTATGCGACCAAATACACGGCGTGGGTCGCGGTACCGTATGCCCTGGGCTTCATCGCCTGGAAAAGCCGCCGCTTCCGGGACGTCGCCGTCGTCGGACTGTGTGCGGCAGTGATGATCGGTCCATGGATGATGAAGAACTGGATCTGGGTGCACAACCCGGTGGCGCCGTTCTTCAACGCTGTCTTCCCGAATTCCTACGTGACGGTGGCCTTCGAGAGGGAATACAAGCAGTACCTGCTTTTGTACGACCTGAAGAGCCGCTGGGAGATCCCCATGGAGGCGACCGTCCATGGCGGTGCCCTTGCAGGACTGCTCGGCCCGGTATTCCTGCTCTCGCCTATCGCACTGCTGGCGCTGCGCCGCCGCGAGGGGCGCCAACTGCTGCTGGCCGCGGCGGTCTTCGGCGCGAGTTACTTCAGCAACATCGGCACGCGTTTTCTGATTCCGTCGCTGCCGTTCTTAGCGCTGGCCATGGCCATGGTGTTGAGCAGTGTTCCGCATCTCGCGGTGGCCGTGGTGCTGGTCCACGCCGTCCTTTCCTGGCCCAGCGTGGTGCGCCGATACGCCGCGCCGAACGCGTGGCATCTGGTCAAGATCCCCTATCGCGAGGCGCTCCGGATCAAGCCGGAAGATGGCTTTCTGCGCTCCAACCTGCCCTATTACGGCGTGACCCGCATGGTGGAGCAGGCCGCCGCGCCGGGGTCCGCCGTTTATAGCTTCACGCCGATACCCGAGGCCTACACGTCGCGCAAGATGCTGGTGGCCTACCAATCGGCGGAAAACGTCATCAGCCAGAGAACCCTGTTCATGGGCTTNNCTGCGAGCGGTGCGGGTGGTCCAGACGAATACCGCGCCGGATATCTGGAGCATGCATGAATTGCGCATCTTCGATGGCGCCCGCGAGTGGCCACGCGACCTGCGCCGGCGGCTGACCTCGGGCACCGACCCCTGGCGCCTCACCAACCTCCTGGACGGTAAGCTGATCACCTTCTGGATCTGCGGGGACACCCTGCACCCCGG
>PMTT01000220.1:0-7254 GCA_003167275.1 Bryobacterales bacterium | reverse complement strand
ACGCCGCCGGATCTTCGACGCATGTCCGCTCAGGAGCTGAAGCGGCGCGGCATCGATTACCTCCTGATGTTCGACGGCGAGTTCGGCGCCGACGATGTTCAGATGAAGGCGGACCAGTGGGGCGTACACCAGGTGGCCGAATACCAGGGCGCGAGGCTTTACCAATTACCATGAGACTGTTTCTGGGCGAGCCGCGACGCTTCTCGATACAATAGGGAGCGTGTACACGTGGCCAAGTTTTTTTCCGCCGGAATGTCCACCAGCGGACTCTGCTCCAGCAAAGGGCCGCATCTATCGCCTTGCTAGGAGCCTCCCACCAACTGGCGCTGACTTTGTGCCGGTGTACTTCGAGCCACAAAGGCCCTTTGCGAACTTAGAACAAACCTGCCGCGCATGCGGTCTGTCCGTGCACCGGGACCGCACTGCCTCCGAGCGGCTGCGCCGATCGGTCCCTGGATTCAGAACTGCAATAATAGTATCGGCTGTCCTTGAGGCCCGGCATGGGATGATCAAGGCAACTCCCGCGGGGTCCAGCATCGATCATCATACCTGGTGGGTACCCGCGGGCGTTGAGCCCGCTGGCGTCCTGGAATGGTCGTGAGCCGTGGCTGAACTTTGTTTCCCCAAGACCGCTCAACTCGGGTCTCTCGGGCTCGACGAGGTATTTCTCTACCACGATGGGCCGCACCTGTTCTCCTGTCGAAACGCGGAGACCGGGACACTATATATCGCCACATGGACTGGAGAAGTAAGTGGGGGCGATTCATGGATTGTCGCCCCTGTCTCACGCCGGCAACTGCAAAGGCTGAAGAGCGGCAAGATTGACATCCGGGAGCTTTTTGCTTCTCCTCCCGGCGACGCCGTGTACAAGATATTTGTATCCACAAGCTCCGATCTGGCGAACGTCGAGCAGACTCCGGCTTCGCACCTGGGCGAAGAGTTTCTTCCCGAACCGGGAGAGCGGCTGTCGCTCTCTTTGCCTTCCAGGTGCGTAATCCACTGAGGATTGACGCGGCCAGGCGAGTCTCGGGAAAGAGCTGACCAGGATCTGGGGCGTTCGCCAGGTGGCCGAATACCAGCGAGCGAGGCTTTACCAGTTGCCATGAGACTGTTTCTGGGAGTAGACGGTGGACAATCCGGCACCACGGCCTTGATCGGCGACGAGGTGGGATGCGTCCTGGGGCGGGGCGACGCCGGCCCGTGCAACCATGCCGGCGCCGCCGAGGGCCGCGCCAAACTGGAGCGCGCCGTGAGCGACAGCCTGAGAGCCGCCTCGCTCGCGGCGGGCCTCGACGCCGCCACTCTCCGCTTCGAGGCCGCCTGCTTCGGCATGAGCGGCGGTCCGGACGACAAGCGCGAGATTCTCGCCCGACTTGTGCAGGCCAGCCAATGGATTGTGACCCACGATGCCGCGACGGCCCTGGCCGGGGCCACGGCGACAGGCCAAGGAGTCGTCACCATTGCAGGCACCGGCTCCATTGCCTTCGGGCGCAATCCGGAAGGGCGCACCGCGCGCGCTGGCGGTTGGGGCTACGTTTTCGGCGATGAAGGCGGCGCCTTCGATATCGCGCGCCAGGCGCTGCGGGCCGCCTTGCGCATGGAGGATGGCTGGGGACCGGCGACCAGCCTGCGCGGCGTGCTCCTCGATGCCACGGCTTCCGAGAATGCCAACCAGGTGCTGCACAGGTTCTACACCCCGGAGTGGCCCCGGTCGCGCGTCGCGACTCTGGCGCGACTGGTGGACGCGGCCGCGAGCGAGGGCGATTCCGTGGCAGACCATATCCTGAGCGGCGCCGCGCAGGAACTGGCAATGCTGGCGGCTTCGGTACGATCGCAGCTATGGACGTCCGGTGAGTTGGTGGAGGTGGCCTACATCGGCGGCGTTTTCGAGAGCGAGCGACTGCGCGAGCGTTTCCGGATGCTGGTGGAACTGGAGGAGGGAGTCCGTTGCGGTCCGCCACGTTACGGCCCCGCCGAGGGAGCGCTGCTGGAAGCTTATCGCGCGGAGGGGTTCAATCCGGAATTGCGGTACGGCAGCGAGTAGCGGATAGAATGCCCTTCGGGCCTGCGTGCGATCGATGCTTGCGTGGCTCACCCGATATTGGTCGTGTGAGTCGAGACGTTCATGGTCGTGGGATGGTGCAGCGATACGAATGAGTGGAAAGAGAAGATCGCGAGCGTCACCCACAGCGGGGTAGCCACATCCGCGCCGGCCTTGAGGAATGCCCACACTGCCAAGCCTGCGGGCAGCAAGACTTTCAGATCCACCATATTGCCAGTGGCCTCGCGAACCTGTTGATTCAGGGCGCTGACGGCCGTTACCATTTGCTTCGCCACTTCCGAATGGGCGGCGAGGAATTCGGCCTCTTTTTCGATCTTTACCGCCATCTCGTCTGCCTCGGTGAGCAGAGGAGGAGCTTCCTCGTAGGCCTCCACGGTGCTCGCTTGCGCTAACAGGCTGTGGATTGCACTCTCCGATTCCGGACGATAGTGGACCAGGATGCTGCCGGTTACAGGATTGATCTCTACGTCAGAGACGCCCCCCAGTCCCTGGACGAAATCGCGCACTTGCTCCAGCAGGTGCGGATCGCGCTTCGAGCGGGGCAAACGCACACGCAGCCTGCCTGGGAGGTGATGAACTACTTTCGCACCGTGCACCATGGCGATTAGTTGGCCGCAGGTCCGGAACGAGGCTTTTGCCGCGGGCGCTTTTCGGACTCCGGCGCCGAGGGCGGTTCCGCCGCAGCCGCGCCGTTGGCCGCTTCATGCTCCGCGCGCGCCTCGGCGACAATGTCCTCCACCTGCTCACGCGCTTCCGCCGCGAACTCGCGGGCCGCCATGCTGGCCGAGTAGCCCGCCTTCACCACTCCTTTAATCATCGGACGCAGGAGGCCGCCGAGCGCCGGGAACAGTTTGGGAGCCATCCAGGCACCCGCGCCGATCAGCATGCCTGGAATCAATTCCGGCTCGATGATCGCCACACCGGCGCCGATCAGCGCCACGGTGGCAAAAGAAGGTCCGTCGCGGTCCAGGCCCGCTTCGGCCACTCGATCCTTTACACCTGCCTGGAGGCGCGAGGCTGCCGCCCTCAAATTACTCTCCGTCGGGCCATGTTGCGGATGGTCGCCGGGTTTGTTGGATGGGCTATCTTCGGCCATGTGGACAATTTCCTCTCTCCGAGTATAGCTCCTCCGTAACCAATTTGAAATCTGCAAAAGGTCGCAAAAGGACAGCGCCGCCGCGGACTACAACACGGCGGCCGCAATGGCGATCAGGGAATGCTCGATGGCAGCCTTCGCCAGGTATCCGAGAATCGCCCTGGCAGCCGCTCGCTCGATGCCCGATGGACCCAGAGCCGGCGTCAACCCCGCCTCGGCGTGCCTCGGGCTGATCCACTTACGCCTTCGCATCAGCGTGATCAGCCTGGTTCCGTCCGTCGCCGCAACGGTGTAATGGATCAACACGCTGCCGGTCAGCGTATTCACGTCAACGCGCTCCACACCTTTCAGCGATTCGAGCCATTGCTTGAGCGCATCCGCGCGCGGGGCGTTGTGCTTGACGCCTGTCGCGCGGACTCGAATCCTTCCCGGGACGTGATGCAGGTAGCTCATCCGTTCCCAGGATCGCCCACGAGTTGTTAAGGATCGATTACGCCTCCGCGAAGATTACATTATTCCCGCGTTTTGTTTTGGCGCCTCCTCAAATGGTTGGGTTGAAGCGAATCCCGGCTGTTCCGCGCGCAGCTCGGCCTCCGCTTCGGCGGCCACATCCGCCAGCGTCTCCTTGAACTCCGCCAGCTTGACGCGCCCGCTGGAGGCGAGGATCATGCCCGATTTCACAGTGGCTTTAAGCATCGGCCGGCCCAGACCGCGGAAAGCCGGGAGAATCTCCTTGAAGATGCCGGCGGCCACCACTCCCAGGCCGAAGCCAAACGCGACTTTAGTGGTCCCGCTGATTATGCGCATGTTTTACTTCCTTTCTAACTCTTTGGCAACTGTCGACGGCTCTTTGACGGCCTCGTTCGCCAGGAAACTCGCCACGGCGGCGCCGGCGCAGACCAGCGCGTCAGTAGCGCCGATACGCGTAGCGCCCAGCAGCGACGTCAGCCCTGGAATGAACTGCGAGGCGAGCAGCAGACCGAAGCCGGCCAGCAATCCATTCCGCATTGCCGGATTCGGAGCGAGTGCCGCTCCGCGATTCTCCGAGCGCGCGCTCAAGCCGTGCAGCAATTGGGCGGAGGTCAAGGAGAGGAACGCCATCGTGCTGGCGTGCACGCCGCCTCCATAACGCACCAGCCCGTACACATAGGCGGACATCGCCGATGCCGACATGATCACCGATTGCTTCCCTAGCCGCGCGTAGTCCGGGCGGCCGATGATCGGCTGGGAGGAATCGCGCGGAGGCCGTGACATGATGTCCGGATCCGCGGGTTCCACCGCCAGC
This sequence comes from Bryobacterales bacterium, assembly GCA_003167275.1. Taxonomy (GTDB): domain Bacteria; phylum Acidobacteriota; class Terriglobia; order Bryobacterales; family Bryobacteraceae; genus JAIQFL01. Next base: position 2,811 of record PMTT01000220.1, on the reverse strand, counting down.
GCCAGTTCGGGAAAAACATCGGTGATCAGGTTGATCCACAGCAGTTGGCGTGGATTGAACGGCTGTCCCAGCCCCGCCGTGATCGCCGTGAACATCACGAGCATCTCGCTGGCGTTGGTCGCGGCGATGTAGTGCACCGCCTTGCGAAGGTTCTCGCCTACCGTCCGGCCTTCCCGAATGGCCGGCAGCAGCGATGCGATGTTATCGTCCATCAACAGCAGATCGGCGACCCCGCGGGCCACCCGTGTGCCGCTCTGTCCAAGCGCAATGCCGACGTCCGCCGCCTTCAGGGCCGGCGCGTCGTTGACGCCGTCGCCGGTCATCGCAACGGTCGCCCCATCGCTCTGCAGCGCGCGCACGATTTGCAGTTTGTGTGAGGGAGTGACACGCGAGAAGACCGTGGCCGTCCGGCTGAGCGCCGCCGCCTCGCCCTCGTCCAGCGAATCGAAATCGGTGGCATGAACCGCAATCGCCCGCTCTCCGCCGTTCAATCCCAGCGTTTCCGCGAGGGCTTCCGCCGTGGCCGCCTGGTCTCCGGTGAGCATGAGCGGCCGCACCCCGGCGCGGTGAAGATCCGCGATCACTTCCTTCATTCCAAGACGCGGCGGATCCGCGAGGCCCACCAAGCCGAGCCACACAAAACGATGGGGACCGCGGCTCGCGCTCTCCACTTCCAGGCACGCAGTGCCGAGCACGCGCAGCCCGCCGCTGGCCATCTTTGCGTTCGCGGCCAGGATCTCCGCGCGCTCGCCCTCGCCGAGCTTATGCACTCGTCCATCCTTGGCATGCCAGTCGCAAAGCTGGAGCACCTCCGCTGGACTGCCCTTCAACGCCATCAACGCGCGCCCATCCGGCAATCGATGGAGCGTGGTCATGTGCGCCTGCTTCTCGGTGCGGTGCTCGAAGCGCAGAAGCGGAAACCGGTGGCGCAATCCGGCCACGTCCACGCCCCCGTTGAGGGCCATCCGAACCATTGCGGTCTCGGTGGGCGAGCCCTCCACCATCCATTCGCCGGCTTGCAGTTCCACCGTGGCCTCGCTGCACAACGCGCAGACTTCCAGGAGCTTCGAAAGCTCCGCATGCGCCGCGGCGGCGATGGGGCGGTCGCCCTCCAGGAAGGTGATACCGGTGACCGTGTGCTGCCGCATGCCCACGAACACCGCAACCGCCGACATGCGATTCCAGGTGAGCGTGCCGGTCTTGTCGAAGCACAAAACCCGCACGCCGCCCAGCGCCTCGATGGCCGCCAGCCGGCGCGCCAGCACGTTGTCCTGCAACAGCGACCGCATTCCGTTAGCCAGGCAGACCGTGGCTACCGTGGGCAGCCCTTCCGGAACCGTCGCAATCGCCAGGGAGACCGCGCTGCGCACCATTTCCAGGACGGAGAAACCGCGCAGCAACCCGATCCCGAACATCGCTGCCGTGATCCCGGAGACCAGCCACGTAAGCTGCGTCCCCAGGCCGCGCATCTGCCTCTGCAAGGGCGTCTCCGGCTGGACGGAGCCGGCCAGCAGGCTCTGGATTTTTCCGATTTCGGTATGCCGCCCCGTCGCCACGACGATCGCCAGCCCTTGCCCACCCGTGACCACCGTGCCCCGATAGACCATATTGCGGCGGTCGGCCAGCGCGACTTGCCGGACCGCCAGGGTCTCGGGCCGCTTTTCCAGAGGCATGCTCTCACCCGTGAGCGCTGCCTCGTCCACCGTGAGGCGGGTGCAGGCGGCGAGGCGCGCGTCGGCCACCACCGGCTCGCCCCGCCGCAGCACGAGCATGTCCCCCGGGACTACGTCATCGCCACTGACAATCTGAACCGCGCCGTCGCGGATGACCGTGGCCTCCGGCTCCGACAACTCGAGCAGCGACTGGATGGTGCGCTCGGCGTGGAATTCGGTGGCAAAGCCGATTCCCGCGTTCAAAACGATGACCGCCCCAATGATGATCGCATCCGCGATTCCTCCGGTCGCGAGGGACAGCGCCGCGGATCCGATCAACAGCAGGACCGGCAGACTCGTGAACTGCTCCGCGAGCATCGAGAGCGCCGAACGGGGATCGAGCGGCGAGAGCACATTCGCGCCGTAGCGGTTGAGCCTGGTCTCCGCTTCGGCGGTGGTCAAGCCCGCCTCCGCGGTGGTGCGCCAGAAGACTGCGGTCTCGCGCGCCGAGTGCTCGTGCCACCCCTTCGGAAGCGTCTCGGGCGCGCGGCCAAGTAGTGGCGCGGTGTGCCGCCGGGTCACGGCGGGCGTGAGCGCCGGTGGCCCATCGCTGCGCGAAGTTCCAAATCCAAATCCGAAGAGGTCGCGAAGGAATCCGAAGAATCCTCCCGGCCGCTCCGGCTCCGGTTCCTTCCGGGGCTTCGGCCGCGGCGGCGGAGGCTGCTGAATGACGATCTCCAGGTATCCGACGATCTCCGGAAGTTCCCGGTCCGGATCGTAGAAGACCAGGATGTTACCTGTAATCTCGCTGGCCGAAATGCTGCGGATGCCCTTTTCGGGATCGATCCCTTCGAGCTGCGCTTTCAGCCGGTCATTGCCGCGGAGTCCGACGACCTCCAGCCGCGCGCGCCCCGAGATTCCCTCGTACCGCTGGGAAATTCGCGATGCCCGCCTGCCGCCAGCGGCATGAGCGGTACTTTCGATCTGTGAGTCTCCGGAATCCATGTTGGGAACATACCGGCTCCAAAGCGCCTCGCTCGCGGGGACCGGTATGCCGCGGCGAACAAATATGACGCAATAATGACAGACTACCAGGAATCGAGAGCATCCCGCTTAACTCGCGCTGAATCAGCAACAATCGCAACCGAGCCGCAACCGG
>PMTT01000489.1:615-9339 GCA_003167275.1 Bryobacterales bacterium | reverse complement strand
CACGAGTGCCCGCGCCACGAACTCAGGGCAGGAACTCGATGGTCTCCACTTTCAAGACATCGCCGTCCAGTGTGCCACTGACCTTGGCCTTCAAGTCCTTGTCCTTCGTCGACTTCTTCAATATGGAGAGGGTCCGGGCATTGCCCGCCTCGTCGAACTTCAGGAACTTGCCATCGGCGGTCACCACCCCGAAACCGCTCTTGGCGCAGGTGAGCGCGCATTCGCGGGTGTGTCCGGCCAGATCTTTGCCACGGCACATGACGTCCACAACTGTTCCCGAGAAAGATTCGGCGGCCATCGCGTTCGCGAGCGCCGCCAAGAGCATGAGCGAGAGGACCACGATACGTCTCATGCCATCCATTATGACGTGGCACGGGCATTCTTGCCTGTGTGGCTTTGGCGTTGTCCGGAAAGATTCCCAGGCCTACGCAAAACCAACACAGGCAAGGATGCCCGTGTTACACGGTCGTGAGTTCGCCCACTTCCTCGGCAACCGGGGCCTCCGCCGCTGGAGCCGGCGCCGGAGCTGCAGCCTCCGATTGCGGCTTTCGAGGCGCTCGCGCCGGGGCGGTCCGCCGGGTATGCCTCTTCACTTCCTCGGGGGCTGGCGCTGGAGTCGCCGCAGTAGCTGTAGCCGGAGCCGCCCCGTGAACCGCAACCGGACCCGGCGCTGGAGCCGTTGCGGGAACTGGTGCTGGAGCTGCAGTCGGGGGCTTGCGAACCGGTCGCGCTTTGGCAGTCCGCTCCGGCTTCTTCGACTCCTCGGGAATCGGGGCTGTCGCCGCCTCCGCCCGTGGCTTGGCCGTCGGAGCAGCAGCAGCAGCCGCCGCCGCCTTCGCCGGGCGCTTTCGAGCCGTTGGCGCTGGGGCGGCCTTCTGGGCCGGCTTCTCCTCCGCCTTGGCCTTCTGCACTTTCGCGTGCTTTACCCCCGCCGCATGGCACAGCTCGTGGAAGCTGACCCGGATGAAGTCGCGCAGCTTCGTAACATCCGGGGCCGCTTCGGAATCCGCGGTCAGCCCGAAACAGATCTTGCCGTCATAGCTCTGCGCCGCGACGCCGACTCCCAGTTCGTAACCCGTCGGGACTTGGGGATAGGAGGCAATCAGCCGTTTGCCGACTGCGTACAGAGTGGTCGGCGACCCGGGCACATTGGTGCAGATAATGTTGAACAGCGGCGCCGGGAACATCAGCGCCGGGAGCCCTCCCCAGAACAGCTTCTGCAATGGCGGCGGCGCCGATCCAAGCCAGGCGGCGGCAATCGCCACCAGCTCGGCTGCCCGCGTGCTCTTCATCGTCGCCGTCCTGGCGGTGATGGCCCGCAGCATTTCCATAGGGTCCGGCACGTCCATGGGCAGAACTACCGGCAGAAACGTGATCTGATTCCCAGCGGACTCCTTCTGGTCCTCCCGCCGCACGCTTACCGGGCAGACCACCCGCAGCAATCGATTCTCCACCGGCTGCCCATGCATCTTAGCGTAGAGCACCAGGGCGCGGGTCAGCACCGTCAGGATCACGTCGTTGACCTTGCACCCGATGGTTGCGCGGATGGCATGCACATCCGCGAAATCGAATTCCGCCCAGCAGAAGAGCCGGTCCCCGTTGCACGGCTTGTTGAAAGGAAGCCGTGGGGTGGGTGAGGCGACTTCCGGTAACAGAAGGGCGAGTTCCTGGAGCCCAGTCTGCATGCGGTCGCTCAGCAGACCCTGCGCGAAATCGAGCATACCCTCCTCCGCGGCGATGAGGCTTTGGAGCGAGCCATGGACGGCGCTGCCGATGGCCTCCGCCAGGGAGTGCTCCGCCGGCGGCAGCTTCCGCGGAGAGACGCGCGGCTTGGGGACGGCGTGGGAGCCCTCGGGCGTCGGGCCCAGCATTACCTTGAGGAGGGAGGCCCCCGCGACGCCGTCCGCCAGCGCATGGTGGACCTTGACAATCAGGGCGCCTTGTCCACCTTGGAGACCGTTCACGACATAGATTTCCCACAGCGGCTTGCGGCGGTCCATCACCTGGGTGAACAGGCGGCCTGCCAGGGCCTGCAATTCGGTTTCGCCTCCGGGGGCTTCCACGGTTACCGGGAAGATATGCTGGCGAATATCGAAGTGCGGATCGTCTTCCCAGCTCGGGTAGCCGATGTCGAACGGGGGAGCCACTGCGATCTGCAGGTAGCGCGGAACCAAGTGCAGCTTGGAGTCGATGCTGGCGACAAACTCGTCGAACGGCAGGGGTTCGTCAAAAACACAAACGCAGGCGATGCATAAGGGAATCTCCTTACGCTCGAGGTAGAGGAAGGCAGCGTCCGTAGCTGACAGGCGCCGGCTGAAAATTGGTGGTGTCATATTACAGGCAACTGGCGTGGCATCCCACGGTCTCTTCGTCATCCGCCGCTTCTTCATCGGCCGCCAGATCCTGACGGCTGCTCCGCTGCCAGAGCTCGAACGCGAGGACGTCGAGTTCCTCTTCAAACCTGGGGCGAAGATCCTCGCCCTGGACTTCCGCAAGCTCTTCGGTGATCGGCATCTCTAGTGTTTCCATGGCTTCAGCTCCATGTGGCACGGGCATTCTTGCCTGTGTTGGGTTTCCCGGAACGAGACGAACACAATCCCACACAGGCACGAATACCGCGCCACACAAAAGGGTAACAGATCTTAGACTCTGATTGTAGATTAGGACGGATCGCCCGGCGTGTCAATGGGTAGGGCATGCACTCGATTGACCCCGCCGGCGCGCCGCGCTACCGTCGCCGCGATTCGGAGTCCCGCCGCATTTCGCCAGGGGATGAATGGGTGGGCAGGCTAAAGCATGCCCTCCTCGCTACGGAAACACAATTCCCGTTGCAGACTGATATGCTGATTTAGCCGTGCGAAACTCAACCTTATCCCTCGTTCTTCTGGCTCTTTGCGGAAGCCTCTGGCCGGCGGCGGGACAGCCCTCCCGCTCTGCCGGCGTCAACACCACGATCCTCTCTCAGATTCCTCAGCGGATCGAGCACTTCATCGACACGAAGACCGTCGCGGGCGCCGTCACCCTGGTCGCCACGGGCGCCGATGTCGTGGAGTTCGATGCTCTGGGGATGGCCGATATCGAGGCTGGACGCCCCATGGCGAAGGACAGCATTTTCCAGATCATGTCCATGACCAAGCCCGTCACCGCAATCGGGATCATGATGCTCGCCGAAGAAGGGAAACTCGCGTTGCGCGATCCCGTGGAGCAGTATCTGCCGGAGTTTCACAACCAACGCGTGGCAACCAATGTTGGCCCGGATGCGGCCCGTCTCGCCACGCCCGACCACCCGTTCACCATTCGCGACCTGCTCACCCACACCGCAGGCATCGTGGATGCCGCGCCTGCCGCAATCCACGACTATCCGCAGTTGATGAACGTGCCCCTGGATGAGGTGGTGCGTCAACTCGCCAGGCAGCCGCTTCTGTTTCAGCCGGGCACGCAATGGAGCTACAGCAGCCCCGGCATCGAGATTCTGGGGCGCTTGATCGAGGTCTGCTCCGGGCAGAAATACGAGGACTTCATCGCCGCCCGGATCCTGCGCCCGCTGGGCATGAAGGACTCATTCTTCTATCCGCCCGCCGACAAGGTATCGCGCATCGCCATGGTATATGCGAGCAATAGCGGCAAACTGGCGCCAGCGCCCGGAAGCATTCTGGCGGGCGATCCCGCCAAACACCGGCAGGGCGCCGTCTTCCCGGCGCCGGGATGGGGCCTGTATTCCACCGCCGAAGACCTGCTACACCTCTATCGGATGATGCTGAACAACGGCGTCTACGAAGGACACCGTTATCTGTCGCCCTTCTCCGTCCACCTGATGACGGAAGCCCACACCACCGGCATTCACCCGGTAGGCTGGATGCGCGGCGCGGATTACGGATTAGCGTGGGAAGTGGTCACCGATCCACTGGGCGAACTGGCCGGGCATTCCCAGGGGACCTACGGCCATGGGGGCGCTTTTGGAACCCAGGGGTGGATCGACCCCCAGAACGGCCTGATCTCGATCCTGCTCATTCAGCGATCCGACGGTGGCACCGACAGCATGCGCAATGTCTTCCTCAACATGGCGGAAGCCAGTGTGGGCAAGTAAGGGAGATCTTTCCCGGTTCCTCTTCACCTCTGGGCGCGCCAGAAATCCACGAGGAAGATGGCCCCTATGCCCACGCCATAGGCCAGCAAATCCAGGAAGCTGAACTCCGTTCCCATCAAGTGGGCGGAAATCCGCACGACCAGATGCTGGCTCGCGAGCAACCGGGCTGGAATCAGTGTTAGTTGAAACAACTCGATGGCGGTCATGACGGCCATCGCGTACACGGCCACCGCTGCTCCCCTCCAGTACAGGCGCAGGATCGCATAGGCCATCGCGGCATACAAGGCGTCTCCCAGGTACTTGTCAAGAACGACCAAACCCGAGTGAACAGTTCTTGAGAGGATGCCCAACGCAATGATGGCAACGATCGAGAGGACCCACGGAGCACGCGATCCCACGTCACGGACCATCCCCCAATAGTACGGTAAGCAAATGGACGGCGCAGCTTCGCTGAACAGGGTCGGCGGCCGCGATGGCCGACCTCACGGGCGGATGTGGTGCGGGCCGCTGCATGTGCGTTGAGCCCAACTGGCCGAGGTATCGCCAATGGCGCGTTCCTACCCTTGCTTTCGTTCTAATCTGGTCGTTTGGGCCGATGTCCATTTTCGGCCGGGATCTCATTCATTGCCTTCGCGGAAAGACCTCGCGCGGACGGTAAAACACATCCAGCGACCGAACGCCGAGAGCGGACGGGNNAGATCGTAGACCATGGGATTGAATACCAGGCCGATGTGCGTGCCGGAAACCTCGAAATCGAATGTGGGACGGCCGGTCCGGCAGACACGCCAGTCCACGATCCCGTCCGTCTTGGTATAGATCGCGGTCTGGGCGACCGACCTCGGAAGGCTACGGTCCAGCGACTCCAGGAAATCGCAGGTGCAGGCGCCGGTGTAGCAATCGGGCAGCACGCCTTCACCGTGCCGCTCCAGGATCTGGCCGCGCACCAGTTCGGCGAGGCGCAAGACGGAAGGATGGATGGCCACCCCGCGGAACGGCGATCCCAAGGTGATGACCGACGCCACCCGGTCAGGCATCTGGGACGCTGCGGCGCGGGCAAGCACTCCTCCCAGGCTGTGACCGATCAAGTGAACCTTTCTCCCGGTAGATTGGTACGCCTTCTGAATGGTCTGCTCCAGGCGGTAACGGATCAGCAGGTTCGGACACTCCGCATTCCAACCGACACCGGAGACGTAGGGCCGGTAGCCGATTCGCCCCAACCACATACGAAACTCCGTGAGATAGAGATCCGTCCCCAGGAAGCCGGGGATTACGACTACCGCGGAGCCGTCGCCGTGGGGAATGCCGAATCCCCAATAGGCCGGCGAGATCCGCAGGTAAAGCATCTCCATACCGGCCAGCAGTTCCTGCCAGATGGGCAACTCGACAGATTCGTAATCCCGGCGCACACCGGATCGGCTCTTCCCCATGGGTTGACTATGTAGCGCCGGCGGTCTTGCCGCCGATACACGCGCCCGTTCGATCACCGGCGGCAAAACCGCCGGCGCTCCAGGCATCGAACCCACCCAGCACATTCATCGCGCGCTCGAAGCCATGCGCCTGCAACAGACTGCACGCAATCGCGCTGCGGTATCCGCTCTTGCAGTGGACCGCGGTCAGCTTTGCGGGGTCCAAAGACCCCAGCCCCGTGCGAAGCTGGTCCAGCGGCCGAAGGACTGCGCCCGGGATCCGCCCCTGACTCCACTCCGACGGGCGGCGAACATCGACCAGCGCAAGCTCGGGATTCCGTGCCATCTCAGCTTCCAGATCCTGGACCGTGAGCTGCTCGATTTCCGCCAGCGGCAGTCCCGCTCGGGCCCACCCCAGGATGCCGTCTTCGACCTTTCCCACGACACGCTCGATTCCCACGCGCGCGAGGCGTAGGCGGGCCTCTTCCACGGTCGCATCGTCCTCGGCCACCAGGATCAACTCGCGATCCAGGCCCAGCACCGACCCTGCCCAAGCGGCAAACTGGCCGCCCAGGCCGATATTGATCGAACCCGGCACATGGCCCGAACAGAAATAGGTCGCGGCCCGGGTATCGAGCACCGTCACCCCTTCCTGCTGACGCGCAACACCTCGGCGGGCGACAGGGCCGCCACGGGTGGCAGACTCCCGAGCGACGCCGCACCGTGCCGGTTCGCGTCCACGTCGCGCTGGAAGTATTCGGGCCTGGGCGGCAGGTCCTGCGTCACCAGTTGCACGAACTGTTCCCGCGCCATGGGCTGCAGGGCATAGTTCGAGATGCGCTCGCGCCCGATGGTGGAGTTGCGATCGGCGCTGATGTTTCGGCCGCACATGGAACCGGCGCCGTGCGCGGGATAGACCCGCACGTCGTCGGGCAGGACCAGCAACTTGCCGTGCAGGCTGTCGTACAGCAGTCCGGCGAGTTGCTGGGGCGTGTGATTCTCGGAGAGGTCCGGCCTGCCGACGTCACCGATGAAGAGGGTATCGCCGGTGAGGACCGCGGCGGGACCGGGACTTTGCTCCAGGTCGGTCACCACTACACTGATGCTCTCGAGCGTGTGACCGGGAGTCTGCCGAAACCGTAGCTGGCATTTTCCGAACTCGATCTCATCGTCGTCGCGCATGGCCTTATGGGGAAAAGTAGCCCCCGAGCCCTCTCCGAGGCAGATCGCAGCACCGGTACGTTGGGCCAGTTCCTGGTGGCCGGACACGAAGTCCGCATGCAGGTGGGTTTCAATGATGTAGGCGATGCGCAGGCCGTGCTGTTGCGCCGTCTCCAGGTAGATTCCGACGTCGCGTTGAGGATCGACCACCGCGGCAATGCCCTCCGACCCAATCAGGTAGGAGGCATGGGCCAGGCACGCCAGGTAGAATTGTTCGAAGATCACCTGTCGAGAGTAGACCATGGGGGCGGCAAAAGGCAAGTACGCGGCGCGACGAAGTCTGTTACCCTGCGGTTTCCCGATCGCGACGAATACCGGAAAGCGAGGAACTCTGAGATGCCAGGTAAAGCAGGCCGGCCGAAAGTACCTGAGTTCAAAACGGAAGCCGATGAAGCTCAGTGGTGGAACGACCACGTGGGCATGGGTGCCGAGGAACTGCACGACGGTACCGGGAACCGGGGAGCTGTCAAGAAGCTGATCAAGGATTCGGGGGAATGGCGCAATATCATCATTCGCCTTCCGATCCGCGACATTGAGCGCGCCCAGGCGCTGGCCGAAAAGAAAGGCATCGGCTATCAAACCTATATGGAGTTACTCCTCCGCGAGGCGCTCGACCGGGAACAGTTGAAAGCTTAACGTGGCGCAGACACTCGTGTCTGGCCCGGTAGGGTATGCTTTAGCTTGCCCAACCATTCGATCAACTTCCTGGGCAAGCTAAAGCATACCCTACGAATGGGCAGACACGAGTGTCTGCACCACGGCTGACTAATCCACGCCGTGAATTCGCAGCTTTTCGATCTGTGCGGCTGTCAGGTTCTTTAGCCCGGAGTCGCGCAGGCGGCGCAGGTAGGCGCCATCCACCCCGTGGATCCGGATGTCGATCAGTTGCTGAGGGGTGAAACTGTATCCGAGGTCTTTGGCCTCCTGGATGAAAGCGATCGAGACACCGTGAATGGTCAGGTCGGTGATCTCACTTGCGAACAGGCCGCTGTAGCCCGCGTCCTTTAATCCTTTGAGGTAGTTCGTAGTCACTCCATGGATCTTCAACTGCACCAGGTCGGAGGCGTGCGGCTGCAAGCCATAGGTCTTCAGATCCCGCAGGTAGGCGGAGTTCACCCCATGAATACTCAGCTCCACAATCTGGCTGGAGGAGAGGTCGTAGCCAGCGGCCTTCAAGTCGCCGATGAACTCACTGGTCACGCCGTGAATGCGTAACTCCACAATGTCGCGGGGATGCAGGTTATAGCCGTTGCTCTTCAGGTCTCGCAGGAACCCGGTACTCACTCCGTGAATCTTCAGGTCGATGTAATCCTGCGCGATGAGATTCGCGTAGCCAGCCTGCCGCGCGTCGCGGATGTAATCGAGCGACACGCCATGGATCCGCAACTCGATGAGCTGTTTGGTAGAGGCCTGCAACCCGGCGTCCCGAGCGCCCCGCGCGAACTCCAGGCTCACGCCTGAAAGCAGCATCGAGAAGAGCTGTTCGTCATCCGGCGCGTCGTAGCCCAACGCCTTCAGTTGCCCGGCGAATTGCGGATCGGGTTCGAAGCGGAAGGTTCCCGATCCCCGGCTCCAGGAGAAATCGCCCTGGCACACGAGCCGGCCGGCATCCTGCACGTACTCGAATTTGGCCGGGCCGCCGTGCTCGATGGTGTCGCGCGAAAGGCCGCGGAAATTGGCGAACGGGACATCGGTGCTGGTGGACCAATGGCTGCCGGGCTTCCAGCGCTCCACCGTGAAGTGCACCATGCCCGGCGAGTCACTGCTTTTGAGTTTCCATTCCTGGCGCGTCGTCTGGAGCGCATCCTGCCCCGCCGCGATCAGCACAGCCAACAGCGCGCCGCCTACGATGATTGCCGAAGAATTCCTGTTGTCCATAATGCAGATATCTCCTTTGGTGGCAGGCTTCGCTGTCCCAAGGCGCCGGGTTTGCGCCGCCGTGGACAGCGTTGCCTGTCACCAACCAGGGCGGAACATGGATCCCTAGATGACCCCCGCCATTTTCAGCTT
>PMTT01000489.1:0-569 GCA_003167275.1 Bryobacterales bacterium | reverse complement strand
AGCGCATGGATCTCCTGAATCGTCTCGGGGCGGACTCCGTGCGCCGCCAAGTCCATGACATCCTGGAGCGTGACATCGCGGATGCCCGCCTCCTTGATCTTGCGGACGTAATCTGGGTTGACGCCGCGGTGACACAGGTCGATGAGTTCCTGGGGAGACAGCTTGCCCCAACCGGCCTGGTTGATGCCGGTGAGAAACTGTGCACTCACGCCGGCGTTTTTCAGGTTGATGATCTCGTCCACCGAGAGGTTGCCGTAGCCGGCAGCCACCAGGGCGGCCAGGAAGGAAGCATGCGGCGCGGTGGAGGCTGGACCGGGCTGTGGCGTCTGGGTCGAAGCGGCTCTGACCGCATCCTGCAACATGGCGATCTCCCGCTGCATCTTCGCCACTTCCGGGTACCCCGGCCCGTAGGTTTTGGCCAAGGCGGCCAATTTGTCCATCGCGGCCTGCAGGCGTGCCCGGTCATTCTGTTCGGCCTGAGGCGCGCTGGGAGCCGGAATGAAATCCGAGGGTGCGAGTGTGGATGCCACGGCTGGGCGCGGCAGCTCGGGAGCCGCAATCATGGGGTC
>PMTT01000771.1:20598-39763 GCA_003167275.1 Bryobacterales bacterium | reverse complement strand
GGCTCCGACCGGACGGTCACCTTCAGCGGAAGCACCGCCATCAGCATCCCCGCCGGCGGCCTGGTGTTGAGCGACCCGGTCAATCTCAAGACGTCGTCGGCATCCGATCTGGCGGTGAGTCTGTTTATGCCGCCCGGGGCGGTAATCGCCAGCACCCTCCATTACTCCGCCCAACAGACCTCCTATGTCGCGCCAGGGAACCTCTGCGGCGCGGAGGATATGCCGGACGCCGCGACCATCACGTCGTGGCCTTACCTCGTGGGGGTGGACGTGATGGCGCCACTTACGTTCGGAACCATCGTTACGCTGGGCGATTCCATCACAGACGGGTCGCGTTCCACCTCGGACCAGAATCGCCGCTGGCCCGACATTCTAGCCGGCCGCCTGCTGGCGCAGAAGGCCAATAAGTTCGCCGTGGTGAATGCCGGGATCGGCGGCAACCGCGTTATGAGCGACCCGGCCAACATCGCCTATGGACAAAACGCGCTGGCACGCTTCGATCGGGATGTCCTCTCGACTCCCGGAGTAAGATACGTCTTCCTGTTCGAGGGCGTGAACGATATCGGCGGCGGCGCCACCGCGGAGGACATCATATTCGGAATGCGGCAACTGATCGAGCGGACACATGAGCACGGCCTCAAGATCGTAGGCGCCACCATCATGCCTTTGCGCACCAACCCTGCGGGAGCCGCGAAGCGGGAAGCCGTAAACCAGTGGATCCGTACCACCAAGCCCTTCGACGGCTTCGTGGATTTCGACAAGACCATCAGCGACCCCGGCAACCCAGGGCTTTTTCAGAAAATATACGACAGCGGCGACAACCTGCATCCCAACGATGCCGGTCACAAGGCCATGGGTGAGTCCGTGGATCTGGCACTCTTCAAGTAATAGCTCCAGGGACACGCCGAGGCTTACTTCCCGTAACTCCTCTCATACTTGTTCCGGCTGTTGTACACGGTGAATGACCCGTTCTGCTGGGCGGTCAACTTGAGCCACTTGCCCTCGCAAATCTCGTCTATGTTGGCGATTACGGTATCGGAGGAGTTATGCTCCTTGCCTCCCGGCACGGCGAAGTGCAGTTGCCACAAATCCTGGAGCCCGGGGGAATCGTGGATGGTCTGCCAGATTTCCGGGGATCCGCCCTTGCGCGCCCCATTGTTCATAATCGCCACGCGAGGGTGTAGGGCATGCACCAACTGCGGCGATCCGGACATGTTCATACCGTGGTGCGAGACCAGGTAGACGTCCACCGTGCCGATCTTGTTGGCCGGGCAGACCAGGTCGAACTCCTTATTCCAGGTCAGGTCGCCCAGGTCGATCATGCGGAAATCGCCATAGCTGATCAAGATCCCCACCGACCGCGCGTTCTCGGAGGTGTCCACCTCATGCTTTTCGAAGCTCGAGCACTCCGGATTGGGTTGGCCCGCGCCCGCGAGCGGCCCGGCGATCACGTCGCCACCTGAGGAGAGCACCCGCACATCCAGGCCCTTAATCGGAATCGTATCGCCGGGCTTGACCTGCAGATGCGTGCCCTTATCACGGAAAGCCGCATAGGCGTTGAACAGAACGTTGGCATCTTGGCCAGTCTCGACGGAAGGGCCATGATCCACGAAGTTGCGGATCGGAATCTTCTCGGCGAGTTGGGGCACGCCGCCGACATGGTCGGCGTGGTAGTGCGTGGTCACCAGGTAATCGATCTTTTTCACGCCCGCCGACTTGGCGGCCGCCAGGATGCGGTCGGCATCGCGGCGGTTGTGACCCGCCCAACCAGTGTCTACCAGCATCGATTCCCCACTCGGGGAAACCAGTAGGGTGGCCTGGCCGCCTTCCACGTCGATGGAGTACACTTCCAGGTTCTTAGCCGCCGGCGACAGGGCCGGCAATGTCAGAAGCAGCAGAGACGGGAGCAGCAATCTCATGGCGAAAATGGTAGCATGACCCGGTGGGTGGAAACTGGGGGCTGACATCGCTGTCCCAAGGCCCCGTTTTTGGGCCGCGTGGACAGCGTTGTCTGTCCCCAGTTTCCACTCTTAGATTTGCCGGAACAGTCCGGCTTTGAATCACGTATCCATTAACGGATGCCTTTTTGCAGCCAATGCGGAAACCAGGTGGGACCGAGGGACGCTTTTTGCGGTCGCTGCGGCTCGCGGCAGCCGTCCATGTGGCCCCCTCCTCCCGCCGGCACGGACTCGCTATCGGGCCTGAATCCGCGCACCGCTGCAATTCTCTGTTACGTGCCCGCGATCGGCTGGATCGTGTCGATTGTGGTGCTGGCCTCCGAACGGTTCCGCCACCACCGCATGGTTCGCTTCCATGCCTTCCAAGGCCTGTACCTCTTCGTCGCCTGGCTCATGGAGGACTGGGTTTTTAAGCCCATGCTTTTCCTGAGGATCCCGACCCTGCATCTCCACGGGCTCATCGAAGCCGTCTTGCTGGTGATGTCGATCTTCATGATGGTGAAGGCTTCCCATGACGAAGCCTATGCGCTACCTTTGTTCGGCGAACTGGCGCAGCGCTCCATCATGGAAGACTGAAAAGCAGCTCCCAGCAATCAGCGGTCGGCGTTCAGCCAGAACGGGGAGGCGCGTTGATGAAGGCTTCCTGCCCGCTACAATATCGGTAGCGGATGCCCTTCCTCCTCCTATTCCTCGCCGCCCTGGTGGATTTCCGCCAGGCCGTGCCCGGCTACCAGTATCAGTTCCCCCGCGACCACTTCAACCATCCTGAATTTCGCACCGAGTGGTGGTATTACACCGGCAACCTCCGCGGACCGGGCGGCCATCGCTATGGCTTCGAGCTGGTCTTCTTCCGCCAGGGCCAGCGCCGCGGACCGTCCCCCAATCCGTCGGCGTGGCGCGCGGACGATCTGTACCTCGCGCATCTCGCCTTGACCGATATCGACGCCCATCGGTTCCGCTACTACAAGCGCCTGAATCGCGCCGGGCCCGGCATCGCGGGAATCGCCTTCGAGGATCGCCGCATCTGGAACGGCAACTGGGAATCGCGCTGGGACCCCGCTTCCGACACCCAGACTCTATCGGCGATAGCCGACGGCATTCGCCTCTCCCTGCGCTTGACCCCGCAGAAACCCGCCATTATCCAGGGCGAGAATGGCGTCAGCCAGAAGGCGGAGGGCCTTGGAAAAGCGTCCTACTACGTCTCCTTTCCGCGACTGGAGGCCGACGGGACGCTCAACGGCGCGCCCGTCAGCGGTACTGCCTGGATGGACCACGAGTGGTTTTCGAATCAGTTGGAGTCCTTCGAGCAAGGGTGGGATTGGTTCAGCATCCAGCTCGATAACCACACCGAGCTCATGCTGTTCCAACTGCGCCGCACCGATGGCGGCATCGACCCCTATTCTTCCGGGACCTACGTCGCCGCCGATGGCCGCGCCACCCACCTCAAGCGCTCCGATTTCGAGCTGCAGCCGGTGGAGTTCTGGACCAGTCCCCACACCCACGCGCGGTATCCGATCCGGTGGCGCGTCTCGATCCCGGGACTGAAGGTAGCTCTCGATTGCGCTGCTGCCATTCCGGATCAGGAACTGGTTTCGGAGGATGCCGCCGGCCCCACCTATTGGGAAGGCGCCGTGACCTATTCCGGCTCCGCCAGCGGCGTGGGCTACCTGGAGATGACCGGCTACACCAAGGCGATGCGGCTGTAAGCCAGGAGTGCCCGCCCCAAAAACGCCCGTGTAGAACCTGAAACCAGCCCCGCCCCAGCGGCACGCCTTCCCCATGGGATAATGTCCCCATGAAACTATCCGAGGGCAAGTTGAAGCACATGCAAGCGCTGTCCAACGAGCGAGGCATCATCGCGGCCGCTGCCATGGATCAGCGCGGAAGCCTACAGAAATCGTTGGCCGCGGGACGCGGCGTGGATGTCAAAGAGATTACCCATGAAATGATGAGCGAGTTTAAAGTGGCGGTCAGCAAGGTCCTGACCCCGCACGCCAGCGCCATCCTGCTCGACCCCGAGTTCGGCCTGGAAGCCGCCAAAGCGCGGAGCAAGAATGCCGGCCTGCTGCTGGCGTATGAAGAGAGTGGCTACGACAACACCCGTCCCGGCCGCCTGCCTGATTTGCTGCCGCATTTTTCGGTGAAGCGCATCGTGGATGCGGGAGCCGACGCCGTCAAAATCCTGATTTACTACACCCCCTACGAGGATCCTTCGGTCAACGACATTAAGCACGCCTTCGTGGAACGGATCGGCGCCGAGTGCGAAACGCATTCCATCCCGTTTTTCCTGGAATTCGTGGGCTACGATCCCAAGGGCGGAGACGAGAAGGGTTTCGAGTATGCGAAGTCCAAACCGGAGATCGTGAAGCGCAGCATGGAGGAGTTTTCCAAACCGCAATACATGGTGGATGTGCTGAAGGTGGAAGTCCCCATCAACGCCGAATACGTCGAAGGCTCCAGCGTCTATAAGGGGCAAAAAGCCTACAGCCGGGAGGATGCCTTGAAGCATTTTCGCGAGGCGGCGGCCCTGGCCGCGAAGCCCTTCATCTATCTCAGCGCCGGTGTCGGTAATGCGCAGTTTACCGAATCGCTCAAGATGGCGTCGGAAGCCGGCACGGACTACTCCGGTGTGCTCTGCGGCCGCGCCACGTGGAAGGAAGGCATTCCGGTATATGCCAAGCAGGGTGTCAAGGCTCTGGAGGAATGGCTGCAACGGGAGGGCGTGAAGAACATCAACGCCGTGAATGACGCCATCCGTTCGGCCACGCCGTGGCATGCCAAGCTAGGCATCTAAGACGTGGCACAGGCATTTCCGGTTTGCGGATCCGTTCCGGACTTGCCTGTGTTGGGATCGTTAGCCGAGAACCATCGAGAACCATCCCAAGCCAATCGCAAAGAGAATAAGCGCCAGGAAGGCCAATGTTTTCGGGCGCCCGCCGGCTTCCTGAAACTCTTTCCAAACCAGAAGTCCGCACAGCGCGGCGATCGGCGTGCCGGCATTCGACAGCGCGAACGTGGTGGCCCTGCCCAGTTGCGCTTCTGGCGCGGTGGCGCCAGCCACGTTGACGGCCAGGGCGCCGGCGAAAAACACCATACCACCCGCCACGCCGTACATGTGTCGCTTCGCGCGTATCTTGACGAAGTCCATGATCTCCAGCGGCTGCCCCTGTACCGGAAGGTTCATGAAGAACAAACTGAAAATAATGGTCGAGATGAACGCTCCCAGGCCAAAGAGAAACATCAACGAATAGGGACCCAGTGGCGAATCACCCGTCCTCGCCAACTCCACCAGCGGGTGAATCCCGGCCATCAGGAGTCCGCTTACCAAGGCAAGGACCAACCCTTTCGTCGCGCGGGGTGTGCGCACTACCTTGCCTTCCTGCGAAGTCGCCGCCTTGCGTACCGCAAACAGACCTCTGTGAGCCAACACGTCTGCCACGATAGCAGCCACAACCACTACACAGCCGATAGCCAGATACAGCGGGTTCGAACTCCGCAGCCCTATCTGGCCCAACAGGAGCCCCAGGACGAGGGTGAATCCGAACGCCACGGGGAAGGATACCGCCAGGCTTGAGACGGAGATCGCCGCCATCAGGAACATGTTGGCCAGGTTAAACACCACTCCGGCCCCAAACGCTTCGACCCATTGGCGCTTGTGAACCTGCATCAAGTCATCCATCAGGGAGAAGCCGTCGAAACCCAGATTCCCGAGGGTGAAAGCGAAGACAACAGCCGCGATTCCCAAGCCGATCGCAAAATCGATGTAATACACCTCAAACCGTAGCTTTCCCGCCAACTTGTAGGTGTTTACCCACAGTCCTACGCAGAGCAGGCTGAGAATCATCACGATCAAGGCAGCGAAGTGGGTCTGTGGCAGAATCATTTTTTCAATACCGGAAGGTTGAGGGTACAATGCCGCGTTAGCGGAGGTCAACCGCCTTCGCCAATGACGGGATGACCACGGGCGGCATACCGGGAAGTTGTACCACTCGCAGTGGCTTGGGTTGGTCCGCACACTCCGGCAAAGGGACCTCCGAATAGTAGTTAAGCCCGTATCGAAAATCGCGTTTGAGGTTGTCGGCACAGACCTGATCGGCGCGTCCGCCGACCTGCCGCCACAACGGCCGCGCCGAGCCTACCCGGTCGAGATCGTCAGTGGCGGTCCGTTTCACATAGACCAGGCCCGCGGTGGCGCCGGCAGCGATCGAGAGCACCGCGGCCAAACGGCGGGACTGGCTATCCAGGACCCAAACCATGGCGGCGAGGACGGCGGGTAGCAGCCAGATCCACTGAAAGGACGGGCGCGGCGTTCGGGAAAGCCCTGCGGGCACGGCTGCCGGGAGCATGGGTGCGGCCATGAGGATCGCCACCAGGAGTAGGGCGCAGCCCGCGAGCCCGTAACCCGCGCGCTCTGTCCCGTCCAGGGCCAATGCCATCAGTCCGGCCACCGCGGGCAGCAACGGCAAAACATATCCGGGCAGCTTGTTAGGCGCCACCGAGAAAAACACCAACCCGAACAGGACCCATGCCAGCAGGAACCGCCGTCGCGGGTCGCGGAACACCGAGCGGCGCACCAGCAGAAGCAACAGCGGCGGCCAGGGCAGCAGTAGCCCGATCAGTACCGGCAGGTAGTACCACCAGGGCTTCGTATGTTGGAGGGCGCCCGAGGTGAGCCGCTGAAACTGATGCTGAACGAACAGCGTGTAGGGGAAGATGCGCCCATTCCGGAGATAGCAGAGCACGTGCCAGGGCACCGCAACGATCAGAAAGGGGAGACTGACCCGAGGCCGCACGAGGTCGACCAGTTTCGGTGACAGCCACCGTAACCCCCAAACTCCGGCGAGTTTCGGTGGCAGCCACCGTAACCCCCAAACTCCCCCAGTGGGCCCGTCCAGGCCCGTCGGCGGAGTTCGGGAGTTGCGTAGACTGCCACCGAAATTCCAGACCACGGGCAGCGCCAACACCAGCGGCACCCCGCTTTTGGCCAGGACGGCGAATCCCAGAAGCGCCGAGGCCGCAGGCAGGAAGCGCGCGTCCTGCCTGGCGATCCAAGGCAGTGCCAGCAACATCGCCGCGGAGAACATCGTGGTCAGCGGCAGATCCGTGACGCCGACCTGGCTGAATCCCAGCCAGCCACCGCAGGTTCCGAGGATCAGGGTGGCGAACCACGCCGCCCGGCAGCCGAATTCCCGGTTGAGGATCCACCAGTAAAACACCAGGAAGGCCGTGGCCATCAGAGCGACCGGCAGCCTCGGGGCGAGTTCCGGCCCCAACCCCAGGCGGAAACCCATCCCGGACATCCAGTACAGCAACGGCGGTTTTTCAAACCACGGCTGGCCCCAGAGACGAGGTGTGATCCAATCGCCGGACCGCGCCATTTCGCGGGCAATCGACGCGTACCGCGGTTCGTCAGGCCCGATCAGCCCCACCGCGCTCAGCCGATAAAAGTATGACAAAAATGCCAACGGTAGAGCGATCCACAGCACGCGCGGGATTTTCCGAGCCATTTTTCCTATTATAAGGTGGTGCGAGCCACGTTTCTTCCCTTGACAAGCCCGGAGATTCCCCAAGTGCTGGCTCTGATGTCACAGCTCTACGCGCAAGACGCCATCGCCTGGGATGAGGATCGCTCGCGGAAGGGCATTGCGGACCTGCTCGCAGCTCCTGAGTTGGGCGGTATCTGGCTGATTCAGGTGGACGGCGCAACCGCCGGGTACCTGGTGCTCACCATTTGTTTCAGTCTGGAGTTCCACGGCCGTTACGCGCTGCTGGATGAGTTCTTCGTCGAGGAGCAGTGGCGTAGCCAGGGCATCGGAAGCCAGGCACTTGTGTTCGCCGAGGACCAGTGCCGCTTGCGCGGGCTGAACGCGCTTCGGCTGGAGGTGGCCCACGAGAATGTTCGCGCCCTGGAGTTGTACCGTCGCCGCGGTTTCGACCTTCACGACCGGTACGTGATGACGAGGTGGCTGGACAATCTCTGTTAAAGTACTATTGTCTTGCAAAAACGTCACTACCCCTCGACCGCGGCCGTAACGCTGCTGCTCACATTCCTCTCCGCCTGTGCACCTCACTCCCGTCCCCACACCCTCTCGATCGCCGCCGCCGCCGATCTGAACTTCGCCCTGGAGGAGATCTCCCGCGAATTCCGTAAATCCCACCCCGCCACCGTCCTCCGCATCGCCTACGGCTCCTCCGGGAATTTCTACGCCCAGCTTCGCAACCATGCCCCTTTCGACCTCTTCCTCTCGGCCGACGTCGAGTTCCCTCGCAAACTCGCCCAGGAAGGACTTGCCCCCGCAGACTCGGTGTTCGTCTACGGCGTGGGACGGATCGTGGTCTGGGTCCCCGCCCAATCGCCCCTGGATCCTGCCACCGCTTTGCAGTCAAGCACGCTGCGCCATCTGGCCATCGCCAATCCGCAGCACGCGCCCTATGGCCGCGCCGCCGAGCTCGCCATGCGGTCGCTGGGCGTCTATGATAGCGTCGAGAAGAAGCTTGTGTTGGGAGAGAACGTCGCACAGACCCTGCAGTTCATCCAGAGTGGCGCTGCCGATGCCGGCATCGTTGCGCTGTCATTGGCCATTGCACCCTCCCTGCGCGGCCAGGGGCGCTACTGGGAAATCCCGCTCGATCTGTACCCCAAAATGGAGCAGGGTGGCGTCATCATGAACGACTCGGCGGACGCTCGCGCGTTTCGATCCTGGTTGCTCGCTCCGGACGGACGCCAGATCCTCAAACGGTATGGATTCTTTCTACCGGGCGAATAATATGGATTGGCAAGCCATCGGTCTCAGCGTGCGGCTCTCCATCTCTACCACGCTGATTCTGCTTGCCTTAGGACTGCCGCTGGCTTACTGGCTCACCTTTTCGAAGCGCCGCTGGAAGTTTCTGATCGAAGCCGTGGTGGCGCTTCCGCTGGTCCTGCCGCCCACCGTCCTGGGCTTCTATGTGCTGCTGGCAATCGGGCCGCGCAGTCCCATCGGGGCATTGTACGCCCGGCTCACTGGAGGCATGCTGCCCTTCTCCTTCCAAGGTCTGCTGCTGGCCTCGGTACTGTATAGTCTGCCCTTCACGGTGCAGCCCGTCGCGGCCGCATTCGCCGCCGTCGACCCCAGGCTCCTGGAGGCTTCGTGGTGCCTCGGAGTCTCCCGCGCCGCCACCTTTCGCCGCGTGCTGGCGCCGCTCGCGCTGCCCGGTATCGCCACCGGCGCCATCCTGAGCTTCGCCCACACGATGGGCGAATTCGGTGTCGTCCTCATGGTCGGCGGCAACATCGCGGGCGTCACCCGCACGGTCTCCATCTCCATCTACGACCAGGTACAGGCGCTCAACTACACCGCCGCCGCATGGACTTCGCTCTTTCTGCTAGGCTTCTCCTTCACCGTGCTGGTGTTCACTTACTCGCTCCAACGGCGAATCTGGTCGATCTGGCCTGGTCGGCATGGCCTCTGAGCTCAGTTGCCATTGCCGACGGCGCTTGCCTTCGGGATTCGAAGTGGACGCCGATTTGCGCATCCCGTTCGACCAATCCCCCGTCACGATCCTGTTCGGCCCGTCCGGTTCGGGGAAGACCACTCTGCTGCGCATGATCGCGGGTCTCGACCGGCCGGACGCCGGCGCCATCTCTTTCCTCGGCCGCGACTGGTTCGATTCTGCGCGCGCCATCCACCTTCCGCCCCAGCAGCGGCGCGCCGCCTTTCTGTTCCAGGACTACGCGCTTTTCCCCCATCTGACCGTGGCCGCCAACATCGCGTTCGCTGCGCGCCCCGGGAAGGCCCGCGAACTTCTCAAGGCGTTCGGGCTGGCCGATCTCGCCAGGCGCAAGCCCCACGCCATCTCCGGCGGCCAGCAGCAGCGCGTGGCGCTGGCCCGCGCCCTGGCTGCCGACCCCGCCCTGCTGCTCCTCGACGAGCCGCTATCGGCGCTAGACGCGCCTACCCGCGCGCGCATGCGCTACGAGCTGCGCCGCATGCTGCTGGATGCCGGCGTGCCCGCCATTGTGGTCACTCACGACCGCATGGAAGCCGTGGCTCTGGGCGACTGGATGGCGGTGATTGTCGACGGCCGCATCCGCCAGACCGGCCCCATCCAGGACGTTTTCCGTCACCCGGCCGACGCGCTGGTGGCCGGCTCAGTGGGAGTAGAGAACGTGCTGCCTGCCGGCATCGTGGCACGGGAAGACGGCCTGCTCACCATCCAGGTGGGTGCGTCGCGTTGGCAGTGTGTCGATTCCGGTGGGTTGCCCTCCGGGGAGGGCCCGGTCTTTGCGTGCATTCGGGCTGAGGATGTCACGCTAACCCGCGAGCTGCCGCAGAGTTCCAGCGCCAGGAACCGGATTCCCGGCATCGTCCGTTCGGTGATTCTGGAAGGCCCGCTGGCCCGCGTGGAGCTCGATTGCGGCTTTCCGATGGTGGCGGTAATCACCGCCCAGTCCGCCGGCGAATTGCAGCTCCGCGCCGGTGATTCGCTCAGCGCGATTGTTAAGGCGACGTCAGTCCACTTGACAGGGTAAAAGCTTTGGGTGATCGGCATAGACCGCAATTGAATCTCAGGTCGCTGCTTCGGGAAGTCTGAGCCGATTGAGGACTGCCGGCCCGAACAGTTGATAGTGTCTGGTATTCCACGTGTAGATGGCGTCGGCCCGTGCTTTGAGCGCGCATTGGGCGATCAGATAATCGTACAGCGTTCCACCTGCAATGCCGGCGGCTGCCGCCGATCGCATTGTGGAAGGTACTCCTCAGAAGTAAGGCTGACGAAGCCGAGTTGCTGCTCAATGTTTTCGATAAAGCGGAGCGCCTGTTTCGGTGACGCCCGGTTGGGGGCGGGAAGGCGTGTCAGAGTGGAGTAGAATTCAGCCAGGCTATGGCCGGCGCAAACATCCGTTTGAGGGGTGCACTGGACCAAGAGCCTGCGGCTTCGGATGTGGTGCTCATGATCGGTGAGGAAAGCGGGGACCAGGACAGAAGTATCGAGGAGGCGGATCAATGGAGTATGCCAAGGTTGCCGAGGTCGCGTTCCGAGCGCAAGGCATCAATCGTTTCGTTGACTGTGTCGGAGGAAATAGGGTGGCCGGTCGACAGCGCCCACATGCCGTCTTCCAACCGGACCATGCTGCCGCCGGCGTCGGTAGCGGGCGTTACGGCAGCAGCGGCAAACTTCCGAATGAGCATCTCCACCAGCGCGTCAAGAGACATACCGCGGGATGTAGCTTCGGCAAGTAGCCCCTGCTCGATGTCGGAAGGAAGCTGGAGCGTTACGGTCATAATGCGGCTCCTCATATTATAGGGTAACTCTCCTGCCTGCGTTGACCCTGTAGAGCATCCTGGAGGGCATCCTGTCCTGCGGCTGACCCTCCGGGCGGCCTGCTCCGAAGTGGGCCTTCTGGTGCTGCTTGGTGGGACGGTGAAACGGCGTACGAAGGCACGACTGCAAAAGTTCGCGAAACGCCTCTATAGCCGCAGCCCCAACCCGCCGATCTATTTCTCGGGAGGCAAATAGCGATTGACATGCGAAAGTGGAATCTGAGTTTTCGGGACAAACTCCTGATCCTTGGCATCGCTTTGACCGCCGGCCCGTTGCTTCTTTTCGGAGCTGTTATGTGGCGGAACGGGCGCCAGCTTCGCGAAATCTCGTACACCGGATGTCGGCGTGCAGCCGAAGCGGACCTTGATCACATTGCCGAGAGTGTCTACAGACTCTGCGACGACAGTCGTTCCTCGCTCGAACGCAATGTCCGCGACAACCTCTATTCCGCGAAAGTTCTGCTGGACCAGGTGGGAACCATCCAGATGGACCCAGGGTCCGCCGTCACGTGGGAGGCCCGCAACCAGTTCTCCAAAGCGGTGTCCAGCCTCTCCTTGCCAAAGGTATCGATTGGCGGGAAATGGTTCGGGCAGGTTCATGACATCGAGACGCAAGTCCCCGTGGTCGACGCGGTTCGCAGCGTCACCAAGGCGACGAGCACCATATTCCAACGCATGAATGCCACGGGGGACATGCTGCGCGTAGCCACCAATGTTATCGGCGACGATGGGAAGCGCGCTATTGGGACCTTCATCCCTGCAACCGGGGCGGATGGTCAGCCGAATCCGGTCGTATCGACCGTTCTGCGCGGTGATACCTTTGTCGGACGGGCCTTCGTAGTGAATGCGTGGTACATGGCGGCATATCAGCCTCTGCTGGGCAGGGATGAGAGTGTGATTGGGATGCTCTACGTCGGCATACCCGAAGCAGTCGCGACGGAACCTCTCCGCCGCGCCATTATGAAGACCCACGTTGGGCAGACGGGATACGTTTTCGTCTTGAACGCGACCGGTTCTAACCGGGGACAATACGTGGTATCCCAAAACGGCAGGCGCGACGGCGAGAATATCTGGGATTCGCAGGACGCTAAAGGCAATTTCTTCATTCAGGAACTTTGCCGCAAAGCTTTGGCCCTCAATTCAGACCAGGTGGCTACGCAATCGTATCCATGGAAGAACCCGATGGACGCAGACCTCTACTCGAAGATCGCGCGCATCAAGTATTTCAAACCATGGGACTGGGTGATTGGCGCAAGCCTCTCCGAGGCCGAATTGTATGAGACGGTCACCGCCGTCGACCGGATCTCCCACACGGGCACAACCATCCTATTCGCCATGGGTTTGATTATTCTTCTGGGTTGTTGCGCCATCTGGTATTTTGTCGCCAACGGTCTGACCCGCCATACCGACCGTATCATACGTGACTTGAACAACGCTTCAAATCAACTGTCGTCCGCGGCCGCACAGGTTTCCACGACCAGCCGGAGACTGGCACAGGAAGCCAGGGAAGAGGCTGCCTCCAATAGAGATGTGACTTCTTCGCTTGCCGGGATGGGCGATAAGGCCCAGGGGAATCTGGGCCACTCCCGTACACTGAAGCAGCTAGCCGCCCAGGCTCGTAGCGCCGCTGAGGGCGGGGCGTTGCAGATTCAAGCGATGACCGATACCATGGGCCAGATCCAATCGGCCGGCGCCGACGTGGTCAAGATCAACAAGATTATTGACGAAATCGCATTCCAAACCAATATCTTGGCTCTCAACGCCGCGGTCGAGGCCGCTCGCGCCGGGGAAGCCGGTCTCGGATTCGCAGTCGTCGCTGGCGAGGTTCGCCGCCTTGCCCGCCGTTGTGCCGACGCAGCTCGGGAAACTTCCGAGAAAATTCAGAAATCGATGGCCGCCGGACATCAGGGGGTCTCCGTCACCTGCGAAGTAGCGGAGAAACTGGAGGTTATTACTGCCAGTACGCGGAAGTTGGACGAACTGGCACAATCGGTTGCGTTGGCATCCGAGCAGCAGAGCCAGGGGCTTGCCCAAATCAGCGCTTCGGCGGCTCAGATGGATCAGGGGATCCAGTCGACAGCCGCCAATGCAGAAGAAGGCGCCAGCCGCGCCAATCAATTTAGTGAGCAGGCTCACACCCTCCACAAACTCGCCACGGAACTTGGCGAAATGTTCCAGCGCCGTTCCTGAACAGCACCGGCCGGAAATGGGAGGGCCCGCATCTTCAAGGAGGGTGAAAACAGCCGCCGATAGCCGATCCGCTTTAGTCACGGCCGACCCTTAACAGCCTCTGCTACGCCGCCGTCAGCAGAATCGGCTCGCCTCGGGTGATCACCACGGTGTGCTCGTAGTGCGCCGAGAGGCTTCGATCGGCCGTGCAGATAGTCCATCGGTCGCTTTGCAGCACTCCCTTGCCCCCGCCGGCCGCGATGATCGGCTCGATGGTGATCACCAATCCCTCCGTCAACCGGGTCCGGTGACGTGGGTCGTGGAAGTTGGGAATGCTGGGCGCTTCATGAATCGTTTGACCCACTCCGTGCCCGCACAGTTCACGCATCACCTGAAAGCCGCAGCGGCGGGTCTCCTGCTCCACGGCACGGCCGATGTCGTATACCCGGTTGCCCTGCCTGGCCGTCTTCGCCGCCAAGCGAAACGCACTCTCCGCGCAGCGCACCAGCGCGACGGCGGCCTCGCTGACCTCTCCTACCGTGACCGTCACCGCGGCGTCCGCGTAATACCCGTCCTTCTCCGCCACCAGGTCCAGTTTCACCAGGTCCCCCGATCGGATCACGCGGCTGCCCGGGATGCCGTGAATGGCTTCCTCATTCACGCTGATGCACAACGCTCCGGGGAATCCATACACCTTAGGCGGTGCCGACTCCGCGCCATGCGCGGCCAGGACCCGCGCGCCGATCTCGTCCAATTCTCCCGTCGTGATTCCAGGGCGGACTGCCGCCGCGGTCTGGTCCAGCGCCCGGCGGACGATTCTTCCGATGGCTCGAAGTTTCTCTAGTTGTGCGTGATTCCGGATGGACATACCACATCCATTCTGCCACGCCCGTGGGGCAGGGGTTTGGGGATTAAGGCAGGAGGACTTCCAGAATCTCCTTCTATGGCTCCAACGGGCCGGACCACTCGCCGCCAAAGAGGATTACAATCGCAGTGTGAATCGAGAGCAGAGGGGAGAACCGATCCTTGACCCCGATCCGAGATAAGAGCGTCTTGATTACCGGGGCTGGCCGCGGAATCGGCAAGCGCCTGGCAATGGGTTTCGCCCAGGCAGGCGCCCGCGTCGGCCTCCTGGCTCGCAGCCAGGCCGAGTTGGATCTGGCCAAACTGGAGATCGAACATGCCGGAGGGAACGCACTCCGCATCCGTGCCGACGTCCGCGACCTGGAGCAGATGTCGGCCGCCGTGGACCGCATGCGTGTGGTATTTGGAGGCCTGGATGTTCTCATCTCCGCGGCGGCGGTCCAGGGACCAGTCGGTCCGTTCCTTTCCAGCAAGCCCAAGGCATGGAGCGAGACCATCGATATCAACCTGATTGGCGCCGTGAATTCGTGCCGCGCGGCTCTGCCCGCGATGATCGAGAAACGTTCCGGTAAGGTCATCCTGATAGTAGGCGGAGGCTCCGGCCATCCCCGTCCCAACTTCAGTGCCTATGCCGCCTCCAAAGCCGCGGTAGTACGCTTTGCCGAGTGCCTGGCCCTGGAGATGAGCGACCACAATGTGCAAGTCAACTCGATCTCACCCGGCAATTCCTACACCCACATGACGGATGAGATCCTGCATGCCGGTGAGGATCGGGCCGGCCCCCGGGAAATCGAAGAGGCCGAGCAAGTTCGCATCACTGGCGGCGTGGCGCCCGAGAAACAGGTCCAACTGGCGCTCTTTCTGGCCTCCGAACGTTCCAACCATATCAGCGGTAAACTGATCCATGTAAACGACGACTGGAGGCGCTTCGAGCAGGTCAACATGAAGCCCGAGCTATACACCTTGCGCCGAGTGCAAAAGATCTGACCCGGTAGGGTATGCTTTAGCTTGCCCATCAAGCCGAACGTCAAGCCAGCACTGGGCAAGCTAAAGCATACCCTACATAAGCCGGCTGAAAGCTGGCCGTGGCCACTACTGCCCGCCTCACCCTATCCCTCCACCGCATTGCGCTTCAACTGCCCACAAGCCGCATAGATATCCAGACCTCGCGGCTTGCGGACAAAGCAAGGCAACGACCGCCGCACGATCTCATGGAAACTCGCCACCCTGTCGGGCTCGGGAGTCGCATACGGAATCCCCGGGCCGGGATTCAGCGCGATCAGGTTCACCTTGCAATTCAGGTTGGCGAGCCGCCTGACCACCCTCCGCGCATCGCCGTCCGTATCGTTCACGCCCCTCAGCAGCACATACTCGAAGGTCAGTTTCTCCCAAGAGCGCAACGGGTAGGCCTTGCACGCCTCTACCAGATCCTTGAGGTGATACTTGCGCGTGATGGGCATCAGTTCCTGGCGCATCTCTTCTGTGGAGGCGTTCAGGGAGATCGCCAGCTTAGGCCGCACCGGCTCCCGGCCCAGTTCCTCTATCTTGGGAATGATGCCGGCGGTCGAAACCGTGATGCGTCGCGGGGACAATCCGAAACCCGCGGGATCGAGCAGGATCCGCGTCGCCTTCACCACGTTTTCCAGATTCAGAAGCGGCTCGCCCTGGCCCATCATCACGATGTTCAACCGCCCGCCTTCGCGGCGCAGCCGGTTGTCGCGCGCCACCAGCAGCACCTGGCCCACAATCTCGCCCGCCGAGAGGCTGCGCTCCAGCCCCATCAGGGCCGTCATGCAAAACTTGCAGTCCACGGGGCAGCCCACCTGGCTGGAGATGCAGATGGTGTCGCGCTCGCCTTCCGGCATGAGCACCGTCTCCACCGTACGCCCATCTTCGAGCCGTAGAAGGTACCGCCGGGTGCCGTCGGAAGATTGGTAAAGCCGCTCGATCTCGGGCAACCCAAGGGCGTGCCGCCGCGCCAAATCTTCGCGCATCCGAACGGGCAGCGTCGAGATTTGCACCAAGTCTGGCGCTTCCCCACGATAGATCGCATCGTAGAGTTGCCGGGCCCTATATCCGGGCTGATCGGGGCCGAGGGCCTCACCCAGTTCGGCGAGGTCCATGCCCACAAGCGGTTGGGACATGCTCCTTACAGTTTACCACGAGTGCTGTAAGTCATTGAAAACAAATGTCAGCAGGTCGGCCAATTCGGGCTCGCATCCTGCTATCCGCCAACCCGGAGGCATACATTTTTAGGACCGGCTTTTCGTGGGCCGTGGTACGATACCAAGCCTAAGTGCCATTTGCAAATTCCACTGAATGTTCCGATCACTTTGAGAGGCACGGTACGGATTTTGGCGCTAAGACCAGTAGGGAGTACGAGGCTCTGGCAGAAGAGTTCTTGATGGGCGAAGCCAGTTCGACGACGTTGGAATATACTCGTAGTCAGGGAGATGTTGTGCGCTTCAACCCGGCAACTGATGAGTTCGGGGTCTTGGGTGCTGACGGGTACGTTCGGACGTATTTCAAGCCGGTGCCCGGTGTCACCCACAAACGCTCAACGAATCTCGAGTATTTCAGGATCACGTGTCTGAGGTTTTGAAATGCATCTCTGTCCCGTATGCGGCTATGACCAATTAGCGTTTGCTCCAGCGGACTACCACATCTGTCCATGTTGTGGCACCGAGTTTGGCGCGGATGACATTGACTTCACCAGCGAGGAACTAAGATCCCGGTGGATCAAGAACGGAATGTCCTGGTTTAGCACCGCAACATGCCAACCCCGGAATTGGAATCCCAGCGAGCAATTGATTCGAGCGGGATTCGGCGTTGAAGCGGCTTGACGGGCAGGATGCGTGTTCGCATGCCAGCCAGACTCTTCGCGCTCGCCATCGCGCTGCCGTTAGCGGCCGCCCTGCTTGCGCAAAGCCAGCAACCTCTCCGTGTCGATGGGCTCATCCAGGAGCGAAGGTTAGTTTTCGCCCCCAAGCCGGTCTACCCGAAGCTCGCCATCCAGGCGCACATCACCGGCACAGTGAAACTGGCGGTGCTCATCGGCGAAGACGGCGCGGTCGAACGCATCCGCCTGATCGGCGGCCACCCCTTCCTGGTGCCCGCCGCGATGGACGCGGTGAAGCAATGGGAGTACGAACCTACTCTGTTGGACGGGTCTCCCGTGCCCGTACTCACCACCATCGAGGTTCACTTCACCCTGGGGCCCTCAACGGACCCTCCCCACCAGCCCGGCCGCAAACAAACGGTCATCCACGCGGCGCTGTCGCGGGACTAGCCCCTTCGAAAAGACCGGCGTGTGGGCGATGGTGCACAGGTACTCCGGTACCGCCCACACGTCCTCCTCGGCCGTCATCCATCCGATAGAATCGAACCGGGTGAGGTTCACCGGCCGGGAATAGCCGCGCAGAGTCTTCTCCCGTTTCAAATTATAGTAATGCTCCAGATACGACATCACCAGTTCGCGGAGTGTCCGGTACACCGGTTCCCGATAGCGCAGCCCGGAGTATTTGGACTTGGCGACCGCCCCCCAATGCCCGCGAACCCGGAAGATCGCGAGCACATGGTCGTCGTCGCGAACCGCTTCCAGGTCGAGCAGCAACGGCGGGTGTCCCAACTGGCGCAACGCCGCCGCGCCGAACAGCGCCCCTTCCATGCAATGTGCCGTCCGGTCGCGCAGAACGCGGCGCGGCGAGCGGCAGGTGGCCCCGCCGGGCTCTTTGTTGTAGGCTAGTCCGTCCAGGAAGCTCTGGATCTTCTCAGGTGTCCGGAGGCGGCGGAACACGGCGCGTTCGGCTGCGCTGAAGGCGTCGGAGAGCATGTCGCTCAAGGTTAGCACCTGCTGTGGGGCAGGCAATCTTGCCTGCAGCCGGCTTTCAGCCGGCTCTGGACAGGCAAATCGCCTGCCCCACCAGGAACCAGATGCCAGGGTCACCGCTTGCGCAACGCGATGGCTTTGGCCATGAAGCTCCAGACCTCCTTATTCATGAAGGGCTTAGCCTGCTGCTGGAAGCTGGCGGGCCAGTTGGCCTGGTCGGCGTAGAGGTTTCTTGCTCCCTGGGTAATGTCGGGGTCGCCACCCGTGAAGCCCTCCACCAGTTTGGTCCATCGGTCCGCCAGGGCCTGAACTCGCGCGCTGGCGGGATCTTCTCCCAACGCGCCCTCGACGTCGGCAATCAACTCCATCCACTGCCGGGAGCACTCCGCCTGGAGTTCCGGCGTCCACTCCGGCTGCCGCACCGCGAGTTTCACCTTGCTGGCGTCGTCGTAATACTGCATCATCCAATCCGTGTTGTCTTGCATTTCGATCACCTCGATGATTTTTTTCAGCACCGCAGCGTCAGTCTGCCGGCCGGGCCGCACGGCCGCTTCGGCTTCCCGAATGGCGCCGATGGCCCGGTCCAGGAGGCACCGCTTCTGCTCGAGCACCCTGCACTGCATGCGCAAAGCGTCGGGCAGCGACAGCGCCTCCCGGCCCAACAGCAACTGGATCTGCTTCAAAGGAAGCCCGAGGAACTTCAGCGCGACGATCTGCTCCAGCCGTTCCAGGTCGCCGATCCCATAGACACGATAGCCGGTGCCGGTTCGCCGGGGCTTGAGAAGCTGGATGTGATCGTAATGGTGCAGGGTGCGGACAGTAACGCCCGCCAGTTCCGCGAACTCCTGGATCCGATACATCTTGCCCGCGCTGCCGTTCCTCACGTGTTTCCTTCCACGACCATATTCGGCCCTCACGTTGCGTCAGGGTCAAGAAGTTTTTTCCGGTCGTGACACGGGGATTCTTGCCTGTGTTGGTTTTCTAGGTCACCTGGGCTTCTCGGAGAGCGGGCGCAGGCGGAAGCCCACACAGGCAAGCATGCC
>PMTT01000771.1:12573-20529 GCA_003167275.1 Bryobacterales bacterium | reverse complement strand
ATCGGCACCATGATGTCGCCGGATTCCTGGAGCGCGGCCGCTCGCGAATCCACCACCAGGTACGCGCGTGCCACCAGCGCCGGGTCGATCTCCTGCTGCGTCGGCCGGCAGGCGCCCATGGCAATCACGTGCGTGCCGGGCCCCACCCACGCATCGTCAATCGCCGGCGTGACGGCGTTGGTGGCCAACACCACCACGTCGGCTCCCCGAACGGCCTCCTCCGCGGATCGAGCGGCGCGGACTGACATAGGCGCCCCTGCCACAAACCGTTCCAGGTGATCCCGAGTCGGGCTCCAGGCGCGGATTTCGGTGAAGTTCCGCACCAGCGGGAGTGCCTCGAGGTGACTGCGCGCCTGGACGCCCGACCCCAGGATGGCCAGAACCGACGCATCCGCGCGCGCCAGGTGGCGAACCGAGACCGCGGAAGCGGCGGCCGTGCGGACCTCCGTAATGTAACGGCCGTCCATGACCGCTGTGAGTTCCCCGGTCACCGCATCGAACAGCGAGATGGCGGCCAGGTGGGTCGGGATGCCCTTCGCGAAATTCGCCGGAACCACGCTCACCAGTTTGGCGCCCAGGATGGCCTGTTCACGGTCGAAGGCGGGCATCAGGGCGAAGAACGTCCGGTCGCCGAGTTCGAAGGCCGTGCGCACCGGCTGCACCACCCGCCCGGCGGATAGTGCGGCCAGCGCCGATTCCATTGCATCGATCAGTTCAGCGGGAGACAAAACGGCGCGGACGTCGGATTCAGATAGCCAAAGGGGCATGGTAGGCCTATTCTATCGTGGGGTATGCTTTAGCTTGCCCTGAACCTGCCATGCGACGACTTGGCAGTTGATCAGCCAATGATGAATGAGGGTTGGCAAGCTAAAGCATNNCCGGAGAGGCCTGTTGGTAATCGGCGGCGAACAATCCGATGATGCGGTCCGCTTCGTGTTGGTCGTGCGTTTGTAGGAAACCTGCGATCGAGCGGACCAGCCACCTGCCGCAGTCCTCGACGCTACCCTGCAGCCTGGCGAGGGCGCCGAGCTGGCCGTACGTCATCGCCGCGCCGTGCAGATTGGCCTGCTTCTCGTTGATCGCGAGCGATTGGAGATACCAGTCCCGCGCCCCCTTGAAGTCCCGCTCCTCTTCGGCGTTCCTGCCCAATTGGTGAAACGTGGCCGCCGCGCCCAGCACGTTGCCCTGCTTCATCTTGATGGCAAGCGACTTGAGGTACCAGCCACGCGCCGCCACAAAGTCCCGATCCTCCCCCATCACGACGCCCAAGTTGTGATAGCTTCTGGCGGCGCCTTCGAGGTTGCCGCGCTTCTCCTCGATCGCGATGGATTTGAGGTACCACTCCCGCGCTGCCTCGAAGTCCTTCTGCTCGCGGGCGAGCAGTCCCAGTTGGTTATAGATGCTGGCAATGTTGCTCTCGATACCCTGCTTCTCCGAGATCTGGAGGGATTTGGCGTACCACTCCCGCGCCGCCGCGAAGTCCCGCTGGTTTTGGGCAGTCACTCCCAGTTGGTGATAAGTGATCGCCGCCCCTTCGAAATCGCCCTGCGTTTCCTTGATCGCGATCGACTTGAGGTACCACTCACGCGCCGCCCGAAAGTCCCGCTGCCTTCCCGCGATGATGCCCAGGGTGTGATACACCACTCCCTCTCGCTTGGATTCCCCCCGCGCCGCCCAATACGGAGCCAGCACTCCGTATAGCCGGGAGGCCTCCGCAAAGTTCCGGGAGCCCTGGGCGTAGTCGGCCAGGAACTGGAGCAGCGCGGCGAAGCTCGCATCCAACTTGAGCCGCTCGGCGAGCAAGACGGCGAAGTGAAGGTTGGCGCCGTAGAGAAGATACGGCATCCGCTGCTGTTGGATCTCCAGCGGCAATAGCTTGTTGGCAAGTGCAGCCATGACCGCGACAAACGCCCGCTCGCACCGCTCGGACGTGGCATCCACTCGCGAGCGCAGGAAGCTGGTGAGCAAGGGATGCATCTCAAAGGTGGCGTTTCCGATGTCCCGGAGCAGCCCCGCTGCCGACAGCGCGGCTATCAGGCGGCCGATTCGTTCCTGCGTCCAGGTTGCATCCACCCGTGTTGCCATCACTGCCAGGTAGGGCGCGCTCACAGTCCGTTCATGCAACCCGAGAAGTCCCAGGAGAGGCCGCAGATCTTCGGCCAGCCCCTGCTCCACAAAACGAAGCGTCGCGAACAGGTGGCCCTGCTCTTCGTCGCCGCTCACGCTCAAGCCCAGGTCCGCGATGTTGCCGCGAAGTGCCTCGGCGATCTTCCCGGCCGTCATGGTCTTCAGCTTCGGCAGCGTCACCCGCATCGCTAACGGGTGTCCGCCAAGCTGGTCCATCAGGCCGCTTAGTTCCCGGTCCCGTCTTACCTCCAGCCCGAGTTCGCGCAGGATGAGGTCGCAGTATTCCCAGCGCTCCGCGCCGTCCAATCCAAACATCGGAAGTGGGTACGGCTCCGTCGGATCCAGCCACTCTTCGTTCGACCGGCTGGTGATGAGGACCTTTCCCCGGCCGCCGCGGATGGCGTCCAGGAAGCGCGCCAGCTCCGAGCGGTCCTCGTCGGTGAGGTTCGCGGCCGCGGACTCGAAGTTGTCCCACACCATCAGGACCCGGCGCCCGCGGAGCGCGTCGCCGAGGAGCTCCAGTTTGTTGGCCGCAATGCGGAAGTTCTCGCCGTAGAACGCCTGGCCCGTGTTATGGATCACGTACTCGGCGGTGCGAATCTCGCGGAAATCGAACCACATCGCGCTGTCCAGTCCGCCGGTATCGTCCAGCCAGCGCAGAAAGCCGCGCACCAGTGTAGTCTTGCCCACTCCGCCCAAGCCTTGCACCAGAATGGCCGGAGCCTTGCCGTGCAGCGCGCGCTCCATTTCGAGGATGGGGCCGTCGCGCCCGATGAAGCCGTGGGGCTCGCGTTGCTCCCGTATCTCCTGGGGCAATCGCGACTCACGCTCGGGCGGCCGTGCCTGTGCCGCAAAGCTGAAGTCCAGCGGCTCCTGCTGATAGAGGACGGGCAGCAGCCAATCCTCCAGCGGGTACCGGCCGCAGGCACAAAGGCGTCCCGTGTGCGCCGCCATTTCCCGCCGCCCTTCGCGGGCCGCTTCGGCCACGCTTCCCCCTTGGAACAGCCGCCCGTAGAACGCCGGCAGAAATACTTCCGCGCCGTTGATGTGGAGAGAATACGCCATGGCCACCACGCTGCGGATGCCTCCCTGGAGCAGCGCCGTGGCCAACGAGGCGAAGGCGTCTTCGGCGTCCGGGTCGATCATGGCCGACTGGCAGGCGCTCAGCACCACCGCCGGCACGGCGTGCTCGCTCAGCAGCTCGCTCAAATCGCCGCCGGACCTCGCGTCGGGTCCGCCGTCTGCGTTTTCGAAGATCAGTCGGCCGTGGCTTCCCTGAGATTCGTCGGCGCCCTTGCCATAAGCCCCGTGGCCATCGAAATGAAGTACGTGGTAGTAGCCGGGGTGCGCGCGGAGGTGCGCGCGAAGCTGGTCGAACGTCGGCGGACGCAGCACATCCACGTGCGCCGGCAGCCCTTTGGACTCGATCAGTTCCACCAGCGGGCGGGCGATCGATCGGTAGCGAACATCCCCTCGATTGGGTCGCGCGACCACTAGCAGGATGTTGACGCAGTCCCGCGGCAGGGGGCCGAGAGGCTGCGGGGCGGCAACCCTCCTGAGCCGGC
This sequence comes from Bryobacterales bacterium, assembly GCA_003167275.1. Classification (GTDB taxonomy): domain Bacteria; phylum Acidobacteriota; class Terriglobia; order Bryobacterales; family Bryobacteraceae; genus JAIQFL01. The sequence goes on along the minus strand of PMTT01000771.1, from coordinate 16,837 downwards.
GTTCGATGCTGCGCTGATGCGCCACGTAACTGGCACGCGGGTCGAAGAGCGCTTCCCAAGGCCAGGAGAGGATGTGCGGATCGTCGCTGCAGACTTGCAGAATGTCCGCGGCGGCGAGCCAGCCTCTCGTATCGCGGCCGTCGAACAGGGCGTTGAAGGCTTCTGTGCCCCAGTTCCTAAGGGCGTCGAGGACGCGTTCGGCGTGGCCCGTTTCAGGTGGAAAGGGGTAGTCGAGAAACCGCTCCAGATACCAACGCAGCTCCCGCATGAGGTTGGATTGGGGCAGTCCTTCCACCGGGAATTCATAAGGTGAAGGGATAGTGACAGGCGCAGCGGTCTTACCGTCCGGCAGTCGAGTCAGTCTGAAGGACTGCGCCGATTCTTCCACGTGCTGGATCGCCAACCCGGTGCTCTCGCGCATAGTGTTCCCGTACGGTATGCTTTAGCTTGCCCCGTCTGATTTCCGGGGCAAGCTAAAGCATACCGTACGGGAGCAGTATCAAAAGCTCAGATTCACAATGCAGTCTTCTCCCGCCGCCACCCGCACTCGCACCTGCAGATTCTTCTGCGCCGCGTCGTAGAACCACGTACGATCCTTCATCGCCGCAGCGGACGCCACTTCGCCGTATTTCCGGCCCTCGAAGCCCACTTCCGAAGGGCGCTCGATATGATGCACCACCCACTGATAATCGCGCGCCTTCTTAGCTTCGATCTCCAGCCGAATGATATCCCCCGCCGGCGCCGCATGCACTTGCGTCCATTCATCCGGGTCGCTCTCCAGCAGAAAGAACTCCGCCCCCAGGCTGGGGAAGTAGTGCAGCGCCGTGCCCCCGGCCGAATCCAGTGGCACAATCGTCCCGTTCCGCGCAAACACAGGCAGGGCGCTGGTCTCCACTTCGATGGTCCGCCGTCCCGGCAAAACCGCGTTGGTTTCGAGATTCGTCCACACCCCCTGCGGCAGATAGACCGACCGCTTAACACCGGGCTGAAAGATGGGCGCGATCAGCATCTCATCGCCCAGCATGAATTCGTCGGTATGGAGATTGCATTCCGGATCGTTCGGGAACTGGAATGGCAGCGCGTGCCAGATCGGGAAGCCCTTGTCGCGCGCTTCCGCTGCATAGGTGGCGAAGAAGCTTGCCAACTGCTTGCGAAAGCCACTCAGGCCCAGCGTTCCCGGCGCAACGTCATTCACCAACGACCCCACTTGCCGCGCGCGCTGCAGCAGTTCCGGCGCCGTTCCGTCGTAGGGCCTCAGCGAGAGCGAAGGAGCCGCCATCGCGGACATGGCGCCATGGACCAGGCGCAGCAGCGTGTCACGCAGGGTGTCCCATGAGCCGAAGCGGTCCGTAGAAGCCAGCCAGCTTTGCGATACGCCAGGTGCCTCCTTGTGCTCCTCGAAGATCTGTTTGACGGACGGTCCAAAATGGAAGAAATAGTCGACATGGGGAGCGCGGATCTCATACCGGTCGGCGCTCCGGAAGTCAAAGTGGTAGATCCCCGCGCCCGGATGGTACTCGCCATAGCCCGACGTCGCCACCAGGAATGGCGTCTCCGCCTGCAACGATTTACCACGCACATCGAAAGCTGCCTCGGTTCGCGGGCCAAGCCCATAGAAGCGCACCCCGGCCGCCGCCTGCCGTTCCCAAGCCACGCCCGATCCCGATGCGTGGGGTTCGGAGAGATCGGCCATCAGGGGCGTGCCATCCAACCGCCGCGCCTCCATCAGCAAACCCCGCTTCCGGATCGAAACGTCCAGGAAGCTGGAGCGCAGCCTCACCGCGCCGGGCGTGTCGTCGACCTGCACCTTCACGCCGACGCGATCTTCCCACTTGACCTCCGGCAACGGTCCGTCGAGCGTCCGCCGGAAGCGGAACGTGCTGGGCGTCATCCACACCAGTTCCGCGGCGCCGCGGTCCAGCTTGAATTAGATGTGGTTGCCGTGCGCGGCGAACGAGAGCAGTGTCGCCACCGCGGCGAGCGCCTGCGCAGGCATTAGAGCAGCGCCATCTCACGCTGGATTTGGCCGGTGACGATGGCCGCGCTATCGCCAACGAACATGTCGATCTCCGACCGCACGCCGAAGTTCGGCAGGTACACGCCCGGCTCGATCGAGAAGCAGCTCCACGGCATCACCCTTCGGTCGTCGTGCGTCTCGAAGTTGTCCATATTCGCGCCGTTGCCGTGCACCTCCTGCCCGATGGAGTGGCCGGTGCGGTGGGTGAAGAACGAAGCGAAACCGCGGCTGTCGATATACCCTCGCACCGCGTCGTCCACCTCAAATCCGCACAGGCGATGCCCGGCGGCGATGGCCTCCGTTACGCGCTTGATGCCGGCATCCCGCGCGCCAGTGACTGTTTCGTACACCGTCCGAATCTCGTCGCTGGGGCTGTCGCCGCAGAAGGCCGTCCAGGTGATGTCGTAGTAGACTGCGCCCGGCTGGTCAAGCTTGGCCCACATATCGAGCAGCACCCAGTCGCCGCTGCGGATGGGTGAAGTGATCTCCGCGCTCGGCTCGTAATGGGGATTGGACGCGTTGGCGTTCGCCCCCACGATGGGTCCGCTATCGGTGATCAGCCCCGCGTCGGCGAACCCTTTCCGCACGAAATCCTTGACCTCGACCTCCAGCAAGGCGACGCCGTTGCGCGTGCGTTCGTGCATGAGCGCGAAAGCCTCGGCCCTGACCCGGTCCACGCGCCGTCCGGCCTCCAGATGCGATTCCAGGGCTTCGGGTGTCCATCGGGCCTCGAATACCTGGATCAGTTCGGCCGAGCTCGCCACCTCGACGCCCAGGCTGCGCACCAGCTCAATGGTTCCTCCGTCGACCGTGGAAACGTAAGGGACCGCGCACATCGGCGAATACTGCATCGCGACGCGCGACATGCCGGCGGTCAGTTTGTGGAGGGCCGCCAGTTGCTCGGTCCAACTGGAATACGCGATGCGCTCTCCGGGCAGCGTGCCAAGCTGGCCGCGCTCGATGCGATGTTCCATCCCCATCGGCTCGCCCTTCGCGGGAATCATATAGTACCAGCGCCGCGAGGGCCCCTTGGTCACCGGCAAGCCCAGCACCCGGTACGCGAGCGGGTCCCGGTTGTGGTGATCGAAGAATAGCCACCCGTCCAATTTCTGGTTGCGGATCTCCTGCTGAATCTTTTCGAGTTCCATAGTCTCGAACTTAGTCTAACGCGTCGCAAGTTCATGTGTGGTCGGATGCGCGCCGGGTGCGTAAACCGTTTTGGGGATTTCGCGGTTCAAGCGGGCAACCGCTTCCTGACGGTCGCGGCTCGGTTGCGATTGTTGCTGATTCAGCGTGAGTTACCGAGCCGCGACCGTGAGGGAGCGGTGTTGACTGGTGAGGAAATCCCCAAAATGGCTAAGCACCCATGCGCCGCGATCCAGCAGCAATCCGCCATCCGATCGGATACACTTGACAGAATCACGCATATGGCACTATCAGCAGGCCAGAAACTCGGCCCATACGCCCCTCGGCGCCGGCGGCATGGGGCAGGGGGCAGGGGTGGAAAGCGCGCGATACGCGGCTGGACCGCATCGTCGCCATCAAGACCGCTCACGAAAAATTCAGCGAACGCTTTGAGCGCGAGGCCCGCGCGGTCGCCGCCCTGAATCATCCCAACATCTGCCAGCTTTACGATGTGGGCCCGGACTATCTGGTGATGGAGTTCGTCGAAGGCGCACCGGTCGCGCCGCCCGATTCCCCGCGCAAACTGCTCGACATCGCGGTGCAGATCAGCGATGGTCTGTCCGCTGCGCACGCCGCCGGTATCATTCACCGCGACCTGAAGCCGGACAACATTCTGATGACGCGCGAAGGCCGCATCAAGATTCTCGATTTCGGCCTGGCGAAAGCCGCCCACGAGGATCTCGCCCCCTCCGATGCCACGCGCACCGTGGCCCTCGGTGTTATGAGTGGCGGCCTCACTAATCCCGGCACCACCGTGGCAGCTTTACTCGATCGATGTCAAGACCGGCGCGGACAAAATGCTCGCGCCGATCGATCTGCCCCCGTCGGTCCAGCAAGTCGTGGGCTTCAGTCTGCATCCCGATGGCAAACGCTTCCTCACGTCCATCGGCAAGATCCCGTACGATCTCTGGATGCTCGAAGGCTGGGATCAGCCGCAGAAGACTTGGCTCGACCGGCTGTTGCAGCGCTGACCGCCAGTCTCTGGAGTGCAAACACGCTCTCGTATCACGACGTGGCGCGGACACCCTTGAAAATACACCTTGGTGGGGCGTACCCCCTGGT
>PMTT01000771.1:786-12469 GCA_003167275.1 Bryobacterales bacterium | reverse complement strand
CTCGTCTCGACGCGTTTCGCCTTCGGGAAAATACGCGGCCGTACTTGCGAAACGCTGAAACTTAGCTCAGTGCCAGCGCGCGCTCGTCGGAATGGTCGAGCACCACCGATTGCAGCGACTCCAGGGCTTCCACCACGCGCTCCACCAGATCGTCAGTTTGCGCCATAGCGGTGCGAACCGATTCGATGGTGGCCGCCTGCGACTTCAGCGACCGCTCGAAGAGGCCCAAGTCCTCGGAGACGCTATCCCGCAGGGTGGCCGACTCCTGGCGGACGGTATCGGCCGCAGTCTCCAGCCGTCCAGACCGGTCGACGGTTGTCTGCAGGAGCTGCTCCATGCGGGCCAGACGCTCATTGACGGCGTCGAGCGACTGCTCACATTTCGCCAGACGTCCGGTCAACCGCAATTCGATTTGCTGCATCTCCGCTCGGATAGCAGGGTCGGCCTGTGGGCGGGGGGCAGAGGGGGTTTCGCTGCGCCTGACCGCGACCGAAAGGAGTTTCAGCTCCAGAAGCAGTTTCTGTACGCGTTGCCATCGGGCGGCCGGGTCCTTGGCGATGCAACTGGCCACCAGGCGATCCACCGCGGGGCTGCCCGAGGGCGGCGGCGCCGAGTTCATAATGGCGGCAGCGAGCGCGGCCGGGCTGTCGGCCTGGAAGGGGGCCCGGCCGGTCAACATTTCATAGAGGATTGCGCCGAACGAGAAAATGTCGCTGCGCGAGTCTGCTGGCTTGCCCTGAACGACCTCCGGGGCCGTGTACGGAGTGACGAATCCCATGCTTCCCAATGCCGGGAGAAGGTCCAACCCCGCCCGGTTGAGGGCAATGCAGGATGGGGACACGGCTCCGTGCGCCTGGCCCGATTCGTGAATCTTGCGCAGGGCCTCGGCCAGGAGCATGGAGTAGCGCAGCGCTTCGGGCACGGGAATTCTTCCCTTGGCCAAGCGTTGCGCGAGAGTTTGTGAGATGGTTCCAACCGCCTCGAGAGTGGGCATAACGGGTTCCTAAATGTGCTGAAGTGCCACGGAAGACCGCAACCGCGGCTCACAGTTATCAGTAAAGCAGGTGGCGCCGCAGCCAACAAGTTTACCAAAGGTGTAAGGGGTTTTACGGAGGTACCAGCCGTACGGTCCCTTTGGTTATGTCGGTTCTCCCGCGCCCTTGGTTACATACTCCATCGGTCGGGCATCAGCGGGAACCCTCCCAAGGCTGGAGCCGTGGGGCCACGGAAAACAGGATTAGGTGCAACGCTGTTCACTTTGCAGCCGATTGTGCGGCAGGTTGTCGACGTTTCCAACCTGCCCCACAAGGGCCCGCGCCTGCCCGTTCGGCCCGCGCAGCGCCGGGATATCGCAACCTTGACCCACCCCCAACAAATCGGACTTTGATTCTGGCGCGGATTTTGATACCTTACTAACCGTCTGGGGATAGGGCCCGCGACGGCCCGGGATGCGACATGAAACGTACGATCTCTCTCACCATAAATGGCAAGCCATATACTGACGAAGTCGAGCCTCGGCTCCTTCTCATCCACTATTTGCGCGAAGTCGCGGGCCTTACCGGCCCGCACATCGGCTGCGAAACCTCCATCTGCGGCGCCTGTACCGTGATGCTCGACGGACGCGCGGTCAAGTCCTGCACCATGTTCGCCGTCCAGGCCGACGGACGGCAGGTCCTCACCATTGAGGGTTTGGCCTCTAACGGCACACTCGACCCCATCCAGGAAGCCTTCTGGAACGAGCATGGCCTTCAATGCGGGTTCTGCACGCCCGGCATGATCCTCAGCACCAGGCAACTGCTGGAAGATCACCCGAACCCCACCGACCAGGAGATCCGCCACGGCCTGTCGGGCAATCTCTGCCGGTGCACCGGCTACCAGCACATCGTCAACGCGGTCCGGGCGGCCGCGGGAAAGGCAGGAGCGTAACTCATGGCGACCACCATCACCAAGCCCGAGACCCTCGTCGGCAAGAGCATCCGCCGCACCGAGGACCCGCGCCTCATCACCGGCACCGCCACCTACGTGGACGATATCAAGATGCCCGGCATGCACCACGCCTGCGTCGTGCGCAGTCCCCACGGCGCCGCCATCATCAAAGGCATCAATACCCAAGCCGCGCTCGATCGCCCTGGCGTCGTGGCGGTCTTCACCGGAGCCGATATCAAGGACCTGGGCGCTGTCCCCTGCGCCGCCTCCCTGCCTGGCCTCCGCGTGCCGCACCACCACCTGCTGGCCCAGGATCGCGTGTATTACGTAGGCCATCCGATAGCCGTAGTGGTCGCCACCGACCGCTACGTGGCAGCCGACGCGGCCGACCTCATCGAAGTCGATTACGAACCCACCCAGGCAGTCGCCGATCCCGAGAAGGCCATCGCCCCCGGGGCGCCCGCGGTGCACCCCCANNGCCGAGGTCGTGGTCAAGCAGCGCATCACCAGCCAGCGTCTGATCCCCACTTCCATCGAAACGCGCGGCGTGGTGGCGGAGTGGCGGCCCGGTGAGAAGTCCATGACCATGTTTTCCTCCACCCAGATCCCGCATCTCATGCGCACCATGGTCGCCGGCATCCTGGGGATGCCCGAGAATCACCTGCGCGTGATTACGCCGGAAGTGGGCGGCGGCTTCGGCTCCAAGCTCAACGTCTACGCCGAAGAGGCGCTGATGTGCTTCATCGCCAAGCGCATCGGAAAGCCCGTCAAGTGGATCGAGTCGCGCCGCGAAAACTTCCAGTGCACCATCCACGGCCGCGGCCATGTGGACTACTATGAACTGGCCGCCAAACGCGATGGCACCATGCTCGGCCTGAAGCTTAAACTGATCCAGGACATTGGAGCCTACCATCAACTTCTCACCCCCGCCATTCCCACTCTCTCCGTGCTGATGATGCCTGGGCTCTACAAGTTCAAGAGCATCTCGGCGGATATCATTGGGGCCTTCACCAACTGCGTCCCCACCGATGCCTACCGCGGCGCCGGCCGCCCGGAAGCCACTCACGGGATCGAACGGATGGTGGATATCCTGGCCGCCGAGTTGAAGATGGACCCCGTCGAGATCCGCCTGAAGAATTTCGTGGGCAACGACGAGTTCCCCTACGCCACCACCACGGGCCTCATGTACGATAGCGGCAACTATGCGGCGCCTCTGCATAAAGCCCTGGCGGCGGTGGATTACACGGCCCGGCGCGCAGAACAGGTGCAGGCGCGGGAAGCCGGCAAGCTGATGGGAATCGGCATCTCCACCTACGGGGAAATCTGTGCGATGGGCCCCTCAGCCGCCCTTCCCGCGGGCGGGTGGGAGAGCGCGACTGTGAAAATCGAACCCTCGGGTCAGGTCACGGTGATGACCGGCGCGTCGCCGCACGGCCAGGGAGAGGAGACCACCTTCGCCCAAATTACGGCCGACGAGTTGGGGGTGGGTATCAACGACGTCATGGTGGTCCACGGCGATACCTCCGTAGTGCAGTACGGCATCGGCACCTTCGGGAGCCGCGGGACGGCCGTCGGCGGCGCGGCGTTATTCTACGCGCTGCAGGAGCTCAAGGCCAAGATCCGGAAGTTCGGCGTCATGCTGCTCGGCAGTGAGAATGTCTCGCTCGTGGGCGGTTCCTGCGTCGACCAGTCGACCGGAAAGTCGGTCTCCTTCGCGGAGATGGTAGTGGCCGCCCACCATGCCAAGACGCTGCCGCCCAACACCCAGCCAGGCCTGGTAGCGACCTACTTCTGGGAGCCGCCCAATTTCACGTTCCCGTTCGGGGCACACATCGTGGTCACCGAAGTGGACCGCGACACCGGCGGGATAGCGATCCGCCGCTACATAGCGGTAGACGATTGCGGCAAAGTCATCAACCCGCTGCTGGTCTCGGGGCAAGTACATGGCGGCGTCGCCCAAGGCCTCGGACAGGCGCTCTGGGAGGAGGCCGTCTATGACGACAACGCCCAACTCGTCACCGGCGAGTTGACGGACTACGCCCTCCCCAGGGCGCACTTCATGCCATTCATCGAAAGCAGCCACACCGAAACCCCCTCACCCGTCAACCCGCTCGGCGTGAAAGGCGTCGGAGAGGCCGGCACCATCGGCTGTTCCCCGGCCGTGGTGAACTCCGTAGTGGACGCCCTCTCGACGCTTGGCGTGCGGCACATCGACATGCCACTCACCCCCGAAAAGATCTGGAAGCTCATTCAAGCCGGAGGCCACGCATGATCCCGCATGCAGTGCAAGTAGTGCAGACAGTGGGGCGGACGCCCTCGTCCGCGCGCGACCCCCTGGTCGCGCTCTTCCCTTCCAACTCTATCCCAGGAGGCAACGCATGATTCCGCAGACATTCGACTATTCCGCTCCCCAGACCCTCCAGGAGGCCCTCGCGTTGCTCGAAAACGGCGAGCGCAAGATCCTGGCCGGCGGCATGAGCCTGATCCCTCTGATGAAGCTGCGGCTGGCCCAGCCCGCCGAAGTCGTGGATCTGGGCCGCGTCCCCGGTCTCAACACCATCACCGAAAGCGATGGCATCGTGCATATCGGCGCGATGGCTACCCACCACGCAGTGGAAACCTCGCCGATCATCCGCGCCCACTGCCCCTTGCTGGCCGAGACCGCCGGTCAGATCGGCGACGTCCAGGTGCGCAACATGGGAACCATGGGCGGCAGCATCGCCCATGCCGACCCCGCGGCCGACTACCCCGCCGCGCTGGTGGCGCTCGAAGCCCGCATCCACCTGGTTTCGGCGCATTCGGACCGGACCGTCGGGGCCGCCGACTTCTTCCAGGATGCCTTCGTCACCTCGATCGAACCGGGCGAGATCGTGCTCGATATCGAAGTGCCCGTGGAGGAATCGAACGAGGGCTCCCGCTACGAGAAGTTCCCCCATCCGGCGTCGGGCTTCGCTGTGGTCGGGGTCGCGGCCCGCGTCCGGAAAAGCGGCGACCGCATCACCATGGCGCGGATCGCCGTTACCGGCATGGGCACCCACGCATTTCGCGATCATGCCGCGGAGCAGTTGCTCGAAAATGGCGCTTCGATCGCGGAGGCCGCCGCCGTGGTTGGAGCGAGCGAACAGCCCAATGCGGACCTCTTCGCTTCCGCCGATTACCGACGTCACCTCGCCCGGATTCACGCCGCCCGCGCCTTGGCGGCGGCCGTATCGAGGGCGTCATGAAAGTCTCGGGAGCGTATCCCGTCCCAGCCCCGCAGGAGCGCGCCTATGCGCTCCTGCAGGACCCTGCCATTCTCACCAAATGCATGCCCGGCTGCGAGGGTCTCGACCGCGTGGCGGAGAACGAATACACCATGCGGATGAAGATGGTGCTGGCCAGCATTTCAGGACAGTTCGCGGGAAAGGTGAAGATCACGGAGGCCAATCCCCCCACCAGTTTCCGGCTGCTAGTGGAAGGGTCCGGCAAGATCGGCTTCATGAAAGGCGAAGGACTGCTGACGCTCTCGCCTGCGGGCGCAGGAACCAGCGTGCAGTTCGAGGGCGACGTGCAGGTAGGCGGCACCATCGCGGCCGTGGGACAGCGCCTGCTGGACGGTACGGCGCGCATGTTGATCAAGAAATTCTTCGACAAGCTGGCCGTTGAAGCGGCGCTGCCCGAGGAGAAGCGCCTCGCCGCCGATTGACCGCAGTGAGGGATAATGGTCACGGGAATTCGATATGGCAACTGCAACGACGATGAGCGGAGTGGCATTCGATCAACTGACGTATGAAGAGGGCCGCCATTTGGAATTGCTCCAAGGAGAACTGATCGACGTGCCCAATGCGACGTTAAAACACCAGTTGATTGTCCTTGACCTGGGCGGCAGTTTGCGTCAGTACTTCTGGCGCGAACCATGCGGGGGCGTCGCTCCAGATGTGGATTTCGCATTAGCTGAGGACACCCGCCTTCGTCCCGACCTGGCAATTCTACTTGGCGAGCACTGGGCGTCCGTCGATGAGAATAAAACGCCGATATCGCTGACGCCCGACATCGTGGTGGAAGTGGTCTCTCCGAGCGAGCGCGTGGCCGACAGTCTGCGCAAGATCAGGACGTACCTGAGGGCCGGCGTCCGTGAGGTCTGGCAGGTGGCTCCCGGAACTCAACAGGTCTTCATTCACCGGGCTGGCCCGTCGGTAGCTGTCCTGGAGATCGACGATATTTTGAAGACGCCCTTGTTGCCAGGATGGGAGATCTCCCTTCGCGAGATCTTTCGTGCCAAATAGTAGCCGTTGACATGCCCCTCACCAACATCCTGGACTCCCAAGACCCCTCGATCTTCGATGTCCGCTCCAAGGCCCCCGGGCCGCAGGGCTCCCTTCCCATCACCCCCGAGATGCTGCTCAAGCGGCCTTCCGGCGACCTCTTCGGCTGGAGTCAGAATGCCGGCATGGGCTGGGACCCCGCGGCGCTCGGCGGCAAGGAATTCCTAATCCTCAGCACCCACGGCGGCATCCGCGCCGCCGATGGGACGCCCGTCGCCCTGGGCTTCCACACCGGCCACTGGGAAGTCGGCCTGCTGATGGATGCCGCCGCCAAGGAACTGAAGTCGCTCGGGGCGCTCCCCTTTGCCGCCTACTGCACCGACCCCTGCGACGGCCGCACTCAGGGAACCACCGGCATGTTCGACTCGCTGCCTTATCGCAACGACGCGGCCTCGGTGTTCGGGCGCCTGATCCGGTCGCTGCCGACTCGCAGCGGCGTGATCGGCATCGCCACCTGCGACAAAGGACTCCCCGCCATGATGATGGCGCTCGCGGGCACCCGCGGCCTGGCGTGCGTCCTGGTGCCCGGCGGCGTCTCCCTGTTGGCCGAGGAAGGCGAAGACGCCGGCAAAATCCAGTCCGCAAGCGCGCGCTTCGCACACGGCCAGATGACCCTGGAAGCCGCGGCGGAAGGCCTCTGCCGCGCCTGTGCCACCCCCGGCGGCGGCTGTCAGTTCCTGGGCACCGCGGCCACCTCCCAGGTGATTGGCGAGGCGCTCGGCATGTCGCTGCCGCACTCGGCCCTTTCGCCCTCCGGCCATCCCATCTGGCTCGACATGGCGCGCCGATCGGCACGCGCGGCCCTGGCACTGGAAGCCCGCGGCCTCGCGATGAAAGACATCCTCACCACAGCCGCCCTGCGCAATGCGATGGTGCTGCACGCGGCCTTCGGCGGCTCGACCAACCTGATTCTCCACCTGCCCGCGATCGCGCATGCCGCCGGCCTGCCTCGCCCCACTGTGGACGACTGGACCCGCGTGAACCGCCAGACCCCGCGCCTGGTCGACTCGCTGCCCAACGGCCCGCGCGGACACCCCACCGTACAGGTATTCCTCGCCGGGGGCGTGCCCGAGGTGATGCTCCACCTGCGCCGCGCCGGCCTGNNCGGCGCGTCCTCCGCGAGAGAGACGGCGTGGACCCCGACGACGTCATCATGGACGCCGCGGGCGCCGCGCGGCGAGGACTCACTTCGACTGTGACATTCCCCAAAGGCAATCTGGCCCCAGGCGGTTCGGTGATCAAGAGCACAGCCATCGATCCGAGCGTGGTCGATGCCGCCGGCATCTATCGCAAGACCGGTCCTGCACGCGTGTTTCAAAGCGAGAAGGAAGCCGTGGCAGCCATCAAGACCGGCGGCATCGGGCCCGGCGACGTCCTGGTGTTGATGTGCCGTGGACCGATGGGCTCGGGGATGGAGGAGATCTTCAGTATCACGGTGGCCCTACGCTACCTGGATTTCGGCAAGCACGTGTCTGTGATCACGGATGCCCGCTTCAGCGGCGTCTCGACGGGCGCCTGCATCGGCCATGTGACGCCGGAAGCGCTGGCAGGCGGTCCGCTGGGCAAGGTTCGTGAAGGCGATCTCATCGAGATCGTGATCGACCGTGTGAGACTCGAAGGCACCGTAAACGTGGTAGTCGGCGGCAGCGTCGAGGAGGGCACGCGCCTGCTGGCGTCCCGCCCGTTGCGCGACGACCTTGCGCCCGACCCCGCTTTACCGGAGGCAACGCGCCTGTGGGCGGCCCTCCAGGACGTCAGTGGCGGCACCTGGGGCGGCTGCGTCTTCGACCCCGACGCGATCCTCAAGAAGTTAGGCAGCAGCTAGACCTTGGTTTGCGGCTCTTGCTGCTTTCTATTAGCGCGCGATTATTTTGGTGGGGCGGCCCCCCCGGTCCGCAGCCGACCCCCTGGTCGGCCCCGTTCGCAGCGGCCGTCCGCCCCAAGTTTGGTTACGTTTCTTGCTGCTTTGTGGCCTCGCGATCAGCACCTACTTCCACTCGCCGTGCTGCACGAACGCGGCCCAGTAATACGGCGATTCCCAACGCTTCTGCTTCCTGATAGCCAGTTGCGCCTCGCGCAGCGCCGCGGACGGCGTCTTGCCCCCGCGCAGCATCGCCCGATAGAACGCCGCCATGAGGTCGGCGGTGGCGCGGTCGTTGACGTTCCACAGGCTTACCACCACCCGCGGCGCGCCGGCATACAGGAACGCGCGCGTCAGGCCCATCAAGCCCTCGCCTTTCACCTCTTTGCCGAGCCCAGTCTGGCAGGCGCTGAGCACCACCAGGTCCGCCTGTAACCTGAGATTGTAGATGTCATTCACTCGCAGGAATCCGTCCTCGGACTGACTCCGCTCATCCACCATCGAGAGGACCAGCGCCGAAAGGCCGGGGCGCTCTGTGTCCAGGTACCCGTGAGTCGCAAAATGCACGTAACGGTAGCGCGACAGGTCGGGACTCAACGCCATCGCCCGGCTGGCGCGAAAGTCGAGCGCTTCCAGGTTGCGGCCGGAGCCCGCCACTTTGAGAATGGCATCGGCCTCCTGCCGGGTATACGGGAGCCGCGCAACTGTGATCCTGCGCTCATCGCCGGATGCCGGCGAGGCGTCCGCCAGGTGTTCCAAAATGCGAGTCTCGTCCTCTTTCTTCGAGACGGGCGGAGCCACGGGTGGCGGGCCCGCGCCGCGCATGCGCGGGTCGGCCGCGCCGAACACTGGATCGGCGAACACTGCCACCAGGTTCGGGGCCGGCGGACGGCCCGCGCTCTCCCGGCGCAACTGGGCGGCCACCGAGGCGGACGGCAATTGCACGATCTCGTGGCCTGCCACCAGCGGTTCGCCGGCCGGCTTGACAGACGACGAAAGACGATCGTCTGTCCTACCTTGCGACCCTGGTTCCGGGAGCATGGCGAACGGCAGGCCCTGGAGCGCGCCATCCGCTACAATCGCCAGGCGCCGGTCTCGCAGGCGGGACGCGGCGGGCCCGAGCACCAGTGCGCTCAAGCGGGCGAGCGCGCCGGACAACTCGGCATCGGCGCGCGCAATGCGTGCAATTCTCTCCTTCGGAAGCTCTCCCCTCGGGGACATGCCGCGCGCCGTAACGAGGTTGTCAACCGTGCGAACGGCCTCCTCGATCGACGCCCGCCCGGGCAATTCGTACGCGCTGTTGGAAGTCCGGTCCACCGCCCACAGGTAACTCCGCTCTTCTCCCAGGGAGTATTCGAGCAGCAGCGTCCCCTCGTCCAGGACGTCCCGCTGAATCTCGGCGAAGGTTGCCGGCCGCGGTTGCGTGAGCGCGGCGTAGCGTGGGCTCTTAGTGCGGATCGACTGCTCGATCTCCTCGTAATCCGTTTCGAGTCGGCCAATCTCGTCCTTTAACGCCGCCGCCTGCGCCTCGCCGCCGGACCGGCCGGACACCTGCATCAGCCGCTCCGATTTGGCGCTGAGCAGTTGCTGGGTGGCGCGCTCGCGTACGAGCAGCTCCGGGTCGGCGCCCTCGCGCAGGCCGGCGCGCGATTCCGCCAGCATGTCCAGCAGGCTGCGGGCCCGCGCCCGCTCGCTGGCCTCCAGCGCGAGCGTATCGTAGCCTTGCCCCGGGTGGAGCCGATCGAAGCGCATCAGGAGGTCGATGTAAAAATGGTAAGCTTCCTGGTTCAATGCGAAGTATGAGGCCCGCGATTCGCCGCCACCCGCAAGTGTTCGGACCTCTTCGAATCCCGCCAGCGCCGCCTCCATCTGACGCCGCGCTTCCTCCAGATTGCCGCTGTCCCGCTCCACGCGGGCGATGCCGTAGAGCATTTTGGCGGTGGAACTGCGGTCGCCGATGGCGCGGAACTCCTCGAGCGCGCGGCCGTATTGCTCGCGAGCTTCGTCGCGGCGTCCGGTGGAGGAGTAGACTTGAGCGATGTTGCCGATTGCTTGAGCTGATGCGCGACGATCCCCGGCGGCTTGAAGCAACTTCAGAGCTTCTTGATACTGAGCGAGGGCTCTGGCGGGGTCTCCGAGGCTTGTATATGCCTCGCCAAGTTGATTGACAGCTTGGCCCTGGAGCCGGCGATCGCCCGCCGACTGGGCGAGTGCCACGGCCTGTTCGTAGTCCTTGACAGCTTCAGAACTNNAGGGCTTTCTCTGGTTCTCCGAGGCGGTTATGGGAAACCCCGAGGTTGTGAAGAGCGATTGCCTCCCGCTGCCGGTCGCCGAGTTCACGGAACAGCGGCAACGCTCGGTTAAAGAAACTGATCGACTCTTGCCAGTCCGTCATGCTCAAGTACAGATTACCGATGTTATTGAGAGCGATTGCCTGCCCCAGTCCATTCCCCAGGCGACGCGCCAGACCTAACGCCTGGTCGTAGTACTCCAATGCTTTCGGATAATCCCCCAGCACATCATACACGCCGCCAGCGTTGGTGACCGTCGTGGCTTCACCGTAACTGTCAGCCACGCTGCGAAAAAGCGGCAGCGCGCGGTTGTAGTAGCCGAGCGCTGTGCGGAAGTCACCCAGTTCGGCATGGGTCAGACCTATAGTTCTCAAGGTGAGCGCCTGCCGGTAGGAATCGGCAGAGCGTTCGAAATAAGAAAGCGCGAATTCGAGCTTTGCGATGGCGTTGCGCCGCGCGGATTCGGTGCGCTCGCCGCGAAGTCTCGCGGCTTCCATCGCCGCGAGCTCCGCGGCGATGCGCCCGCGGTCGGTTGGCTCGGCCGGTCGCAACGCCGTGAGGCGGATGACATAACGTCCCGCCGGCGCTTTGGTGTTGCGCACAGCCGCCTCGACTGTATACCTGCCGTCCTCCTCGGCGATGGTCAGCACGGACTCGGGTCCGTAACTCCCGTTGGGCAGGTCGCTACGGAAAAGCTCGTGACCGTCCGGTGCTCGCAGAACTAATTCGAGGTCAACACCTTTTTGATCGGCAATTACGTGGATGAACTGGCCCTTGGCAGCGGGAATGGCATATTGGTGCGTCTCGTCGCCCCGAATCTCGCGTTCAACAGGGTTGCCGCTGTCAAGCTCTGAGTGGCCCACCTGCGCTGGCGCAAGCAGCGCGAACCAGAGGTAGGCGCTGCCTGCTGCGAAGATGATTTTTGCGATGCCGCGCATGCTTACCGCAACCGTCCAGAGTGGGCTAATCCTCCTTGTGGTGGTGCCCATGGTGTTCGTGGTGTCCGGGCTCGCTACCTGGAAACGGCGACGCGGTGGCAGTCCAGGTGTCGTCCTCTTTGTCATGATTCGACGGCAGCCCCGTCACCGATCCTCCGAACTTGCCGTTGGTTTCCTGAATGGCTGTCAGGAACTTGACGTTGGGGTTGACGTGGACCCTCGTAAACGAGAAGGCGATCGACTCCGGATCGGTTGTAAACGAGAAGTCCACCGGCAGCGGGTTCGTCTGATTGCCGTGCTGGTAGCTCGCCGTGAAGGTACCGTCAGCGTTTTGGGTTACCGTCAATGTTCCGGAAAAGCTCG
>PMTT01000771.1:0-744 GCA_003167275.1 Bryobacterales bacterium | reverse complement strand
ACGCCTTCGGCGGCCGCGCATCTGGAAACCATTTGCCGGACCATGTCCCGCCGGCTAAACGCTCGTTGGTATCGCCAGTTCCCTGCACTAAGCTATAGCGACGCAGCATCCTGAAAAGTCTCAATCGGGATCGGATTTTTTCGGGCTGCTTTGTGGGGCAGGCAATCCTGCCCGCAATCGCCGTATCGTAGTCGCGCCGGTCAAAGGTGAAGGGGCCACAACCGAGAAGCCATGTGATTCCATCGCCTTCATATTCCGGGTGACCCTTACCGAGCAACGTTCGAACCCATCGTTTCGCAAGGCCAGGGCCCCGCCCCACCGGGCTCCGAACCAGCTTCCCCCGGTACGCTATAGTCGAAGCATGTTCTCCCGTACGGGGATGCTCGTCTTCGCCTTGGCCTTTGCCCGGATGGCCTTCAGCCAGGCAGCCCTCTCGCCGGGCGAGCGCCAGGCCAACATCGACTCGTTCGAGGTGGTCTGGAAGACCGTGCTTGAAAAGCACTGGGACCCGAAACTCGGCGGGCTGGACTGGCAAGCCGTCCACGATGAACTGCGGCCCAAAATCGAAGCGGCGAAAACCAATGAGCAGGCGCGGGCGGTGATCTCGTCCATGCTCGCCCGGCTCAACCAGACGCACTTCGGTGTGTTTCCGGGCGAGGTCTACCGGCACTTAGAAACTCCCGACGGCCGTGCCGAAGCCGGCTCCGAGCCGGAGTCCGGGGATGACACTCCTGGGATTGACGA
>PMTT01000908.1 GCA_003167275.1 Bryobacterales bacterium | reverse complement strand
GAGGGATCGTGGACGGTCTCGGCGATCTCCGCCTTTAAGAGCGCCCGGTAGCGGCGGCGCAGGCGGAGCATGGCCATTTTGAGTGCGCCTTCGGTCATTCCCAACCGGGTGGCGATGGCGCGCTGCGATTCGTCGTGTTCAGCCATCAGCAGGGGTTTCAGCCGCTCGAACAGGGCGCCCTGACCGGCGCTCTCGTACTCGCCGCGGAGGACAAGCAAGCCGCGTTGGAGGACGGTCGCTGCCCAGCGCCGCTCGAAGATCCGCTCCGGGGTGGCGTGGTCGGCGGGCTCCAGCTTGAGCCAACGCTCGGCGTCGTCAAACTCGAACGGCAGGATGGGTTGGTCGCCGCCGCGCATCTGGGCATGGGCGCGGTCCCACTCGTTGGTGAGGAAGTTCTTGAGGCAGCCCAGCAGGAAGGAACGGAAGCGGCCCCGGTCGCGGCGCGCGGCGGCGATGGCATCCTTCTCTAAGAGGCGGGTAAAGAAAGACTGGGTGAAGTCCTGGGCGGCTTCCGGATCGTTTCCGAGGCGCCGCACGAAACCGTAGACCGGCGACCAATAGGCTCCGCACAGTTTCTCGAGCGCCGGCCTGCGGGTGGCCTGATCCTGCGCCGCGAGCACGACGCTCCACGAGGTGGTCGGGAATCTGCCGGGTCCTGCCTCCATCGTGTCGCAGTATACAGCAGTTGCAGCCACGGGGGCCGTTGACCCAACTGTGGGAGACCGAACCTCAGACTGCGTAGGCGGGATGATGCTTGCGAATCCAATCTTCCACGAGCTCTTGAAACTCTTCCGCCTTCTGAACGAGAAGGCGTGCTTCCGCCTCCGTCGCGACATTGGCCATGTCGTAGTCGACCTGGTTCCGGTCTCGGCGACAGAGTTCGAAGTAGGAGGAGAGAGGAATCACTGAACGCCCCATGGCGATCTCCAGCGCCTGGAAAGTTGTCTGATGGTGGCCCAAACCCACAACGCGGTAGCCTTCGCAAGCGATCATGATCTTGGTGAGTTGCAGGACGGCATTGTAGGCGGTGGCGAAGCGGCGATCCTCGGAAAGGGCGTCAAGCTTGGCGTCCTTGAGGTCGCGCTCAACGACACCGCGGAGGTCATGGATCTCCTCAGCGGCCAGTTCTATGAGCCCTGATTCGCTGCGCGTTCAACAAATCTTGCCAAGTCATCCGCTTCACCAAGAACAAAAAGCAGCTCGGTTCTCAAGACTGAGTGGAGAAAGTGATTCTGTTCCCCTAACCGCTTGAGGAACTCCTGATTAGTGTATACCGAAGGATTGACGCTTCGTCCGAGTTGCTCTTCGAGCGACCTCAGAATGACCGCAAGATCGGAGAGATTCGCTCGCCCCACGACCATCAGGTCGACATCGCTGGAGGAACGCTCCTCGCCAGAGGCAATCGAGCCGTAAATGAAGGCAAGGTCGATTCTCGACTTGAGGGGCGTCAGCGCTGAGCGAACGACGTCAACCAGCCCGACTGTTTTCGTCAGCATCTGCGAGAGTTCCGGAAAAACCGGACAGGATCGGTCGGCCTGGAAGTAGACCCGGTTTCCATCTTGGCGACTGGTCAGAATCCCCGCCTGGACGAGTTGTGACAGTTCGCGCTGGAGGCTCGACGGCGGCACGTGAAGGCGGCGCGCCAGTTCGCTCAGGTACCAGGAATGCTCCGGCTGAAGCAGAATCGCCGAAAGCAGATGTTGCCTGGTTCGCGGCAGGAGGGCGTCGAGAACCGGCGTTTTACGCTCCATACGTAAGATCTTATGCAATCTACGTAAGCGGTGCAAGAGCGCAGTAGACAAAGCAACACAGGCAAGGATGCCCGTGTTACGAAAAATCGATGCGGGCGATCACCATCTGGGGGAGCGCCTGGTTCCAGCTCTCCGGAATGTGGTCGAAGGGCATACGGAAGCTTTTGATCTCGCCGGGGGCCAAGCCGCCCATCTTCTTGCTGACGATGGGCACCCGTTCGCGCAGGACCATCTGGCCATAGGCGTCGTAAAAGACGCAGTTGATCTCCACTACGTCCAGAACCCGGTCGCCGGCATTCTCGATCTTGCCGGTGATTTCGACTACGGCCTGCTGCATGTAGCTTTCATTCGCGCTCATGTTCACGTCGCTGAGCTTGAGGCTCTTCACGTAGGCCTTGGCAGGCCCGGTGAGCGGTGGGGGCGGGGCAGCCGGCTGTTTCGCCGCGCGGTCCAGATACCAGAATCCCGCCAGGCCGGCGAGGATCAGGATGCCAATGACAATGGCGGCCGGCGGTATGGAGACCGGCTGCCTGGTTTGAATTGCTGTGTTATTTGCCGCCAACGGTCATCTCTCCGATCTTCAAGGTGGGGGCTGCCACCGAGCCCCGGAATTCCAGGTCCGAGCCGATCGCCTCCAGGCCCATGAGCATCTCCTTCAGGTTCCCGGCAATTGTGACTTCCGAAACCGGGAACGCCAGTTCTCCGTTGCGAATCCACATCCCGGCCGCTCCGCGCGAGTAGTCCCCGGTGACGATGTTAACCCCAAAGCCCATCAGTTCCGTCACATAGAAGCCGTTAGGGATCCCGGCAAGAATCTGCTCCGGCGTTTGGACGCCTTTCTCGATGAAAAAGTTCCCGTGCCCGATGCCCGCGTTCCCCGTCAATCCTCGCGAGGCGTTGCCCGTAGTCTTCATCCCCAGCTTGCGGGCGGCGTAGGTGTTCATCAGATAGCTTTTCAGCACTCCCCGCTCAATCACGACGGTGCGGCGCGACGGAACGCCCTCATCGTCGAACGGCGAGGTTCCGAAAAGGCCGGGGATGGTGGCATCGTCGATCACCGTCAGAGCATCGACGGCCACCTTCTCGCCCAGCTTTCCTGCCAGGAACGATTCGTGGCGGTAAATGGACATCCCATGCACCGCCTCAAAGATGTTGTCGAGCAGCGTGCGGGCGGTACGCGGCTCAAACACCACGGGCACCTTTTGGGTGTCGACTTTCACCGCATTCAGCCGGCGGAGAGCCCGCTTCGCCGCGATCCGGCCGACTTCTTCGGGCGATTCGAGCCCGCCGTAGCCGCGGGCTATGGTGTACCAATAGTCCCGCTCCATGGATTCCCCGTCCCGCGCCACCGGCACCGTGCTCAAGGAACAGTAACTGGAGCGATACTCCCCGGCAAAACCGCGGGAATTGGCGAAGATATGGCGGCCCACATGCGTGTCGAAGGAGGCGCCCTCGGAATTGGTGATACGGGGATCGGCGGAAAGCGCGGCCTCCTCGGCCCGCTTGGCGGTCGAGATTTTCAGGGCGGTTTCCAGGCCCTCGACGTCCGCGGAGTAAAGTCCGAGATCGCCCGGGATGCTGCCGAGTTCTTCCACACCGGGAAGATCGGCGTGCGGATCCTCAGTAGTAATATCGGCCAGTTCGATGGCAGACTTTACCATGTGCTGAATCCCGTCCTCGGAAAGATCGGAGGTGTAGGAGGCCCCGGTCTTCCGGCCGATCAGAATGCGCAGTCCGGCGCCGCGCGAGCCGGCCTCCTTGAGGTTCTCCACCTCGCGCATGCGCACATTGGCGGAGAATTCTTCGCCTTCCGCGATGGTGCATTCGGCGTCGGTCGCTCCCGCGGCCTGGGCGCGCCTCACCACATCCTGCGCGAGTTCGAGAAGTTCCATATATACTCAGGCTACCATCGGCAGGGGCAAGTGCTGCTTACCCGTTCCAGGGATTGACGATTCGGATGCCGCAATGCTCGAAGTCCTTCGTATTGCGGGTCGCGACTACGGCATTCCGCGAGCGGGCGATGGCGGCTATCATGGCGTCTGCCTGAGAGATCGGACGCGCTATCGCTTTTCGTTGCGCCATGATCTTTCCATACATGCGGGCGGCGTCTTCGTCGAACGGCAGAACCTGTCCGGACAGATCGTCCGTGAAGATCTTCTCGACGGTCTCGGCCAAACTTGTCCGACGCTTTCCGGCCGGAAGCATCTCGACTCCAGCGAGCACCTCTGCTTGCGTGACCGTTGTGGTCCAAACCTCAAGCGGATCCTGCGCGGCAAGCCAGCGAAGAACAGCTTCCGAAGGAGAGGGCCGAACACTCTCGGAGACAACATTTGTGTCGAGGACGATCACGATGTCAAGTCCGGAGGCGGTCGAACGCCGTCGCGCGGAGGAATCTCTAGTTCCACTCCACCGAAAGGCGCGATGCGCCGTCGGATCGCTTCCGCTAAATTGGCCTTAGGAGCGGCCTGCTTAGACAGTCCCTGCCTCAGAATCTCGCGAGCCTCTTCTTCCATCGACCGGCCATGATGGGCTGCGCGCACACGGAGTTTAGACTTGAGTCCATCGTCCAAGCGGCGTATGGTAATGCTGGCCATATATCGATGATAGCACTGCAATCACTCGAAGCCNNCCCACGCCCACCGGAACGCTCTGGCCTTCCTTGCCGCACACGCCGATGCCTTCGTCCAGACGCAGATCATTGCCCACCATGCTGACGTACTTCAAAGCCTCGGGACCGTTCCCGATCAGCGTTGCATTGCGCACGGGCCGGGTGAGATGGCCGTCTTCGATGAGGTAGCTCTCGGAGGCTGAGAAGACGAAGTTTCCGCTGGTAATGTCCACCTGGCCGCCGCCGAAATTCACGCAGTAGAGACCCTTCGGGACGGACCGGATGATGTCCTGAGGGTCGCTCTCCCCCGCCAGCATGAAGGTGTTGGTCATGCGCGGCATGGGAATGTGGGCGTAGCTCTCGCGTCGCCCGCTGCCGGTGGATTCCGAACCTAGCAGGGAACTGGACAGCTTGTCCTGCAAGTAACCGCGCAGAACCCCGTTTTCGATCAGCACGTTGCGTTGGGTGGAGTGGCCTTCGTCGTCTACGTTGAGCGATCCGCGCCGGCTGTTGATGGTGCCATCGTCGATTACGGTGCACAGCTCGCTGGCCACTTTCTGGCCCATGCGGCCACTGAAGGCGGAGACCCCCTTGCGGTTGAAATCGGCCTCGAGTCCATGGCCTACGGCCTCGTGCAACAGGATGCCCGGCCAGCCCGGACCAAGCACCACGGTCATCTCCCCGGCGGGGGCGTCCACCGCGTCCAGCATGGTGACGGCCTCGCGGGCAGCTTCGGTGGCGAAGTGCTCGGGGGTCTTTTCGTTCAGGAAGAAGTTGAGTTCTACGCGTCCGCCGCCTCCCGCGTGGCCGCGCTGCGGCATGCCTCCGTTCTCGCGGGCGAGGGTGGAAACGCTGAGACGCGCCAGGGGCTGGCGGTCGAGTGTCAGCACCCCCTCGCTGGTAGCCACCAGCACGAAGCGGAGATTGTCGGCATAGCCCGCCTGCACCTGGAAAATGCGCGGGTCGTAGGCCCTGGCGGCGCGGTCGGCCCGCTTGACCAGTTCCACACG
>PMTT01000710.1:23264-43975 GCA_003167275.1 Bryobacterales bacterium | reverse complement strand
AACCCCCGAATTGGTTTGGTATTCGGGGGTTACGGTGGCTGTCACCGAAATAGGCGGCGACGGTGAGTTTCAGCGGCTTGACCAGATCAACGCCGCAGGTCCATCGGGGGGCGTTGCGGGTAGCGACGTGCCGGTGGTAGTCAGCGTGGCAGCCCGCCTGTAATTATGGCGGTGAAATAGGGTGACTGTCACCGAAATTCTGGCATGGATTTCGCGGTGGGAATTTGGGGATTGCGGTGACTGCCACCGGAATTCGTTATACTCTGACAATTGATCCTTCGATCCGCGATTGGAAAATTCGCCTTGGTTGTCTGCTGCTGGCTCGCCCTTCAGCCGGTCCACGCGGCGCTGGTGATGTTCCACGGTAAGGTCGTTCTGGAGGACGGGTCGCCGGTCGGCGTCAAGGTGGCCATCGAGCGCAGTTGCTACGGCATGGACAACCGGCTCGAGGTCATCACCGACAAGACCGGGCAGTATTCCTGGCACGTCGACGCAGATCCCTACTCCGCCGTCACCCTGGCACGCTGCGTCCTGCTGGCGTCCCTGAAGGGCTACATGTCCAGCACCATCGACCTTACCGATCCGCATCTTTCCAGTAATCCCCAGTTGCCCGCGCTGGTCCTGAGCAAGATTGGTTCCGACCCCGGTCTGAAAATGTCGGACGATGGGGTGCCGCGGCGTGCCCAGAAGGCGTGGGACCTGGGCCTGAAGGCCCTGCAAGCGAAAAAGTGGTTCGAGGCCGAGCGCCAACTTGGCGCCGCCGTGGAAGCGGCTCCGCGGTTTGCGCCGGGATGGAGCGCGCTCGGCATGGCGCTCGAAAACGAGGAGAAATTCGCCGATGCGCGGCAGGCTTTCGAGAAATCCATCGCCTTGGATCCCAAGGACCCGCTGCCGTATTACCGGCTGACCCACCTGCAGATGGCCGACCGGGACTGGCAAACGGCCGCCAGGACTGCCGATAGCCTGATCCGGATGGACACGCGGCACCGTTACCTGAATGTCCTTATCGACTACTCCGTCATCCGCTATCACCTGGGGGATCTCGAAGGCGCCGAGGCCAACCTGAACACTGCGCTGCGGCTCGACAAAAGACACGAGCTGACGCGTGCCGAGTATGTACTGGGGATGATCCTGGAGGCAAAGAAGGACTACGCTGCCGCGGGCGAGCACATGCGGCAGTACCTCAAGCTGGAGCCCAAGGCGCCGGACGCCGCGGCGGTCGAGGCGCGCCTCGAAAACCTCGGCAAGCCGCAGAGCGCCGACGTGGCCCCGGAACTCGACGTCGTGCTTCCGAACCTGCCGGCTGGAGAGGAAGCCTGGGTTCCGGGCGGCTTTAAAGCCTTCGCGGCGATCGCGCACATTCAGGGGACGCCCACCTATTCCAACTTCTTCCTGGAGTACTGCCGCGCGGTGGCGCGGGAAACCGCTCCCGCCAACGGCGAAGCAGTTCCCGACTTTGCCGCCACGATACAAGCCTTCATCGCTTCAGTTTCGGAGTTGACCCGCTTGGGTGAGCAGAAGGGGGATGTCAGCGTAGTGACGCTTTCGCTGGCCACCGAAGCGCAACGCAAGAAGGCGGAGAAGATCCTACCGCTGCTGGGGTGGAAGATGGTGCAAGAGGAAGGCCCCTTCTCGATCGAGCCCGGCGACCATCCCACGGATGTTCTGCGCCAGCCGATTCCGGCGGCCCTCGGGATTGACGAGATCACCATGCAGGAGACCCTGGCGGCGCGCCAGAGCTTCTCGTTTGAGATTCCGTCCGAGACCGCCCGCCTGGAGAACGCCGCGGCCTGGAGCGAGGTGATGAGGGGCTTTCCCACGTTGGCCGGAGGGATCGCCGAGCTGTTCGCGCGGGACGTGCGCACGGCCCGTACGTATGCGGGACTCGGCGCCATGGAGCACGGCGCCGCGGAGGCCGTCTTGAAGAGTATCGGTCTGCGCGTGCTGGTGAATCAGGATTCCAACATTCTGTCGCTCTACTCGGAGGCGTTTGCCCTGTCCAAAGGCACGGTCGCCCTGCCGGGTGGCCCCGATTCCCATGCCGCGTGGCAAAAGCTCGCGGGTGCCAGCCCGTTCGACCCGCCGGCCTTCTTACGCAACGTCATTGAGAAGGATCGCGGAACGCTGGCGGCATTCTATTTTGCAGTCTCGCGGGCAGATGCCGCCCACCAGCGCTTCCTTACGAGGACTGGCGAGCGCGCGGAGAGCTTCTATAACTGGTACCGGCATTCCAGCGACCTGTATCTGGGCATGGAAAAGCTGGTCGGAACCTGGCGGCCGGCCTTCTTCCGGGACCTTCCACTCGATGATGCCGGGAACGTGCGCTTTCCGGGCGGGAAAAGGGCATGGAGCGCCGCGGGCATGTTAGATGACGATTCCCTGCTGAACCTGGACTCCCTCGAAGCCTTGGTGCCCCTGACGCAGCTCGAAGAGAAGCGCAAGGCGCCGCTTGATGAGGCTTCCGCCTCGCTGCTCTCCGCGCACTATGCGGATTGGAAGAACCTGTTCCCGTACTTCGAGAGTCTCCCTGGCCTGGGGGGCGCAGAGTTTCAAGCGCTGACGGGGTTTTCGGAGGCCGTGGCTCGTACGAAGCCGGCGGTCCGCAATACCGTGCTGGGCGAATGGCACTCGTTGGTGAACCTGATCGTCCTGGGGACCAAGTCCGGCGCGCTCGATGCTACTCAGGCGGCGGGCGCATTCCGTCGGGTTTGTGAGGGACTGTCGTTGCCGGATCATTCAAGTAAGGCATTGGCGATCCTGATCGAGACCGTGGTCGGCGCGTCGGAGAAGGGGAATGCGGCCGGAGGGCCACCCGCACTCGATCTGGATGAAGCGGTCCCCAGCATCCTGCTCCGCCTGACCGGCGCCCGGCGCGAGGCGTTCGAGCGGGTGAAGGAATTGCAGCAGGTGCCCCGGCTCGATTCGCTGGCCGGCTCGACGGACCCGACCAGAACCGTGGCAGCCTTGACCGGCTTGGTTTATGCGGCCTTGCTCGACCCCCAGCACCTGCTGGTCTCCGAGGATCCGCACCTGTTGACCAAGCACCGCTTTCTCGTCGACTCCGATATGCGGCGCCTGCCGCTGTTCCCTGGCTCCGGGCTGGTCACATCGAGCGCAGAGCCTGGCTCCTACTTGTTTGGCGGGTTTGCGACCTTCGAGAATGTGGTGCGGCATCTGTCCCGTGGAGGCAGATCCGTCCAGCGGCATGTCGCACCGTCTGCCCCCGAGGCCTCGGGGCCGGCACCCTCCGAAACGGCCGATGGCGCCGTCGCGCTCCCTCCGTCCGAAACGGTGTTCCGCGCGAATGGCCGGCTGGTGGAGGTTTATGCAACGGTGAAGGACGACCGCGGCCGCTACGTGGATGACCTTCCGAGCAGCGACTTCACCATCTCGGAGGAGGGCAAGGCGCTGCAGACAGTGGCCTTCGAAACGCGCACCGCCCCCGTTTCCGTGGCGCTGCTTTTCGATACCACGGGAAGCATGCAGGCTGCCCTTCCGGCGCTGCGTAACGCGGCGCTCAGGCTGATCGGAGAGCTGCGCCCCATCGATTCTGTGGCGGTTTACAGCTTCAACGAGTCGGTCACCGAGCTGCAGCCATTCACGACCGACAAAGGCGCCCTGAAGCGGGCCGTGATGCGGACCCATGCGGCCGGATCGACCGCCCTTTACGATGCGTTGGTGCGGGTGAATCTCGATCTGGCCGGCCGCAGCGGAAAGAAGGTGATCGTGGTCTTCACAGATGGCTCCGACAATAGCAGCGTTCTGACCACCGATACCGCCATTCTGCGCGCCAAGAGCGCCGGCCTGCCGATCTACACCATCGCACAGGGAACGGCGTTGGATCACCCCGAGCTCCTTAGGCAGCTCGCCGGTGTTTCGAAGACTACCGGCGGAGTGGCATTTGCGATTCGCAGTCCGTCCGAGATCCGCGCGGTTTTCGAAGCGGTGTCCCAGGATCTGATGCACGGCTACCTGATCACCTTCCAGCCGCCGCCCGCGGAAGGGCACACCTGGCACGCGATCGAAGTAATCCTGCGCGACATGAAGGGCCGCAAGGTGCGGGCACGGGAAGGCTACTACCCGGAGTGACGTGGGGCAGGTCGCCGATCTCCCCTGGCCCATTTAGGCTGGTGCGGGTGAGCTGGCTCGAAAAACCGGTACACTGTACCGGTTTTTCGGTCGTAAGCTACTGATTCCACAATAAACCCACCGGTACACTGTACCGGTTTTCGATCACCGGGGGCGTACCAGCCCGTGACCTGCCTCCCAGCCCTACACCACGTTGAACAGCAGTTTGAACCCGTAATCCATGTGCAACTGCTGGTGGCAGTGGAACAGGGTCAGCCCTTCATTCGAGGCAGTGAAATCGGCCTCGATCTTCTTGAAGCCCTTCACGAGCACCACATCCTTCATCACCCCGCCCGTCGCTTTTCCGTGTACGTTCGTCAGTTCAAAACTGTTGCGATGCAGGTGCACGGGATGCGCATCGTCCGTCTGGTTGTCGAACACCAGCCGATAGCGCTTGCCCTTCTGGAGACGCCGCGGTTCCGCCTTCTCGTCGTGCTGCTTGCCATTGATGGTCCACCGGTTGAAGCCTCCTGTGCCGCCGTTGATTTTGTCGAAGACCAGCGGAATCGTCTCGTCCGGGTTGGCGGCCTGGCGGGATTCTCCGAACAGGGTGTAATCCCAGAGGGCTTTCGGAGGCTTGATCCACTGGGGCTTCCCACTCTTGCCGGCGTACTCGACCACGATCCCCATGCCGTTCTGGCGATCGTCATCGTGCGGCGTCCCCAGAATCCACACTCCCGGATTCTTCATTTCGACCACGGCATCGATACGTTCCGCAGTGCCGAGTTCTAACACGTCCACCGGCTGCGGATGGGGAACCGGGTTGCCGTCGAGAGCTACCACCTGGAACCGGTGGCCAGGCAGCGCCAGTTGAATGATCTCCGTGGCGCTGGCGTTCAGGAAGTGAAACAGGACGCGCTGTCCCTCTTTCACCCGCACCGGCTCGCCGTAACCCAGGCATTTTCCGTTGATGGTGAACCGTTGGTATCCGATCTCCCAACCGTTGGGCTTCTCGTCCTTCGGCTTTGCGGCCTTGGCGGCCACCTGCTGGCTGTCGGGTTCCTCCTCCATCTCCGCGGTGGTGTAGAACGGCTCCCACTCGTGTGTCGCCAGGAAGATCTCCTGGTCGTACTGTCCGGGATTGTTTTTCGGTTCGATGTACACGAACGCGAACTGTCCGGTGTAAGTGCCGCGGTTCAGGTCGGACATGGGCATCGCGTGAGTGTGGACGAAGCGCGCGCCGAATGGCGCGGGCGTCAAACGGTAGCGCAACTGGCCGTGGGGCGGCACCACGCGGCTCTTCTCCTCTTCGGCGCCATCCACATCGGCGGGAATCGCCTGCCCGTGCCAGTGCACGAATTCCGGGGTATCTGTGTCATTGAACAGATCGACGGTCACGGGAACAGCTTCGCGCAAGCGGATGAGCGGACCGGGCACCGTACCGTTGTAGCCGATGGTGCTGATGGTATGGTCCTTGGCAATGTCTACAAGCACTGGCCCAATCCGCAGGGTGACGTCCGCGGGCCCGGGAGGTGTTGCGGGGTTGGAGGCATTCGGGGCTTCCCCCGGTCCGGTGCTGGAACTGCAACCGGCCAGGAGCAATCCCGAGCCGGCTGCGAGATCGGTGAGGAATCGGCGGCGATTGTACATAGGATTCGCGTGGGCAGGGCCTTGACGTGCCCGCCATAACTCATTATGGACTCGCGACTCGATTGGTGGGGCGCCCCCCTGGTCCGCGCGTCCGCTACGGACGCTTTCGGCGCTGAAATCAATATACCGCCCGATGCCAAGAAGGCCGACGAGGGCGTCGGCCGCGGACCAGGGGGTCCGCCCTACTGGCCTACCAGTCTACTCGTACTCCGAACTGTACGATGCGCTTCTCCAGGACCCCGGTGGCCGGTTGAAGGAAGTTAGACGTCAAAGACGGCTGAATCACTCCCAGGGAATCTACTGCCACCGCGGTGTTCAAGGCAATGATGTTCTGCTTGTTGAATACGTTGTTCACCTCGGCGATGAACTTCGGCTTCAAGTGTTCCAGCGTGAAGAAGGCGCGCGTGTAGCGCAGGTCGACCTGGTAAACATTCGGGGTGCGAACCGTGTCGCGGCCGATGAACAACGGACGGACGGCGGCTTTCGGGTCGTTGGTCAGGTTCCGCGTGGACGTGATGTTCTGCTGGTCGCCCGAAGAGAAGTTCCCGAGCAACGCCAGGTCGTTGTTGTTGGCCAGCCAATTCCAAGTGCGATTGCTGGAACTGACCTTGGGGGAGAGCACCGCGCTCAGGGTCAGCGCCGATGGCCGGTTGACCAGGCTGTTGCCGCGGTCGCGCCTGCGATTGGTGTTGTCTTCGATAAACACATTCTGCTCGAAGCTGTTGGCATCCGGAGCGTCGCTGATGGAGTGCGACCAGGTGTACGAAGCACTCACCTGGAATCCCTGCGCCACGCGGTGCTGGAAGTTCACGATCATGGCGTTATAGTCCGTGATGGCGCCCACGTCCTGGAGGGTGATGTTGTTGAACCGGGGGTCGAGTCGCGTTGCCGCACTCTGCGTAGTGGAATAGATCGGGCGTCCATCCGCCAGGAAGCCAGTGGGGTTGATCAGGTTCATGTTTCGCAGGTAGGTCAGTTCGCGCGCTCCGGTGTTCACGTAACCCACGGTCAGGGAGTCGTTGTTCGAGAGCGCCTGGGTGATCTGGATGCTGGTGTTGATGGTGTACGCATTGCGGAAGTTCGGGGTGATGGTGGTGATATCCGCCGAGGGCGGCACCGATCCCGGGGTCAACGAGATAACATGCGGAAAGGCCGGGGCCAGCGGGCTGCTCGCCGCAATGGAGGCGGAATAGGCTTGCGGGTTGCCGCTGTTGATGAAGGTGTTGTACCAGAGGTTGGTCGGCACAGGCTCAAAGAATATTCCCGAACTGGCGCGCAACACGGTCTTGGGCGTGATCGACCATGCCAGGCCCAGTCGCGGCGCGAAGTCCTTGCCGGGCGTGCGGAAGTGCTGGGAGTAGCTGAAGGGCGCGTTGGGATCGGCCGGCGGCCCCTGGAACCGGTCGTAGCGCACCCCGAAGATCAAGAGCAGGTTCGGACGCACCTGCACGCTGTCCTGTGCGAACCAGTTCCAGAAGAACGAGTGGTACGACGCGCCCGGCAGCCCGATCACCGACGTATAGGTATTGTAGGAGAGTGGGTTGGCGCCGGACTTGGCCAGCAGGTACTGCGCCACCGAGGAGAAGTTGTACTGGTTGTAGACATCCGCGGTCTGCGTATCCAGCATCTGTTGGAAGCCGGCCCCGAACTTCAGCGTGTGGGCGCCGCGGATCACGGTAAGTGCGTCGTTCAAATTCGGAATCTTCTCCTGGTACCGGTCGCCGACTCCCGTGCTGCCATTGAAGATCGCTACGCCGCTGATGTTGATCTGCGGTCCCGCGCCGGTGAGCGGATCCGCATAGTGGTGCTCGTTGCGATACGGCCAGCCAAAGCGCAGCTCATTCAACACGGTCGGTGAAAAGGTGGTGAGTACCTGCGCGCCCATGACGTGGGCGCGGTCCCGGAAGTCGCTGGCGGCATCCAGCGCGTTCTTGCCGCCGGCCGCGGTGTTGAACGGGTATTCGTTACGGAAATAGTTGTACCGCAAAAACACCTGGTTCTTGTCGTTCACCGTCCAATCCAGGCGGACGTTGAAGAACTGGGCATGCTGTATGCTGGGCGCCGTTACCAGCAGGTTAGCTGGAATCCCGATCGCGGCCGCATCCGAGGGGGCAATGGTGCTGGGCGACGGAAGGCCGCGATCCAGATGTTCATAGCCGCCGAAGATGAACAGTTTGTCTTTGACAATGGGGCCGCTACCGTTCACCGCAAAGTCTTTGAGAGAGAGATCCGGCTTGGGTTGACTCAGCGGCGTCAGTATGGGCCGCGCCGACAGGTCCTCGGGCCGGCCGATATAGTAAAACTCGCCGTGGGGCTTGTTGGTCCCGGAGTTGGTAATCACGTTGAAAATGTTACCCGCCGTGTTGCCGAATTCCGGCGCGAAGCTGTTCGAGACCGTCTGCACTTCGCGAACGTAGATATCGGAGATGGGGAAGAGGCGCAAGCCGTACCGGTCGCTCTCGGTGTCCACCATGCCGTCCATCTGGTAGTTGATGCGGTCCAGGAGTCCGTTGGTGTTGAGTGTCCGCGGAATGCCTAGTTCCTGATTCGGGTGGCCGCTCACGCCCGGCTGGAAAATGATGAAGTTGTAGGGATTCCGCGAGGTCAGCGGCAGGTTGTCGATTTCCGCGTACCCGATGGTGCGGCCGGTGTTTACGCGCGATGGCTCCACCATCGAGGCGCCGCCGGTCACCTCGATTTCAGTGGTCACCGCGCCCACTTTCATTTGGCTTTCAACGACGGCTTCGGCGCCGGCGGTCAGCGAAACGCCGGGATGCCGCTCGGTCTGAAAGCCTTCCTTCTGGATGGTCACCGTATAGATTCCGAGCGGCAGATTAGGAAAAACGTAGTAGCCATCCTCTTCACTGGAAGCGGTGCGGGAGAACCCGGTGGCGTCGTTGAGGACGGTGACTTTGGCCTGCGGCACCGCGGCGCCCGCCGCATCGGTAATGCGGCCGCGAATGCTGCCATTGATCGCCTGGGTTTGAGCGGCTGCGGGCAGGGCGATCGATGCAACCAGAAGGCCCGCCAGCAAAAAGGAACGAGATGTGATGATCGAGAGAGTACCCCGTAAGGACAACATGTAAGACTCTCCTGCAATTGAGATGTAAGAGCTTTGGGCTCAGTATGGTGCTTTTTCAGATGCNNAAAGATTCTGCGAACAATGGAAGTATATGCTGCGCCTGCGTTTTCGATGGGGTGTTTGGGTGCCTGTTTCCATTCTGCCGTGCCTGGTTCTGCTTTGGGGGGGCTTGGCGGCCCAGACTGCCGACGCTCCGTCGCGCGCGCCCTCCGCGGACGCTCTGCAGGCGGACGTGGATCGTGGAGCCGCGGGGCTTACCCGCTGGCTGCACGCCCTTAAGACCCGTGCGAGTCTCATGATGGTGACCGCCCACCCGGACGACGAGGATGGCGGCATGCTCGCCATGGAGACGCGGGGCATGGGCGCTCGCGCGGTGCTCCTTACGCTCAATCGCGGCGAGGGCGGCCAGAACGCCATGAATTCCGATAGCTATGATGCGCTCGGCGTCGTTCGCACCCAGGAATTGCTGGCGGCCGGCCGATACTATGGCGTCGATCAATACTGGACGCGCGCCATCGACTACGGCTTCTCCAAGACACGCGAAGAGGCCCTGGACAAATGGGACCATGACCGCGTGCTGGCCGACGTGGTCCGCGTGATCCGGATGACCCGCCCGCTGGTAATCACCTCGGTATTTGTGGGAGCGGCCACGGACGGTCATGGCCAGCACCAGGTGGCCGGCCAGATGGCCCAGGAAGCATTCCTCGCGGCCGGCGATCCAAGCCGCTTCCCGGAACAGATCAAAGAAGGGCTGCGTCCCTGGACCCCGCTCAAGGTTTACGCGCACGTGCCGTTCTTCGACGTCACCCCGCAGGGCATGTACGACTACGCCATCGACAAATACGTCCCCGTGCGATTCTTCGATTACATCCATCAGAAATGGTCCAGCGAGAAACCCTCTACGACCCTGGAGATCCCGGAGGGGAATTATTCCCCGGCTACCGGTTTGACGTACCTCCAGGTAGGACGTGAGGGCTTGGGGTTTCAGAAGAGTCAGAACAACGGGGTCGCGCTGCCTAAGCCGGCGCCCTTCGCGAGCGCCTACCATCGCTACGAGTCGCGCGTGCCCGCGGCCGAGCATGAGGAGAGCTTTTTCGACGGGATCGACGCTTCCGTCAACGGCATTGGATCGCTGGTTGCGTCCGAGCCGGATTACCTGAAGAACGGACTGGCGGAGATCGCCCGGCTGGCCAACCAGGCATCCGATCAATATCAGCCGGACCGGCCCCAGGGGATTGCGCCGGTGCTCGCGGATGGCCTGCGGGCCACGCGCTCGCTCGCCGGCCAGGTCCGCGGCGGAAGCCTGCCGGAGCCCGGCAAATCCGACGTAATCTTCGAATTACGCGCGAAGGAGGATCAGTTCGAGCAGGCCCTGGTTGCATCGCTGGGGCTGTCGCTACAGGCTGCCGTCGTGCCAGACAAAGAGCCGCAAGGGCGAAACCCGTTCGGAATGGCCGTCCCCACCTTTACGATCGGGATTCCCGGTCAGTCCTTCGGTGTTCAGGTGGAACTGCTGAACCAGAGCCCCGATCCGGTCAATGTGGAAAGTGTGACGCTCGAAGCGTCCGACGGCAAGCAGTGGAAGATCGCAGCCGCCGGGGATCCGGCCCCGAAGAGCCTCGCCGGCCGCGCTCAGGCGCAGACGCGCTTCACCGTCGCCGCGCCGCCCGATGCCGCTTTGACCCGACCCTACTTTAGCCGGCCGGACGAGGAACAGGCTAACTACGACCTGGTGGATCCGCGTTACCGGAATCTCTCGCTGGCCCCCTATCCGTTGTCCGCTTCCGTCGAAGTATCGTATCGCGGTGCGGCCTTCCACCTCAGGCAGGTGGTCCAGACCACCGAACGCATTCCGACACTGGGGATCGTGTCGCAGCCACTGCTGATGGGTCCGGCGATTTCGGTGACACTGGCGCCGGCTGCGGGCGCGGTGCCCGTGGGCGCGAAGCGGTTCGCATTTTCCTGCACCGTGCACAGCAATGTGAAGGGACCGGCCGAAGGGACGCTCCGATTGCGCCTTCCCCAGGGTTGGCGATCATCCCCCGACTCGGCCCCGTTCTCGATGATGCGGGATGGCGAAGACCACACCGTCACCTTCTCGGTCGAGCCCGGCGCGGTCAAGCCCGAAGAGTACCGTATCACCGCGGTGGCCGAATATCGGGGCAGGAACTACGAGGAAGGATACCGGATGGTGGGATATCCCGGTCTGCGGCCCTATCCTTATTACCGCCCCGCGGTCTATCGCGCGGTGGGCGTGGACGTGAAGACCGCGCCCGGCCTCCGCATCGCCTACCTGCCCGGAACCGGCGACGACGTGCCGCAGGCGCTCGAAAACCTGGAACAGAGCGTTCGTGTCCTGGCCGCCAGCGATGTCACCCAAGGAAACCTCTCGGGTTACGACGCCATCATCCTCGGCACGCGGGCTTACGCGGTCCGCTCCGAACTGAAGTCCGCCAACAGCCGGCTGCTCCAGTACGTCAAGAACGGCGGTGTCCTGATCGTTCAGTACAATCTGCAGGATTTTGACCAGAACTACGGTCCCTATCCCTTCAGCCTGGGCAACAACCCGCAAAAGGTGGTGGATGAGTCCTCTAGGGTGCGATTGCTGAAGCCCGACAGCCCGGTGTTTACATGGCCCAATCGCATTTTGGAAGCGGACTTTGGAGGCTGGGTGGAGGAGCGTGGTCATGGCTTCCTGCAGACGTGGGATCCGCACTATGAGGCGCTGGTAGAGACCAACGACCCGGACCAGGATCCGCAGCGCGGAGGATTGCTGCTGGCGCGTTACGGCAAAGGCGCCTATATCTATGATGCGTTCGCGCTCTACCGGCAATTGCCTTCGGGCGTGCCCGGGGCGTATCGCATCTTGGCCAACCTGGTCAGTCTGGGTAAGAATCCGGCCTTCGTGGGGCAGCGCGACGCAGCGCAGCCTGGAGCGGGTGGCGTCGCGAAATAGTTCGTGGCCTCAATTTACCCGGAAAGGCGCTGTGGCGCCGATCCCGACGATGCGAAGAGCGCCGCCCAGCGGTCTCCGATATCGAACTTGTGCAGGCGTGCCGAAAGCTGGCTCTCAATAGGCGGTCTTCGGGAGGTTTCCAGGGCCAGATCGCTCCAACGGCGTGGTCAGCCGGTCAGCCTCAAGATGTGGAGAATCGTACCATGCGGCGACATTCGTCGCGAATCGTCTATACTGCGAAGACAACCTTCTTTCACCACGTAGATTTCAAGGACACAACGTTCATGATCCAACAGACGAAGAAACACGACAGCCGTTCTCCATTTGCGATTGTTGCGGAAGTGCGGGGCGGAAGAGCCCCACAACCCAGTTTGATTTCACCTCGACTGGCCATCGGTCTCGTCCTGGTAACCGGCCTATGCCATACGGCAGGCGCCGCTGACCTATGCGTAAACCCTTCGGGCGCAAACGGCTGCTTCAAAACGATTCAAGCGGCCGTCACCGCGGCATCCCCCAACGATACCGTCAACGTCTCCGCGGGTACATACAAGGAGGCGGTAACAATCGGCAAACCTCTCTCGCTGATTGCCTCCGACCCGACTACAACCACGGTCGAAGTCGCCGGTCTGGGAGTTGGCATCTACGTCGACGGCATCGATAATCAAGGACTTGCGAATGTAATCATCTCGGGATTCACCATACAGGATGCCAATTTTGAGGGAATCCTGGTAACCAACGCCTCGTCGGTCACGATTTCGGGCAATATCCTGATGAACAACGACAAAGCCCTAAAGTTCGCCGGAGACAGCTCCACATGTCCGGGAATCCCTGCGTTTGAAACTGGGGAAGACTTCGATTGCGGCGAAGCCATTCATCTGAGCGGGGTGCATCACTCGACCGTGCTCAACAATACAGTTCAGAACAATGCCGGCGGCATTCTGCTGAGCGACGACACCGCTGCGACCCACGACAACCTGATCACTGGCAACATCGTTTCCAACAACTCGCTGGACTGTGGAATCACGCTGGCTTCGCACCCTCCGGCAGCCGTTTCGGGCTCGACGACCGCTCTGGGAGTTTATCAAAACACAGTTACCGGCAACCAATCCATCAAGAACGGAGTGATTGGGGAGGGGGCCGGAGTGGGTATCTTCGCCTCCGCTCCCGGGACTGCGGCATACAGTAACGTGGTCTCGAACAATGTGCTGACGAGCAACGGAATCCCTGGCGTGGCGATTCATGGCCACACACCGCAGCAGAATCTGAATAACAACGTCATCATCGGCAACACGATCAGCGGTAATGGCGCAGACCTGGCAGACACCCCAACCTCCGGTCCGACGGGGATCAACGTTGCGGGCATTTCACCGATCACAGGCACGATCATTATGCAGAACACGTTCTCCCAGGAGATGCTGGCGGTGGTGATTAACGCCCCAGGTGATGCCCGCGTGCAGCGGAACACGTTCCCCGGCGGCGGAATCGGAGTGGCCAACCTTCAGGGCGCCTCGGTTAACGCAGATTCAAACTGGTGGGGATGCACCGCCAACCCGACCGTCGGACTCTCGGGCTTCGCTGGTTGCTCGCTTACCAGTGGACCCGTGACTGTCGGTTCCGTGCTGAGCGCGCCGCTCGGAAAGTAGCTGGGGCAAAGCTATCAAGATACCCAAAAGGGCCTTGGAAGCCGATTTTGGGACAGCGTGTCCCAATCTGGAAGAACCGGACTTCGACAGCAAATGACTTACAGGTNNTAACTCGTTTTCCGCAAGTCTGCGGGACCGGATGACTTGTCCCGCTGCCTACTTTGCAACATAGACGTTGACGCCGGCCTGGCTGGTGCCGCCACCGATCGACACCTGGATCGGATAGGCAGTCGGCGTCGATGCTGCCGGCGGAGCTAACCCGGCCAGGGTCGCGCTGCTGCTCAATGGAAGGGCGACGTTCACCTGGTAAAGCCCAGCTATTGAATCCTGGGTAAAGCCCGCGTATGTGACCGCAGTGGTCAGCGTCAGGTTGCCGAATTTGACCGATACAGTGGAAGGATCGAAACAGGGAGCCGTCGCGTAGGGTCCCAGCACCGCGCTGGACATAATCGCGCCGTCAGCCGTGGTCCAGTTGGTGCCGTTGAGGAGGTTGGCGGTCGCCACGAACGAAGCCGGTGTGGCACAGCCGGCAAAGCCGGGCAACAGTGGACCGGCGTTGCCGGCAAACGAGCTACCGCCCTCGGGGTCTCCCATTCCCGATACGTAGAGCACGATCGTGCCGCCGAACCTGGCTGGATTGGTGCTGGAGTTGACACTGTTATCCACTGCGTTTACGACAACCCCTTGTCCGCCTCCAAAGGTAAGCAGCCCGGGACTGGCCTGCACGACATTAAACGTTGTGGCCGGGCCCGGCAGACTGGATGCTCCGCCGGCCCAGACCGTGGCTTTAAGTTCTTGTCCGCCCGCACTGCCGGGGAGTGTCGAAGGCGCCAGAAGATTGATCTGGGTGGACGTCCAGAGAAGCAGAGAGGCATCCGAGTCTGCGCGCAGATCGTTGCCTGAGGCGTCCGTAAAGTCGACCTTGAGCGGATTCGCGCTAGCGTCCGTCAAGGAACTCGGCAGGCGGCCGCCACTGAAAGCAATGGGCGCGCTCGGCGTCCCAAAATTGTCGCCGAAGATGCTCAGCATCTCGTACGGCGCGACGTTGAGGTACTGCTTGGGCGCCGGTTGAATGAACGAGGCCGCGTCAGTCACCGCATAGACGATCGGTGTCGTGACCACCGGTATGGGAATCTGACCGTTTGGGTCCGCGGAGAGGTACAGAATTAGCTGATTCCCGGTTGCTGAGGCCCCAGAAAGCGTGCCCGAGGACAGCCGGAGGAAGAACTGGTCGCCGCTTTGGAGGCACCACGCATCGGTTGAAGGGCCAGAGGTTGGAACGGCGGAGAAGGTGGCGCAATTGTATGGAACTGCCTTTCCAGCGGCCCCCCCCAACATGACGTTCATCCCGATAGCGAAGCCGGTGCCCTGGACGGCGATTGTGCGAACCGCGGTGGCTGGGAGGATGGACTGAGGCAGTTGT
The DNA here is from genome assembly GCA_003167275.1 of Bryobacterales bacterium. Classification (GTDB taxonomy): domain Bacteria; phylum Acidobacteriota; class Terriglobia; order Bryobacterales; family Bryobacteraceae; genus JAIQFL01. The sequence continues at coordinate 29,153 of PMTT01000710.1, read as the reverse complement.
TTGGGCGAAATCGACGTAATGGTGGCGACCGGCTGTCCGATTGTAATCGAGACGAGGTTCGGGGCGAGCGTCACGCTCCCAGCCTTGACCGTAATGCTGCCCGTCAGGGTGGAGTTGACAGTGGGGCTGTCAAAGGCCGATTGGGCAAACGTGATCGCGACATTCGTGCCCCAGGAATATGCCACCGCGCTGGTTGCACCCAACGTAATCCAGGACGGCGTCGCGCTTACCGAAAAGTACACCGGGTCTCCCGAGGACTTCACCGTCAGAACGCCAGTCGGGGGGGTGGTTCCCGGCGTCCAGTTGGCGCTCGGCGATATCGCGAGCGTGGCAGTGACTGTGGGAGTGGCGTTCGTAACCGTCATGTTGACGGTGACGTTGATGGGAGCCAGGCCCGCACTGTCGATCTCAACAAGGGCGGAGTACGTCCCGGCTGGGCTGTTGGCTGCGACGAGGCTCGGACTAAACGTCAGCGTGACCGGGGCCGCCGTAGTACACGTGCCATTCGTTTTGTCCACCTGAACCCAGGAGGGCAAACTCTGGGGATTGATCGTAAAGTAGATGGAGCTCGTGGTGCCGACCGGAGCGATGGCTACCCTCGCGGTGGGTAAGGTGACGGCTCCCTTGCTATAGCTCAAGGTGGCAGTTGAGGGGGTGGCGCCGATGGTGGTTGTTGCGGCATGCATGACCGCCGCGGACACGATCAGGGCGATGCAGGCGATGGGAAGATGCGGGCGTCTGGTTCTTCGCATTATCAAGTCCTTTGCCGTGTCGGATTTCTCAACAGAGCGGACCAGTTTCGTGGCATGATCTCATCGGCCCGCCTGGTTCCGTGATTGTCGAGGAGCTAATCCGCACAAACCTTATATCGGCGGAGGGTGTTGGAAACTGTATAGCGAAGAAAAACGAGCTCGGTATATTTTTGAGAAATGGCCTCCGCGCGGCCGGGCGTGGCGCGTCGGAACCCCACTGTAAGGACTGTTCTCTTGTTCGATGCAGGATGAGGAGCACGCGATGATTGGCCCGTCGGCACGCTCTGGCGCTCGTGTGGTGGGACAGGCGATTCGCCTGTCCTTGCCGTCGTTCCGCGCAGCGGGACGGGGCGAGCTACGCTCAGGAGCGTGGCGATTCTTGCCGCCCTTGGCGCTAGTGCCGGTGGGACAGGGCATCTCGCCTGTCAGCCTGAAAAGCCGGCTTTCGCCGGCTGGACAGGCGAAACCGCCTGTCCCACCAGGGTTCACAAGTTGGCTCAGGGGCTCAGGGGCTCAGGGGCTCGGGGGCTCAGGAGTTCACGGGCTTCAGAAGAACCGAATGCGGGCTGCCCGGCGCTCTTCCATGGCGGCCCTGCGGGCTTCGGCACGGGCCTGCTGCTCTTCACGCCTGGCTTCGGTCCTCTCGCGCATGGCTTCGCGATTGGCGCGCATCTCCTCGCGCCGGACCTCCAAACGTTCCCGGCGCTCCTCGACCCGCGCACGATACGTCTCGCGGGCTGCCTCCAGGCGATCCCGGCGGGCTTCTGCCTGTACTCTACTGGCCTCCGCCCGGCCGTACCAGTCGGAACTCGCGAACACGGGGACCAAGAGCAACAGCAATGCCAACAGTAGTTTCATTCAGTCCTTACCTTTCAGAACGTTATACTCGCCAGGATCCCATTGGTTACGTCTCCGGCCGCACTTTTTTCAACTCTTCCCAGCTTGACGATTCGTTACGTGAAAGTCACTTCATGTCGATAACCTTGAGCGGCCCGAAAACGTTTCTCCAGGTGAGGGCAACGTAGTGAAGGCCTTCAGAGGAGGGGAAAATGAAACAGTTTAGAATCCTTACATGGCTTACGCTGGCGGCTGGTATGGCGGTCACCGGCACATCGACGCTCTCTGCTCAGGACTTTCGCGACATCCATCGCGACCGGCAGGATCTGAGGGCGGACTATCGCGACATCAATCATGACTACGCTCGCGTGAATGGCATGCGCGCGGACATCGCTCGCGACCAGGCGCGGCTCAACGAAGACATCCGCTGCGGACGGGCCGGCACCGCTGCCCGGGAGGCCCAGGATCTGGCCCGCGACCAGCGCGCTCTCGACGCCCAGTTGCGCGACGTTCGCCACGATCGGGTCGACGCCTTCCGGGATCGTCAGGACATCCGTCGCGACTGGCGCTGACTTTGCGGAATGGGCCGGTGCCCCGCCGGCCCATCTTCCACCGAAGCAAGGCCCTTCGGAAGTGCGGATTAACTGACATTGCTGGAGCTTGCAGCATCGGACTCCTGCGACTACTCTAGGGGTAGATGCAGCGACTGTACCGCTTCGAGCTGGTCAAGGACCGATACCGCGGGCCGGCGAATGCCGTGATGGAGGGTCGCGATCTATCCAACAACTCCGCGGTCACCGTGTGCGAGTGGATGCCTCAGGAGGCGGAGCTTGCGGCCAGCACTGCCCGGCTGGCGGAGTCCATGGCGACGGTCGAGGGAGCGGAGCTTTTCTCAACGGGAACCGCTTTCTACATCGTCGCCGACGACGACCGCAAGGCTGCCGCCGCGCTCCAGGATCTCCGCTCGCGTGGACTATTCGCTGGTTCGTGGCCCGGATTGATCGCTCCCGTGGAACCACCTGCGGCGGTTGAGGCGGGCGGTGGTGCGGTCCTCAATCCATTGAATCAGGCCCGGCCTGTTCCGCAACGGGGATGGATCGTAATCCTCGTGGTGTTGGGGCTGGCTCTGGTAGCCGGACTCGTCCTGTTCCTGGTGGGCAGATCGGCGACGCCCCCGCCACCGCAAACCGCCATTTCGAATCCGCCCCAGGACCCATCCGGGAACCGGCCCGTTCCCAGTTCGCCGCAACCAGCAAATCCGCAGCCGCAACCGCCTGCCGCGCCTGAGACACCTCCTGCGACCTCACCGCCGGAGAGTTCCGTTCCGGGTCCTGGCCAGCCACTGTTCGGCGGGAGTCAGGATCCCGCACGAGTGGCTGTTCTTGCGGTGTTGAAGGAGTGGCGCGCCACCATGCTCGGCGGAGACGTTGACGGCCAGACCGACTGTTACGCACCGGTCGTGGAGATCTTCTTCCGCCGCAAGAATCTGGATCGCGAAGTCTTACGCGGCATGAAGCGCAGCGGCATGGTGGCGTGGGCGCACACGGATGTGTATGAGATCAGCGAGACTGACTATCAGACCCTCGGTGACGACCGCGCATCCGCGACCTTTCGCAAGCATTGGGAGAGTTCCGACGCCAACCGGATGAAGCACTTCTCTGGTGAAGAGCAGGAGCGCCTGACCTTCGCCCGGTATGACGGCGAATGGAAGATTGTCCGCGAAGAGGAGCTGACAGTTTATTGGGTCAAGAAAGATTGAACGCCAGAGGCCTAATGTAGTGCGTCACTCAGAATGACGGTTATGTCCGGCCTTGTGGGGCAGCCAATCTTGGCTGCAAGCCGGCTTTCAGCCGGCGCTGCGGGGCGTGAAGTCTCGCACGCGGATCGAAAGGCCGCCTGAAAGGCGGCTGCGGGCAGAATTGCCCGCCCCACATCGGCGCAGGTCCATTCTGCCTTACCGACTCCTCACACCCTCAATTGTTACTCCGATTCGCCAGAATCACTACCGCAATGATGATTGCCAGCAAGCCCACGATCAGTATAAAGACAATCTTGGCGCTCCCCGATTTCCGGTCAGGCGCTTGCGGCGGGCCGCCCCCAGACGGTGCGGGACTCACAACGACGGCAGGCAACGGCTGGCCGTTGCTCAATCGGCGCACGAAGTCGCGCACCACGCTGGATTCGGGATGTTCGGCGCTCAATCCTTGGAATATGGCGAGCGCGCGGCGCGTGTCGCGGCGTTCATAGGCATCCAGGGCTTGCAGATATTTGGTGGTAAATAAACTCTGCTTGGGAGTCACATTCAGGTCCCGCAGGAACTCCTGAACCACGTCCACCGAAACGACGAAGTTGAGATTCTGCGTCCGCTCCCCATCCACGGTGAAAGTCGCCAGCCCGACTACCCGGCCGGTATCGTTGAGCGCCGGACCGCCGCTGTTTCCCGGACTGATCGAAGCGTCGGTCTGGATGGCTTTCCACTTCTCGTCGCCGATCTCCTTGATCCCGCCGACATGGCCGGCCGTCAGAGTGGGCTCCAGGCGCGTGGGGAGCGAGATGGAGGAATCGAACGCGAGCACTCCCGGGAAGCCGATGACGAAGAGATCCGCGCCCGTTCGCACACTTCCATCATCCAGCCCCGCGGCCAGGGGGATGGTGGCAAAGTCAGTGCCTTCCATCTTACAAATGGCCACATCCTTGCCAGGCGTCGGCTTGCCCACTTTTTGTATCTTGCAGGGTTTGGTGCGGACGTCCACGTCGTCGCCCGAACCTGTGTAACCGGTGACGACGAAGACCGAGTTGTTCATCTCCACAAAATGGGCCGTCTTGGCGTGGCGCGCCACCAGCAGTTTTTGAAAGCGCTCCTTGTCCTCGTCACTCAGGGTCGTTCCGGGAAGGGCGGCACTGAGTCCCTTCTCCAGTTCGGCCGTGTCCTGGTCGACCAGGTTCTTGATAGACGAGACGAGGGCGGCCTTGGCCTCGTCCTCGTCAGGCGACACTACGTGAGCGTTAGTGACCACGTAACCATCCGGTGTAATGACTAACCCGGTGCCGAGGCTCTTGGCTTTAGTCTTGACGGTGCGCGTTTTCCCGTTGGGCACCAGGTAAGTGCCAGGATCCGCCAAAAGAGTGGAATAGATGTTACTCACCGCCTGTTGGGGGGTAGGGTTGGTGCCGGCCGTGCGCCTTTGAGAATCGGCTTTCAGCCGGTTGATGTCCACATCGAAATCGGCCACCTCCACGGTAGCCGAGAATTCGGTGATGACGTTCAGGGTGGCCGGTTTGGCCCGGTCCGCAACCTGTACGGCTGAGAGTTTGCTATAGCCGGTCTGTGACGTGTGCCGGCAGGCGAAAGTCAGCCCCGCCAGAAGAATGGTCATGGTAACGAGAAGACGGCGCATGTTGCGAACCTCAGTCGTGAGCATCACTAGGGCCTTTAGTCGTACAGCACGACTTCGGCTTTCTCAATCACTTCGTTATGGGAATCCAGCAGCCCGCGGCGTTCCACGCGGGCGATATATCCACGATGACTCTTAACATCCGCTCGCTCACTCCGGGAGCTCGCGACGTGCCGGCCGTCAGAGTAACGTTCCAGTGGCTTGGGAGCGAGCAGGCTATACCCGGCAACATCGAGCAGCGAACCGAGCGCGGCTTCCGCGGCTGGATTCCGTTTCTTGTGCTTGCTGAAATCGTCGTCCGTCGCGCGGAGAGCGAGTCGGGCCAGGGTCTTAGCCAAGGTCTTGTATTGCGCTCTGGCGGCGGCCGCATCGGCCTGTCGGCCAATCTGCGACTCCAGACGTTCCATTTCCCTGATCTTGTTGCCGGTCTCGTCGGGGACTCTGCCAAGGCCGACGAAACAGTCTTTCATATACTTGACGAATTGGCCAAGCTCCGCCTTCAAGGCTTCCACTTCACGCGGCAGCGGCGCGGGTTCGGCACCTAAGGGCGATCGAGGCTCGGGCACAGCCGGAAAGACCAGCAGATCGACCATGCCCTGAACGGTGCCCTCCAGGTCCTTAATAGAAGTCTCAAAGTCCGCCGCCTGACGCTTTCCGGCGCGACTGGACTCCCAAGCGAGGTACGCGACCCACGCCGCCATCATGAGAGCCATGAGCGCGGTGCTCAGGCTGAGGATCGGCAGAATCACACCGTGCTGGCCGCGATTCTGGTCGATCACCGCGACGCGCACGACATGATCGGCGTCGGAATGCAGTTCGATAACAGCGTCCGCCGCCGCGTGCAGTTTCATCGGTACCGTGCAAGCCTGCTTGTCACTGCCGGCCACGATCAGGCAGCCCCAAGT
>PMTT01000710.1:8199-23218 GCA_003167275.1 Bryobacterales bacterium | reverse complement strand
ATGCTTTAGCTTGCCCACCAATATCAACGCTCGGCAAGCTAAAGCATACCCTACACAGAGGGTGAATCCGCGGATCATGGAAAGCCTCCGCCACTGCGCGGACGGAACGGCACGCATTGACCGTCGGGCCCTACCCCCGCTACTTCGAGCGCAAACGCCGGAGTGATGGTGAGTCGCAGGGCCCACCAACAGTCCGCCGCCTCCACCTGGCGCTCGGGCTCCCAGGTGCCGAGCTTTTGCAGGTACGGATTGCGCGTACCATCGCGGTTCACGCGCGTGTCTTCCACGCCCAGGTTTTCCCAGAGCACCACCACGTCCCGGCCGTTCCAGACATTGGGGACCTGCTGCGGCAGTCCCGCCGCCGGGATTGGCGCATCCAGCGGGATCACCGGCAGGAANNAGGCAGGCGCCGCGCACCACGCATTCCTTGGGATCGTCGGCGCGATAAATGGTCGCCGGCAAAATCGAATTCAAGGTCTCCCGGACCACCGGCAGGAACGTGGTCTTCCCCGAGAGGTGGATGTATTTCAGAGGCGGCATACCCGCGATGGTCTGCTTGAGGCGTTCCGCCATGCGCCCAACCTGGGCCTTGGTGTAGGTGACAAATACCTCGTGCAAGGCGATTCCGCCGGAGGTCTCCAGATCCTTGGGCTCGAACGCCTTGTACTCGGGCGGCTCCTCCGGCCGGATGGAAATGGCGCGCAGCAGCAGCGTCTCCAGGTCGCCGCGGGGAGACTTCTCTTCGCTGAGACCCGCTTTCAAGTGCTCGGCGAACTCGCGTAGGGCGGCCTCATTGCGCAGGATATCCGGCGAGGACGCGCCTCTCACCGGGTAATCGGCCAGCTCGAAACCGGGATATTTCCTGGAGAGAATCTGCTTACAGCGAGACTTGATCTGCCCGACCAGGAAATCCGTCAGATCCTCGCCCCCGAAACGCTCGCCCCACGAAGCCACAATCTCCGGCTGTATCTGCACTCCCGTCCCGTTGCGCTGATGGTTCACCCGAACCACTGTGACGTCGGTAGTGCCACCGCCCAGGTCGAAGGCCGCAACCGTGTAGCCGGTTTCCGAGGGGTTCCTGGCCATCTCGTCGAAGAACGGCACCAGGGCGGCGATCGGCTCCTGCAGAAAGTGGATTTGGGCTTCTTTTCCGAAGGCCTCCTCCAGGGCGAACCGGAGGTTGCGGTACTGGTGGATGGAGCATACCGCCGGGTGCGTCAAAATGAACTCGTGGAAGGTCGCGCCCTTCTGCCTTTCCGCCGCCACACGAACATGATGCAGGTAATCGCGCGCCGCCATTCGGGCCTCCCGGTAGACCCAATCGGTGGAGGCCAAGGGGCGGATGCGCAGCGGCCAGGTGGTTTCGCCGAGCTGCTGTTTGAGCCGCTGGACGGTGCTGCTGGCCACCTTCTCGTCCACCGCGGCCTGGTTCTTCACCCGGACGCCGGTCTCGATCTCGGGGAATTTCCCGGCCAGGTCCAGGTAGCGGACGATGGTGGGGTCGGTGGTGCTCGTGCCGTCCAGCGGAACACTCTCGAACTCGGAGCCGTTTTCGAGCACCGCACAGCAGGTGTTGCTGGTGCCGAAATCGATGGCGATAATTCCGTCGAAATCGTGCAATTCCCGGACTTCGATGGACGCCCTGTAAGACTGATGGTTCAACTCGGCTCGGTTGGTGCGGATTTCCAACTTCAGGGGGTGTAGTCTGGGCTTGATCGACTCCAGGTTCAGCTCGAATTCCACCTCGCAGGTTTCGCCCCCGGCGACAGTCTGCGGCAGCGGCGAGACCTGGAGCGCATGGAGCGGATGGCCACCCGTAACGCCGGTAGTCTTGCCGGCTCCCGGCGCCGCCTGTTCGACCGTCTTGGGCGCCGTCAGGGTGACGCTCTCCAGCACCACCGGGGCGTTCATCCGGCCACCCTGCGGGTCCTCTTCCGAGCGGTTGCAGAACAGGAATTTGAGCCGCTGCTTGTCGGTCTGCATCAGCGTCGGAGGCGGCAGATTCTCGCCGGTCCAACGCAGCTCGGGGCGGTTGCGGACGACGAAATTCAGCGGGAGCAGGACACTCTTGGGACCGTGCGCGTCATCGTATTCTATGGCGATCTCGCCAGACCAGCGCTCCAACCGGGCGACCTTCTCGGTGTCGACCTCCACCGAAATGTGCACCGGCGTTCCAGGAGAGGCGATCATCGGCCCAGCCGGACGATCGACCAAGGTCATCCACTGAAAGCCGGAGTTCCGGACGCTCAAGACACGCAGGCTGCCGGCCAGCGGACCGAATCCCAGGTCCACTCGCTGTCGTCCCGCCCGCCGGGGATCAGTCCACACCATCAGTTCCGCCGGCGACGTCTGCAGCACGGGCTTTTCCGGAATGGCCATCAGCAGGGAAGAGGCGCTGCCTGCCGGTGTCTCCACCTGTAGAAGAAAGGAAGCCGGTGTGGTCATCGGGAAGGTCGCAGCCCGCCCGTAGAACAGTGCAGTGCCTCGGGGCGCGATCGTCACCGGCGTCTGACCGAGAAGCGTGACCCAATCCGGCCGGCGGATCTGGCTGATCGGAAGCGCGCCGCAGGTCGGGTTGGAGATCCGGAAGCCCACATTCGGCGCGATCTGGCCGATGTGGAGCACGGACGGCAGCACCTCCATATGGAGTTGCGCGCAGGGCTTTCCGCATTGGCCGCAATAGGCATCGTCCGCGGCGCACTCCCAGGCCGAGCAGGAAGGGCAGAGCTGCTCAGACATCCGCCTGCACCTCCCCCGGGGCCGTCAGAACCCAGCCCTCACCCTCGGACTGCAGCAGCGCCGGGCGGACCAGCCTCAGCCGGGTATCGCCCGTGCCTTCCGGATACTGGAACACGCCTGTGAACGATTCCCTCTCATGAGCCAGATTCTGTGTGAACCAGGGTAAGGCGTAATACCCCCCCCCGCCTCGGGAAACCATCAGGTACCAGCCAAAATCCGACACCTGGAAACGGAGCACAATGTTCTTGCGGAACTGCCATTCCTCGTGGTTGATCCAGGCGACGCGGACGTACGGATACCGGCTATCGAATTGGTCGCGGGCGTTCCGGTCCGAGGAGGTGCGAGCCACATGGTAGGCTTCCAGCAACTCGTCGGGCGATTGTGCTGGCGGAGTCCCTCGCACGGAGGCCGCCGAAGACACCTTTCGGCTTAAGAAGCATTCCCGGCAGTATACCGGCCGGCCTTTAGTCGGCTTAAAGGGCACCGTGGTTTCCCGACCGCATTGTGAGCAGGTGGTCAATCCTGCCGCTGGGGGATCGGGTCCGGAACCGGGGCGCAGGGGAGGGATCTTGGAGCGAGTGCCCAAGCGAACCGGCGGGTTCGGCTCGACAGGCTCCTTGCCGGACGGAGACGGCGGCTCCTTGGTATAGGAAGGTTGCGGTCGTGGTTCCTGCGGCTCTCTCGAGTAGTACGGAGTTTGCGGCCTCGGTTCCAGAGGCTCCCGCAGATACGGAGACAGGGGAGAGGAAGGCGCGGGGTCGGGGCGAGGCGATGGCGCCACCGGCCGGCTGGCCCGGCTCAGCCCGGGAGCCAGATAGCTGTAACCGGCAACGTCCAGCAGCGAACCCAGCGCGGCTTCCACTTCCGTATTCCCTTCCCTATGCTCACTGAAATAGTCGTCTGTCGCCCGGAGGGCGAGGTGGGCCACTGACTCGGCCAAGGCCTTGTATTCCGCCCTGGCGGCGACCGCATCGGTTTGCCGGCCAATCCGCGCCCACAGACGATCCAGTTCCCGGATCTTGTTGCCAGCCTCATCGGGGACTCTGCCGAGAGCGACAAAGCAGTCCTTCGCGTACTGGATAAACTTGCCCATCTCGACTTTCACGGCTTCCACGTCGCGCGGCAGAGGCGCTGGGTCGGCCGGCGCAGGCATTCGCGGATCGGGACCGCGCCGTTCAGGGGCACTCGGAACCACACGAGCCCGGCGCTTCTCCTCCTCTCGCAGCGCGCCCGCCACCAGCTTGCGAGCGGCGTCGGCAGTCGATTCCACAAAGGACTGTAACGCGATCAAATCGGGATGGCCGGGGCAGCTGCGCAACGCGTTTTCGATCAGCCGCTCAGCAGCGCCGAAGCGAAGCTCCGCGAGGTGCTCCTTCACCCTGAGCCTTGCGTTCGACAGCTCTTCCACTACCTGTTTTTCGAACGCCACAGCCTCAGGGTTTCGTGGATCAAGGGCTAAGACCGCTGCTGCCGACCGGGATACTGCGGACAGATCCCTACGGCCCGCCGCTCCCCGCGCTTCGGCCAGGGACTGCGCGATCTGCTTCGCCCTCTTTTGTGCCTCACGAGTTCCCGACAGACGCGCTTCGACGTCTGTCCGCAAGTCGGCTACCGATTCCAACACGAGCCCATCCCGGAGGGTCTCCAACATCTCAATCGCTTCCTCGAAGCGATTGCATCCAAGCATAGTCCCCGCGTCCTGTACAGCCGCCTTCCACCGCGCTTCCAGGGGTGGCCTCTCACGCCGCCTCCGGATGGATCGCAATAGCTCCTGCCCCCCCGAGTGCGTGGGCTCTAGGTCCAGCACACGTCGTGCTAGAGCCTCCGCGGCATCAACGTCGCCAGCTTTGAAGGCTCGTTGTGCCTTGGCTGCCGTTTCCTCCGCCTGGCTCTTGCGCAGCGCCTCCTCGACAAGCGCGAGTTCGTCGAGGAGATTCTGCAGGCTTTGATAACGACCGGAGGGCTGTGGCGACATCGCCCGGCGCACAATCAACTGCAGCGCTTCTGAACACTCCGGCACAACATTCCGCAAAGGCTCATAGACGGTCTGAAGCGGGTGCTTTTCCGCTAGCAACTCGTAGCTCAGCACCCCGAACGAGAAAATGTCGCTGACGGCGCTTGCCTTTTCCTGATCCAGGTGGAGTTCGGGCGCGATATATTTTTCCGTGCCCACGATCATATTCGCCTTGGTGTACGCGGTCGCATTGCGGTCCAAAATCTTGGCGATACCGAAATCCAGGACCTTTACAGAGCCAGTGCTAAGTAGCATTACGTTTGCTGGCTTGATGTCGCGGTGAATCACGTTGTGCCGGTGTGCGTGCAGCAAGCCACGTGCACTCGCTTGCAGAATCTGGACCTTATCGAGCATGCTGAGTTTCGGACCTTCCGTGAGGACTTTCCGGAGGCTGCGGCCATTGAGTAATTCCATGACCAAGTACGGCTCGGATTGGTGATCCACGAACTCATAGACGGTGACGATATTCTCATGCTTCAGGAAGCCGGCGGACGCTTCCCCGCGGAACCGGCCCAGCATTTCGGGATTAGTCTCAGTCAGAACTTTGATCGCAACGTCACGTTTCACGGCAGGGTCCCAGGCCCGGTAAACGATGCCCATGCCACCCCTATCGAGTTCTCCCCGAATCTGATATCTTCCAATCTGCTGAGGCACAGCGGTAGCTAAGGGTTGCTCAGACATCCGCCTGCACCTCCCCCGGGGCCGTTAGAACCCAGCCTTCGCCCTCGGGCTGCAATTGGGCGGGCCGGACGAGCCGCAGCTTGGTATCGCCCGTGCCTTCCGGGTACTGGAATACGCCTTTGAACGATTCCCGCTCATGAGCCAGATCCTGTGTGAACCAGGGGAAGGCGTGATTCTTCCCGCCGCGGGAAACCATCAGGTACCAGCCAAAATCCGATGCTTGGAAACGAAGCGTGATGTTCTTGTGAAACTGCCATTCGTCGTGGTTGATGCAGGAAATGCGGACGTACGGATACCGGCTGTCGAATTGGTCGCGGGCATTCCGGTCCGGAGAGGTGCGGGCCACATGATAGGCTTCCACCAGCTCGTCGGGTGCTTGAGCCGGCGGGGTGCTTCGCGCGGAAGGTAAAACTGCCGGCGGTGAGTCCGGGTTGGATCCGCTGCCCCGGAAAGGTATCTTGATCGGAGCGCCCAATCGGACGGGCGGCTTCTGTTCGAAAGGCTCCCGCACGGAGGCAGCGGGCGCCTCCTTCGTGTAGGATGGTTGCGGTCGAGGTTCTTGAGGCTCTCTGGTGTACGAGGGGCGGGATTCCTGCGGCTCTCTGGTGTACGGAGTTTGCGGTCTCGGTTCCTGCGGCTCCCTCAGATACGCAGGTAGGGGAGATGAAGAAGGCGCGGGATCGGTCCGCGGCGCCGCCGGCCGGCTGGCCCGGCTCGCCAGATCATCGTACCGGGATCGGGCCCGCGATGCCTGCTGCCGGGCCGCATTCACCTGCTCCACCAGCGATTCGAAGCTTGGTGCCGGCGTTTGTCCGGCGGCCCTCAGTCTCCACGCTGTGAATCCCAACGCCACCATCGAGAGGCTGGAGATTCCCATGATGCAAAACCACAGGCCCTGAAGGGAGTCGGCGCTGTGCGGCTGCTCGATGGCGAAAGGCTGTTCCTTTGCCTCGACTGGAGTGGTGTCCTCCTGTGTCGTGTCATCGAGCGGGTTGTGGCTCTCGATCTGCCTGTCGGCCGGGGCTACCGCGCCGCCCTTCTGGTCGGCCGCCTTCCCATCCTTCTTAGAGGCGTTGCTGTCGGGTCTGGCGGCTGGCTTCCGGTTGACGCCCTGCGACGGCTTGGGAACATCCTGCGCTGCCAGGCCCCAGAACGGCAAGCCACAGCAGAGCAAGAGCACCCCATACACCGCGGGCGGCAATCGTCTAGGCACGGCGGGCCCACCCCTCGATTCGCATGGCCAGGTAGGCCTTCAGCGCGATGATGAAGATCGGCTCGTTGCGCAACAGGTTGTCGTCTTTTTTCTTCTTCTTGTCCTTCTGCTGCACGGTAGCTACTTCCCCTGCGAGCATGGTGAGGCGCAGATCCACCTGCCCACCCAGCCGGTCGAGAAGATTCTCGTCCGGTGTCTCATCCAGCGCCTCCAGGAACTGCCGGAAGAATGGGAATTTCCGGTCCACCACCACGTTTCTCTTGCGAATCTCCTCCGAAGTGGGAGAACTGTCCCAGCCTTTGTCGACGGGGTTCTCGCCGCCCAGAATCTGAAACGCTTCGCCCGCAAGAGGAGTGGCGAAATCCTCTTTCACTCTCAGCGGAAGGTCCTGGCAAACCAGACCGTAGGCGACTTCCGACTTGGGCTTTTCGCTGAGCCGGATCTCGATCTTGGTATTCTTCAGGTCGGCCGCGGTCAAAAACGCCTTGGCAAAGCGCGTGTGGATCTCGCTTCTTTCCGAGAGCTTGCCCAGCGCGCACCAGCGGAAAATCTTCGAGCCATTGCCTCCGGCGAAGATCGCCACCCGCCGGCCGGCCTTAAACGCCCCGGCGCCCTGCACCCGCCGCACCAGCAGCCCCGCGTAGAAACCGATCCCGCAGAGTCCCGTCTCCAGGATCGAAAGCAAACCCTGCACCGGCCCTTCCGACTCCTTCAGCGACAGCCCGTCGATCAGTTCCTTCCCGTGCTTCGAGATGATGGCCTCCAGGTGCGCGTCGAAGGCCGCGTCCTTTTCGTTGGTCTTCATCAGCTCGTCGATCGTGTGCGAGACGCGCGGGTCGATCTCGGCCAGGATCGCCGGATTCCTGCGCAGCGGATTGAGGAAGATGTCGCGGCCCGCGAAGACCACCGAGCTGTGCGACACCAGTTCCATGCGGTTCCAGACGGCCATATCGGTAGTGCCGCCGCCGATATCGACGGTCACCGCGCCGCCGGTGATGTCCATCCGGTCGCCTTCGCCGGCATAGTCGCAGAAGAACTTGGTGGCCGTGATGGCTTCCCGGTTATCGGCGGGCTTCTCCTCGCCCGTCGCCGGGTCGATGTAGGTGGGGTTGACGCGGAATGCGATCCCGGTCTGGCTTTCCAGATCCGAGACCACCCGGTCCCACGTGGCCTCCAGGTTGGCGATGTCGCCGTCCGAAAAGGCGGTGGGATAGGAGTAGCGGAGATCGGCCTGGGTGCATCCTTCCACGGCGATTTCGGCCGCCGACTGGAGGCAGATCTGCCTCAGAAAGTCGCGCGCCGCGATCTTTTCGCGGGCGTCGCCCCACTTCAAGTTGGACTTCACGCGCTTGCGGTCGCCCGAAATGAAGGTCCGCGGATCTTCCGTGTAGAGCACGTGGCCGTCCCGCAGCACGACGCGTGCGTTGGGTCCCCCCGGGGGATCTTCGAAATCCTGGAAGACGCTCAGAATCTCATCCGCCGACCACTCGCGGGCCGGGATGAAAAGCTCGCGCGTGAACGATCGGAATTTGGCTGGGTCGTACCCCGTGATCTGCCGCAGGCGATTCTTGAAGACCACCGGCTTGGGGTCGCCGCGGAACCGCTGGTAGATCCCCGAACCGGTGGATCCGAAGTCCACTCCCAGGGTTACCCGTCCTGGTGACGGCGGCGATTGAATCTCAGGCTGGTTCAACAGCAGCAGCCCTTTGGCCGTCTCCTCCCTGTGGTTGTCCAGATCGACGTAGGGCGTGGAGCAGATCAGCGCCTCGGGATAGTTCCTAGTGAAGCTCACCTCAAAATGGCGTTGATCCATGGCCAGGTAACGATTGGCGACCGGTTCCCGCTCGTCGTCCGGCCAAGGCTTGACCTTGATCTCGTCGCGCACCTTCGAGGACCACATCTCGAAGGTGTAATAGGCCTGCCACTTCACCGTGGAGATCCGGAAATCGGGCCAGATGCACACCAGCGGCAGCTCTTCCACCAACACCATTTCCGCTTCGGTGTAAGTCTTCTGAATGCGGCAGACCTTCTCCTTGCCGTTGGAAGTCATCAACCGCAGGCGCAGGGAGCAGGTGGCGCCCCCATTGGGAAGCCACGAAATGGAGAAGCTCTCCTGCAGTTCCTTGGGCGTAAACAGCTTCAGCGCCTCCACCGAGAGCGGCAGAACCGTTGAGCGCTTCTTGGCGTCGCCTGCGATGCCCACCGGGAGACATCCCGGGAATGCCGACGCGCCATCGCGGAGGTAGATCAGGCGATTTTCGAAGAAGAAGCCGGCGGTACACCAAAGCTGGCCGCCCGGCATCTGGCCCTGCACGTTGCCGGAACTGGTGTAGCGGTCGGCTGTGGCCAAATGGACGTCGCCGAAGATCACCAGGTCCCTCGCGCTCTGCTGCCACTGCTGGGCGAGCGTGGGTTCGATCAGGTAATAGGTCGGCGCGTTCGGTTTGCTGGTGACAATCCGCACGTCGCTAACCGTGGCAGTCTCGCCCTTTAGAGGCCGGTCCAACACGTGGTAGATGCCGTCGTGGAAACCCAGGAAGAGATTGGAAGAAAGGACGTCCTCCGGACTCGTGGGCGCCTTGGCGGTGCTGTCCAGGTGACGGGCAAAATCGTTGACCAGGTCCACGATCCTGCTCTTCCTTGTTGTATTGGTGATCTGCCGGGTCAACTCCTTGGAAAGCGTCAGAATCCACTCCGCCAGCGCCTTCCGCTCGCGGGTGGCGAGGTGTTCGACCGGGTCCTGCAGCCGCTCGCCGTCGAACCACGGCACCTCTTCCGGCGAGATCAGGCCCGCATAGTCGGCGCCGGTCGCCACCAGCGTCATCGGGGAGGTGAAGCCGAACGCGTGCGGGTGATTGTGCGTCCAGGGCGCCAGTTGCCAGCGCAGAATGTGGAACTCCTGCCAGTTGGACTCGGGCGAGAGCATGTTCTCGTCCTGCGGAAGCAGTTCCGCGAGGACCGATGAGAACGAATTGGGGCGGCTGGTGTCCAGCTTCACCGGGTGGACGGTGAGGCTGTCGAAGTTCCGGCGCTCACGCAGGCCGATCAGCGCCAGCAGGCCGCTCCATTCGCCGAGGATCATCGGGTGCAACTTGTGCTCCTCGTCAAACAGGGCACGGTCGAACAGCAGCGCGCGGGCCCACGCATCGGGAATGGAGTAGATCCGTTGCGGCTCCGAAGGGATCTCGATGGCTTCGGCCAGGTGATTCAACTGAGTCGGACGTTCTTCCCAGGTGCCCGCGGACTGCGGGTCGGGAAAGCGATTGCCGGTTCCGGACTTTCGTTTAGGAAGGTAAGCGTGAGGCATGAGAGGCTCCGCGACGGTTCATTTACTCCACTTCACAGGCATCGAACAGGGCGCGCACCAGGCGGCCCGCTCCCGCAGCGCCGTCATCCCGTACGTTGGAGGCCGCGCGGCTCAAGATGCTGCGGTCGTCGATCCTGGTCTTGGGACGGCTCAGCAGCAGGCGGGCCAGGTCGGTCTGTTGGAATTCACGAGGCAGTTTGAGCCGCCAGTTCTGGCCCTGGGCAACCGCGAAGACGTTGGGATTGACCAGCCCCGGCACGAAGTTCGCTCTCCGCGGCGTGGAGATGTGGAGCAGCCATTCCAACACTTTGAGGGTGTAGGCTTCGACTGCCGCCAGCGCGGCGCGTGCATCGTCCGGCTTCACACCCTTCCGCTCGATGTGGTCCTTCCAATACGGAACCTTGCTGCCGCCGGAGCGAAGCGCCTCCAGAATCTGCGGGTAGAACATATAGTGATATGCGGCGGCAAACACCGCCAGCTTCTGGAGTTTGTTCTGCTGCTTGCGGACCTGCGCTCCACCCAAGTAAGGATCGGAGGGCAGGTCGTCCCAGACCAGCTTTCCTTCCTCCTGCCGGGAAGCTACGGCCAGGCTGTAATCCTGACAGCGGGAGCCTGGATCGAAGAATCGGAGTGCGCCCATGCCTGCCACCAGCTCGATGAAGTGGGGTTCGTTGCGCTGTTCCTTGGCTCCCACGGCAGACACCGCCATCTCCGCGGGGACTTCTTCGCCAAGAGCATAGATGGTGTGGCAGATGGCCAGGAAATTCCGCTCGTTGTAGTACTTCAACGCTTCGGCGGTGGCTAGCGGGAAGGAGCCCGGGTCGGCCTGGATGGCCTCCCCTTCCACTTTCCGGAACTGGAAGAACGGCAGAAACAGGATGAGCCCGTAGCGGGCGCTGGACACATCCTTTTGCAGGTTATTGGACAGGAGGCGTACCAGCGTGGGCACGCCGGAAGCTCCCGAACCGCCGAACACCGACCCCGCGAACAGAATGTGCGGGGGCGCCGATGCAGCGCTGTGCTGGATGGCGGTTCGAAAGTCTCTCCAGGTCCCGCGAGTGAAGTCCACCGAGTTGGCGAATACCGTGGCGCCGATTGCCGGCCGTCCCCGGAAGCCCTGCTTCACGGACATTTCCAACTCGCCGCGCTCGAAGAAGAGGTCCATCAGCTCGGCTTCTTCGGAAGCGTTGTTGGCAAGCTGGTTGTAGTTGAAGATCTCCTTCAACGTGTCGGATTGGGAATTGACGATGGGCGTCCAGGGGCCGGCCAGCGAGAGTTGGGCTCGGAACAGGTCGGTATTGCCTACCCGGATTTCCTTACAGGCTTGGTAGGCCTTCTCGATATTGTGGCATTCCTCGATGTTCCCGTTGTTCTCGTCCGGGTCAACCAGCAGGGCCGAGAGAGTGGGAGCCTGCTCCGGGAGCATCCCTGCCGCCCCCAGGTGAATCAACGACTGCATCAGCTTAGCGCCGCTTCCACCCACCGCGACAACGAAATTACTCATGGCTCATTTCTCCCGTGTACCAAGTCTGAGCTGCCGACAACCGCTCCCTCACGGTCGCGGCTCGGTTTCGGTCGTGCCGGTTCAACGTGAGGTACCGAGCCGCGACCGTGAGGGAGCGGTTGTCGCCATTGAGCCCCACGAATCCCGAAAGCGGCCAAGCACTCACGCGTCACCAGCCCCTCCGGATCACGCCCGATCCGGGCACAATGTACTTCGTATTCACCGGGGAGAACAGGACCGTGGCCAGGTAGTAGAATGCCGGTCCCCAGATTATATAAAACATCGCCAGGACCCAGCCGTTCTCAGTCGCATCCGGCCCCAGGAAAATCGCCGCCATGCTGCCCAATATCACCGCCAGAAACAGCGCAAACCAGATGGCCAGCCAGGTCCCAGCCGAGAGTTTGTTCGCTCTCGGACCCCATTCGCCCAGAATGTACCAGGCGAAAGCGCAAAACACCGAGATCCCTCCGGCCACCTCCGACCAGGTCAGGAAACGGTCCGAGAATTCCTGGGCGTTGCCCACCTGCACGCCCAGCGCTCCGGGCCAGTCCAGAGTCACCGCGCCGTAGATCAGACCGGCGCAGACCAGAAAAATGAACACGATCAACAGGAAATCAATCAGTACTCGACTCTTCATTTCGATTCGCCGGATCCTCTCTCAATTCGTTTGCACGTAAATGTAGTAGCGAGCCAGCGGCGTCTCATGCTGGCTCATCTTCAATCGCAGAACATTCAGAAAATGGCGCAGGCTCAGCGTCCGGCCCGGCCGCCCGCCCTTGGCGTCCTCGGGATACCGGTCGTTCACCAAATCCTGAGGAGACTCCAGGTTCCAGGGGTCCAGGTTCGCCAGGGGCTGCTCCCAATCCTCCATCAGGTCGATCTGAAACCGGTACATCGTATTGGCGTCCAGCGCGGAGCGGTGGATCGTGATCTGCCGCGGCTCCTCGTTCAGCGCCAGGGTCAATCCCTCTTGGGCCTTCGAGTCGGGACTGCCCTGCCCCCTGCGGAACGCGACGGCCATCACCTTGGGGTGGACGCCGAGTTTGATGTGCGGCCCCAGGTTCACCTTCTGCTCCTCGGGAGGCTCCTCCATACTCACTTTCACATCTTTGCGCACACGGGTGAGAACCGGGAATCGATTCCGCGAGCCTGGAACCGGCCTGTCATCCTGAGTGATCCCGACCGCGTTGACCTTCAGGTTATGGACCAGGTGTTCCACGGGACGCTGCGTGAACACGATCTTGAAATAGTCCTGGTCGGCGATCTTCAGGTCCTCGACAAGGTGTTTGATGGCGAAGCGCACGTCCGGGGCCTGCCCGGAAATCAGAAAGTAGAAGGGCATGGAGTCCGCCGCATCCGGGTCGGGGTGTCCCGGCAGATCCGGCTTTCCATGAAAAGCGCTGCGGACACCCAACACTCCCACCGCCATCGACTCCTGGTTCAGATAGGCCTCATCCAGGAGCACGGCCAACTTCCCTGCCCCGTCCTTGTCCTGAAACAAATCCGTCAGGATCACCTTCACCTGGTGACGATCCACTCCCGACGGTTCCCCGGTGGCGTGGGTCTTATCCGCGATGGCCTTTTCGATGTGGGTGCTCTTGTCCGTGAATGCCGCAGGCACCAGGAACTTACTCAGGCCGTCGCCATCCAGTTGCCGGGGCTCGCCATCGCCGAATCTCCAGAAGGAGACGTTGGCATTCCAGGACTCGCTGAGGATATCCCCCGCTTTATTCAGAACCCTGGTGAAGTAGTTGGTCTGTCCCGGCTTCGCAGCCACCAGAAAGTTTTTCATCGAACCGGACGAGTCCAGGTAGAAGTGCAGATCGATCGACTTGGACACCGCGCTCGCACCGTCCGGCGGCGGCAGCAGGGTGAGGGCGACGTCTTCCTTGACCGGATTCGGATCGGTCTTGGACGCGGACTTGGGGTCGGTCTTGGGCTCGGGTTTGGGGTCGTGCCGGCAACCGGCGAGCAATCCCGCCACCAGGGCCATCACCACGAACGATGCCGTGGAGCCGAACCCCGCTTTGCTGCCCTGAGGCCCGACCCTTCCGTAGGTACGCCGCACTAAAATCTCCCCCTATTTCCGCAGTCGCCAGTGCGCGATTCGCAATCCCCGTTCGGATTTTGGCTTTAAGGGAACGATATAGCTTACTACAAGACTCGCTCCCGCAAACAACAACCCGCAACAGGAGTTGGCGTGGCAATCCCGGTCCTCAAACTCCAAGCCGAGCGGGATACCGGCGTATACCGTCAATTCATGGCGCATCGGCGTGTCGCCGCGACTGAAGTACGCCAAGCTAGGGCTTGCGCAGCCAATCGGCATTCCCGGCTCAAGATTACCATAGTGGCGCGGCCCTTGTTCCACGCCGAGAAACTCGATCGTGTCCAGAAGATTCACGCACAACCCCGCCGGCTGAGCCCTCGAGATACAGGCCTGGCTGGGCAGCGGTGCAAATTCGTCGTAATGCTTGTCGAAGAAGACGCGCAGCCATCCGGTCTGTCCGTCGCGGGTCCCGGCGATTCGCGCTTCCAGGCCCCGGTCGCATGTTCCGGCCCACAGAGGCGTCACTCCTAAAGGCACATTCAGTTCCGCCGACGATCGCGTGAAGAGCGGCGTGAAGTTCTTGAACTCATACGATTCACGCGACTGCTCGGCCATGCGGTAGACCCATACTTCTTCTTCGCCACAGACCGTAGCCAGCCCGTTCTCCATCACCGGCCCAAGGAAAGACGTGCCGCCGATCCGGATCGGCTGCTCGCCGGCCCGGTCCTCGTCGAAATAGCGGATCGCCAGAACCGCTTCCCGCGCGCCCGGAGACCGTTGCAGAAAAGCGTACGCGTCGGAGGTGGCGGCAATCCCACGAAAGCAGATCGACTCGGCGGCGGATCGGTTGGCCACAATCTCCTGGCCCGCGGGCGCACTGTAGAGGATGCCCGCCTCGTGCTGCACCAGGGGGAGCGACCAGACGCCTTCCGGATCCAACGCCAGCAGCAGCGGACGCCGCTCCGAGGCATTTCGAAAGGCCGCATCGACGATCGCAAAGCGATTGAAGCCGGCCGCCTGCGACCCGATCGTGGCCCAGGCGCGCGGCTTGGCATCCGGTCCCAAGGACAGGCGCGACACCTGGCCGCCGGCCGCCATGCACCACAGGAAACCCCGATGGTCGATCGGCGGACCGTGGAAGACTCCCGGAACGAAGAGAAACTCAACAGGAGGCGCTGCCGGCAGTTGCCGGCAATCCGGAGTTTCGAGCGGTGGGAGCGCCGACCGGCAACCGCGGCAAAACCGCGCCTGCCCCGGGCAAATCACCCCGCAGGAACCGCAGACCGCCACTGGTTCACGATATTCGCATGCGCAAAATCCCGATGTGGAACCCGGCAGCGTGCGCCCGCAACCGGCGTACGGGCACAAGGTGGCCGTCTCGGGAACCGAGGTTGGCGCTAACGTCATGAGGCAAGGGTCTTCTCCCGGAGTCACTGGCTCTCCGTTTCCTGTAGGTGGTTCACCGGGATATTCAGCCGTCAGTCCAGTACTAAAGGATACACCGGTTTGACCCC
>PMTT01000710.1:0-8150 GCA_003167275.1 Bryobacterales bacterium | reverse complement strand
GTCCTGTCCATTCCAGACCTGATCGCCGCCTTCCGCGTAGAAGAAGAAGGTGGGGTTCTGAGAGTAAACCAGAT
This sequence comes from Bryobacterales bacterium, assembly GCA_003167275.1. Classification (GTDB taxonomy): domain Bacteria; phylum Acidobacteriota; class Terriglobia; order Bryobacterales; family Bryobacteraceae; genus JAIQFL01. The sequence goes on along the minus strand of PMTT01000710.1, from coordinate 8,076 downwards.
TCGCCGATTTTTCCTGATGAGGATCCACCTGCCACCAGCCCTTCGTGACCCAGGTATGGTCCAGGCTCTGGAAGCGAATGGCCACGTGGATGGCGTACGAATCGCACTTATTGACCAGGCGGATTTGATGATACTGGTTGGACAACCCGGCGGCTAAGGCGATTTGCCGCTGAGCGAAATCGGTGCTGATGGCCTTGGCCTTCTCCACGTCGATCCGCTCCTGCTCCTGCCGTTTCTCCAGTTCCTCTTTTCGCTTCTGCGCCTCCTGGGCTTTAGCGAGCTCGATCCTCTTGCGCTCCTGCTCCTGGCGGAAACGGGCTTCCCGGTCCTTACGATCTTGTTCCGCTTTGGCGGCCGCGATCCGGTCCCGCTCCTTCTGGCGTTCCGCCTTCTCCTGGCGCAAACGCTCTTCGGCCTCCTCCTTTTGTTTTCGTTCCTCGGCCTCGGCCTGGCGCATGCGCTCCAGTTCCTTCTGTTTTCTTTCCGCCGCGGCCTGGGCCTCTTCCGCCTTCTTCCGTTCCTCCTGGCGCTGCCGCTCGAGTTCCGCGAGTTTGGCTTGTTGCAGTTGCTGCTGCCGCTGGTCCTCCGCAATCCGGCGGTTTCGCTCGGTCCAGACCACACCTCCAAGAACCGCCAACAATACGAAGGCGACGACCACCATCAGCGGTGTGAGCCAACCGGGATGCCTGCCCGCCTTCCTTTCCTGCGGCTTCGGCTCCGGTGGCTTCGGCGGCGGTGGCGGTGGAGGGACTAACACCACCGTCTTCGGCGGTTCCTTCTTTGGCTCCACAACAGGTGGCGGTTCGGGAATCTGGCCGGCAGCGAGCGGCTCGGGTATTTCCTTCAGACGCGCCCAGTAGTTTTCCCACTCCGCTTGCGTCATCGGGGAGTCGGCCCCGGGCCACTGGCCCGGGAACAGTCCCATCGACTGGAGTTTCGCCAGCGCTGCCAGGGCAGCCCCTGCGCTGGGAGAGGCGATGTAGAGACTCTCCCCGCTCGAAAAGACGTCTACCTCCGGCACCTCATCTTTGTCCCTGGCTTCGTTCAACTTCAACGCGCTGGCGGCAAAGGCGCTGTTTTCGGGGGTCCACTCCAAGAGTTGTACGATGTCGCCGGCTGCTGGCGAATCCTGGTTACCGCCGCCGGATCCCAGATCCCGCGTCTTGTACACCATATTGCCGGGAGAACCCGCGACCTCCTTGAGGATTTCGAACCGGTTGTAGATCTTTCGTCCCATTCGTTGTCCGAAGTCGACAGGCACCTCCAATGATGCCTGAGAGAATTGGGATTGGTCAATTTCAGCAGCGTCCAGGAGCACCTGCCCACCCCCCTCGAACCCGCTGACGCACCAGCCGGCGAGCCGTGTACATTCCCTAGTACCGTGACACAGGCATTTTTGATTTGTCTCGCCCACCGTGGCGCGGGCACTCGTGCCTGCCGGGTCGAGACTAGACTAAGACTCGTCTCGACCCAGTGGCCGGAAAGCGTCCAAGAGCCCCGGTCCCAGATCTGCTCGGCAATCCCAAATGCGTCGAGATGAGTCTCGACGCGGTAGGCACGAGTGCCCGCGCCACGCTAGTTTAGATTCGCCCTTCAGTACAGAATCCGCGTCCGAATCGTCCCCGGAACCGCCTCCAGGCCGCGCTTAACCAGCCGGGACTTCGCCGATTCCATAGTGTCCACGTCGATCACCACATACCCAATCCGCGAGTTGGTCTGCAGGTATTGGCCGGCGATGTTGATCCCCTGCGCAGAGAAGACCGCGTTCATCGCGGAAAGCACGCCTGGCTGGTTCCGGTGAATGTGCAGCAGGCGCTGCTTTTTGGGATGCTCGGGCAGCGATACTTCGGGGAAATTCACCGCCGTCAAACTGGATCCGTTATTGCTGTACTTGATGAGCTTCCCCGCCACTTCAATCCCGATATTCTGCTGCGCCTCCTCGGTCGACCCGCCGATATGCGGCGTGAGCAGCACATTGTCCATGCCTTGGAGCGGCGAAACGAAGGCTTCCCCGGCGGTCTTCGGCTCCTCCGGAAAGACGTCTAGCGCGGCCCCTGCCAGTCGGTTGGAGCGTAGCGCCTCCACCAGCGCCTCGATCTCCACCACCGTGCCGCGCGACGCATTGATGAGGCAGGCGCCCGGCATCATCTGCGCCAACTCGGCGGCCCCGATCATCCCTTGGGTCGAGGCAGTCTCGGGAACGTGCAGCGTGACGACATCGGCCGCCTGGAGGAGCGCTGCGAGCGAGGCCGCCGGACGCGCGTTGCCGAGCGCCAGCTTGTTCTCCACATCGTGGTAGAGCACCCGCATGCCCAAGCTCTCGGCCAGCAATCCCACCTGCGTGCCGATGCGGCCGTAGCCGACGATTCCCAGGCACTTTCCCCGCACCTCGTACGATCCGGCGGCGGTCTTCACCCACGCGCCGCGATGCGCCTGAGCATTGCGATAGGGGATGCCGCGCAGGAGCATGATGACTTCCGAGAGCACCAGTTCGGCAACGCTTCGGGTATTGGAGAACGGGGCGTTGAAAACCGGGATCCCGCGGTCCTGGGCGGCCTCCAGGTCCACCTGATTGGTGCCGATGCAGAAGCAGCCGACCCCGATCAGGCGGGGTGCCTGGTCGAAAAGGTCGCTGGTCAACTGGGTGGCCGAGCGGATCCCGATGAAGTAGGCATTCCGGATGGCGTTCACCAAGTCCGGCCCGGAGAGCGACTTCGGATGGCAGTCCACGTTGCTATAGCCATCGGCCTTGAGGGCGTCGACAGCACTCTTATGGATGCCTTCGAGCAGGAGGATCTTAATCTTGGCTTTGTCGAGAGAGGTTTTCATGGGTCGAGCGAACGACTGCTCCGATGGTAACGTAGGCCGCAGGGCACAGGGGACTTGGTTAAGAGCCAGGCTCGGGCGCGGCGTTGACGAAACGAACTCCCTTAGCTCGCCATCCGGTTTGGGCTTCTGGCGGCCGCGCGCAGAAGCGACGAAACGAACTGGCACGGTTCCTGGCCGGTTTACCTCGGCCAGGAACCGGACGACGGGGTGGGCAGGAAGTGACGAAACGAACTGGCATCAATAGCTAATCAAAACAAACCAAATAAGTTACATTCGAGCAGGCGTGTTGCGGCAGCTCGGGACGAGAACCTGCGCAGGCTCCACTGCGATCATTGTAATTATTACGCTAAATAATACTTGACAAGTTAACGCTCATATTTTATGCTTGTAACTGGATGAGGTCGCAAGCGGCCTCGAAACTTAACCAATAGGAGCTTTCAAAACATGTCTCTCAGCCATTTCGACCCCTTAGCCAATCTACGATTGTTCGAAGATGCCTTCACCCGCGCCCTCAGCGAGCCCCAAACCAATCGGCCTTGGGCCCCAAGTGTCGACATCTATGAAACCGGCGAAGAGCTGGTCCTCAAGGCCGATGTGCCGGATGTCGATCTGAAGGACATTGATGTCCGCGTGGAAAACCAGACCCTGACCATCTCCGGCCAGCGCAAGTTCCAACAGCAGGAGTCCGGCAAGGGGTATCATCGGATCGAGCGCAGCTATGGCAACTTCGTGCGCAGTTTCGCCGTACCCAACAGCTTCGATACCGAAAAGATCGCTGCATCTTACAAAAACGGTGTGTTGAGCGTCAGCCTCCCGAAGAAAGAGACCGCCAAGCCGCGCCAAGTCAAAGTCGAAGTTCAGGCGTAATGCATCTAATCTGTAGGACAGACCATCGTATTTTGTGGTCTGTCAGCCGGCGCAGCCGGCCAGGAAAGTTGACAGGCCACAAAAAGCGATGGTCTGTCCCACAAGTTCTGTAAACGGGGCCGGGATTTTCCGGCCCCTATTTGTCGTTTGTGTGATTTTCGTTGGGCATCCGCGACGGACGCCCTACAAGGACCCCAAAATGTTTCGGCTAGATAAACTCACCCAAAAAGCCCAAGAGGCCGTGCAGCAATGCCAAGCAATTGCTGAAAAAAACAACAGCCAGGTGATGTTCCCTCTCCACCTGCTCATCGCCTTGGCGGAAGAAAAGGAAGGGATCGTACGGCCGGTCCTCGAAAAGTGCGGCGTTCACCCCGACGCGATCGTGTCCGAAGCCCGCAACCTGCTCCAGAATCTGCCTAAAACCGTCGGCGGACAGGCCGGAATGTATCTCTCGCAACCCCTCAACCAGGTGCTGGAGCGCGCCTTCGACGAAGCCACTCATTTCAAAGACGAGTTCGTGTCCACCGAGCACCTCCTGCTCTCCATCGCCGAGGAGCGCAACGACCCCGCCGGCCAGTTGCTCTACCGCGCCGGCGCCACTCACGACGCGATCCTCAAAGCCCTCGTCTCCGTGCGCGGTAAGCAGCGCGTCACCGACCAGAACCCCGAGACGAAGTACCAGGCCCTGGAACGCTATGCCCACGATCTGACGGAATCGGCACGTCAGGGGAAGCTGGACCCCGTCATCGGCCGCGACGACGAAATCCGCCGCGTCATGCAGGTCCTCAGCCGGCGCACCAAGAACAACCCCGTGCTGATCGGAGAGCCTGGAGTCGGCAAGACGGCGATTGTCGAAGGCTTGGCCCAGCGGATCGTCCGCGGCGACGTCCCCGACCAGCTCAAGAACAAGAAACTGGTCGCGATCGACCTCGGCTCCATGATCGCCGGCACCAAGTTCCGCGGCGAGTTCGAGGATCGCCTCAAGGCCGTGGTCAAGGAGATCATCGACTCCAACGGGGAAATCATCTGCTTCATCGATGAGCTGCACACGCTCGTCGGTGCCGGCTCGGCCGAAGGCGCGATCGACGCCGCCAACCTGCTGAAACCCGCGCTGGCCCGCGGCGAACTGCGCTGCATCGGCGCCACCACCCTCAACGAATACAAGAAGCACGTGGAAAAGGATGCGGCGCTGGCCCGCCGCTTCCGCACCGTGATGGTCGGCGAGCCCACCATCGAAGACACCATCGCCATCCTTCGCGGCCTCAAGGAAAAGTTCGAGATCCACCACGGCGTGCGCATTAAGGATGCCGCCATTCTGGCCGCCGCCACACTGTCGCACCGCTACATTGCCGACCGGTTCCTGCCCGATAAGGCCATCGACCTGATCGATGAAGCCGGCTCCGCCCTGCGCCTGCAAATCGGCTCCGTGCCGATCGAGATCGACGACTTCGACCGGCGGACCGCCCACCTGGAAATCGAGCGGCAGGCTCTCAGCAAGGAAAAGGACGCCGCCTCGCACGAACGGCTGCGCCATATCGAGAACGAGCTCGAACGCCTGCGTGGCGAGTCCGCCAACCTGCGGGAGCGCTGGAGCCGCGAAAAGGGCGCCATCACCCGCGTGCGGCAGCTCAAGGAGGAGTTGGACAGCCTGCGTCAGGAAGAGGAGAAAGCCACTCGCGCGGGGGACTGGGAAAAGGCCGCGAAGCTCCGCTACGGCCGCCTCGCCCAGATCGAAAAGGACATTCAAACCGCCGAACAGGAGCTCGAAGCCGTCAAGGAGCACGCGCTCCTCAAAGAGGAGATCGACGAAGACGATATCGCCCGCATTGTGGCCAAGTGGACCGGCATCCCGGTGACTCGCATGATGGAAGGCGAAATCCAGAAGCTGGTGCAGATGCCCGAACGCCTGAAGGACCGCGTCATCGGCCAGGAAGAGGCCGTGCGCCTGGTCTCGAACGCGATCCTGCGCAACCGCGCCGGCCTGGGCGACCCCAACCGGCCCATCGGCAGCTTCATTTTCCTGGGCCCCACCGGCGTCGGCAAGACCGAGCTGGTGCGCTCGCTGGCCCACTATCTGTTCGACGACGACAAGGCTATGATCCGGGTGGATATGTCCGAATACATGGAGAAGCACGCGGTCGCCCGCATGGTGGGTGCGCCTCCCGGATACGTGGGTTACGACGAAGGCGGTCAGCTCACCGAACAGGTCCGCCGCCGGCCCTACTCCGTGGTGCTGTTCGATGAGATCGAGAAGGCCCACCCGGACGTCTTCCATATGTTGCTGCAGATTCTGGATGACGGCCGCCTGACCGATGGCCAGGGCCGCACCGTCAGCTTCAAGAACGCGGTGATCGTAATGACGTCCAACGTCGGGACCGGGATGGTGGAGAAGAATACTATCGGCTTTTCGGTTCACGCCAAGGACAAGGGGAACGAGGAAACGCGCAAGCGCCTGCTCGACACGTTGCGTCTCCAGTTCCGTCCCGAATTCCTGAACCGCGTGGACGATATCATCGTGTTCAATACCTTGACTCGCGAGCACCTGGGCAGGATTGTGGACCTGCAATTGGACATCGTCGGAAGGCTACTGAAGGACCGCAAGGTGAAGCTGGAAGTCTCGACCGCCGCCAAGGACCAGATCATCAGCGAAGGCTTCGATCCGCAATACGGCGCCCGCCCCATGCGGCGCGCGGTGCAGCGCCTGATCCAGGACCCGCTGGCGCTCAAGCTGATCTCGGGCGAGTTTCTGGAAGGTGATACCATCCTGGTGGACGCGCGCCCCGAGGGCGGCGATCTCGAATTCACCAAGCTGGTGCCAGTTTTTCCGAGCCGCGACCGTGAGGAAGCGGTCATAGGCTGAAGATGACGACCGCAAAAAACATGCTCACCGCCGAGACGCAGAGACGCCGAGGAAAGAGAGTTGTTACCTCGGCGCTCTCGACCCCCTCGGCGCGCCAACCGGCAGTAGGATCCAGTGCCGGGAGCGCAACCGAAGCGCGGTTTGAGCGCAGAGACGGCGGAGTTCGCCGAGATCCTGTGTTCTCCTCCGCGCCTCGGCGTCTCGGCGTTGATCGCAATCTCCTGAGGCCACTCTCATGACCACCAACACTCTCAAAACCGCTCTGCTTCTCGGCCTGCTCAGCGCAATCCTCGTCCTCGGCGGGGGCGCGCTGGCCGGCCGGAACGGCCTCTACTACGGCCTGGCTTTCGCAGTCGCGATGAATTTCTTCAGTTACTTCTTCTCCGAAAAGATCGCGCTTTCGATGTACTCGGCTCAACCCGTTACCGAATCCGAGAACTACGACGTCTACCGCCGCGTGGCGCCGCTCGTCCGCAGCCTATGTGAACGGATGGGCCTGCCGATGCCGAAGCTATACCTGATCAACGAGCCCTCGCCCAACGCCTTCGCCACCGGTCGCAACCCCTCGCACGCCTCCGTGGCCTTCACCACCGGGATCCTCGAAATCATGAACAACCAGGAGCTCGAAGGCGTCGTGGCCCACGAACTGGGCCACGTGCTGCATCGCGATATCCTGTTGAGCTCGGTGGCCGCGACTCTGGCGGGCGCTATCACCATGCTGGCCCGCATGGCATTCTGGTTCGGCGGGAGCCGCGACGAGGACAACCGCGGCGGCGGTGCGGCCGCCCTCATCATGATGATCCTCGCCCCCTTCGCCGCCATGCTGATCCAACTGGCGATTTCCCGCTCCCGCGAGTACGATGCCGACGCCGCCTCCGCCAAGTATGTCGGCTCCCCCTATCCGCTGATCCAGGGCTTGCAGGAACTGGAGGGTTGGTCCAAGAAGATCCCGATGGAAGCCACGCCGTCCACCGCGCATCTGTTCATCATCAAGCCGTTTGTGGGTGGGGGGATCGGACGACTGTTTTCGACGCACCCCTCGACAGAAGACCGCATTCGCCGACTGCAGGAAATGCGATGAAACGTTTTCTCCGTGGCGCGGACACTCGTGCCGCGTCGAGACTCGTCTCGACGCAGTTGCCCTTTCGAGCGAGCATTTGTGGAGCCACCAAATGCGCCGAGACGAGTCTCNNACGAGTGTCCGCGCCACGTGGGGAACTCCAAATGAATGAAGTCCGCGTCAACCGCAAGGCGGCCGGCCGGGTCGCCTCCGGGCATCCCTGGATCTTCGCCAGCGACATTACCGATCGCGACGGCGCTCAACCCGGCGCTGCCGTCAAAGTCGCCGATGCCAACGGCCGGCCGATCGGCACTGCCCACCACAGTTCCGCCTCGCAAATCGCCATTCGCATGCTCTCGCGCCAGGTGGAAGAGATCGGCCGCGATTTCTATCTGCGCCGCCTGCGCGCCGCCGAAGCGCATCGCCGAACGGTGGTCCGTCACACCGACGCCTACCGCGT
>PMTT01000407.1 GCA_003167275.1 Bryobacterales bacterium | reverse complement strand
GCCGCGGCCGGCGCCGATGTGGTTGCGACGGCGATCAAGGAGATCCTGGACAGCCCTGCCCCGGAATCGTCGAGCCGTGGATATGTGGTGAACGAGCAAGGCATCTACTATGTCGACCCGAAGACAGGGCCATCCTTCCTCTCTTCCCCGTTCAAAGTAACCGCAGCGACCCGGGAGATTGGCAGCACCAATTGGGGGCGGGATCTGGAGGTTCGCACGCCAGACGGGTCCATACACGAAGTGGTAGTCCCGATGTCTGAGCTCGCAGATGGTGGAACCGTGCTGGCCGGGGTGCTGCTCGTCTTGGGTGTGCGCGTCAATCCGAACCGGTTCGCAAAGGAGCGTCTTGCGTTATGGGTGCAGAACCAGATGCCCCATAACATCTTTGTCACATCGCGCGTCGGTTGGCATGAGAAGTCCTTCGTTTTGCCGGAGCGGACAATTGCGCCACCAGACTCTCCGGCCGTGAAATATCACGGGCCGCGCGGCAATGCGCACCGTTATCACGAAAAGGGCACGCTCAGCGAATGGAAGGACAAGATTGCGCGCCTTTGCGCTGGCAATTCACGCCTCGTGTTTGCATTAGCCCTCGCCTTCGTCGGTGCGCTGCTCAAGATCGTCGAGCAGGAGCCAGGTGGTTTTCACTACCGAGGAGCCTCCTCCACTGGAAAGACGACCGCACTGGCAGTCGCCGGCAGCGGTTGGGGCGGCGGTCCGAAAGGTTTCACGCAGACTTGGCGCGCTACAAGCAACGGCCTCGAGGCGGTTGCGGAGATGTCCAACGACACATTTCTATGCCTGGATGAGATCGGCCAGGTATCCCCGGACGAAACTGGGCGGGTCGCATACATGCTCGCCATCGGCCAGGGAAAGGTCAGGATGACCAAGGACATCCGAGTACGGGCACCAATGTTATGGTCAGTGGTTTTCCTGTCGACCGGCGAGATCAGCCTTGCCGACCACATGATGTCGGCCGGGCACCAAGTTCGCGCGGGCCAGGAGGCAAGGCTCATCGATGTACCGGCAGATGCTGGCAAAGGGATGGGCATCTTTGAGGACATCCATGATTCTTCCTCCCCTGATCAGTTCGCAAACCTGTTAACCTCCGCCGCCTCCAACTACTACGGCACTGCAAGCATCGCCTTCCTTGAGCGGCTGGTTCAGGACCGCGATCGAGTGGCGAATGCTGCCAAGGGTTTCATCGCAAAGTTCTTAGAGATCCACGTCAACCCGAAAGCGGCCGGCGAGATATTCCGGGCGGCGCGCCGGTTCGGGCTGGTTGCGTTTGCCGGTGAGTGCGCCAGTGATATGGGCATTACCGGCTGGCTTGAGGGTGAGGCAACAAGGGCTGCGGTGACCTGCTTTAGGGCTTGGCTGGAACACCGGGGCAGCTTGGGTGCGGGTGACACCGAGGCGGCCATTGCGCAAATTCGTTTGTTCCTCACGCTGAACGGTACAAGTCGATTTGAGACCATCTGCGTGGATGATTCAACTAAAGTCGAGAAGACGTTTACCCGGGACCGCGTCGGCTTCCGCGAGGAGATTCTGGAAGAAGGCGGCGATCCGACTGGTGGGGTTGGCTCAGAAGAGGACTCGGAGAATATGTTGTTCGTCTATTACGTGCTACCGGGCGCTTTTCGGACTGAAGTATGTAAGGGCTTTGACCCCAACACTGCACTCAAGGCTCTGCTTGACCGCGGCCATTTGGAGGTAAACGAGCGAGGTCGGATGACGTATCAAAAGCGCCTGCCCGGACTGGGGAAGCAGCGCCTCTACCGCATTCGATCTTCCATCTTCGCCGAATAGTGGCGGGTACAGTGGTACGGCGGGTACGCCTCCTCCCAAGTGGACTTTGATGCTTGGGTTAAGCTGTCCCCACCTGCATCGTCAATACCAACTCTGGCGTCGGGTACGGCGGGTACATAAGAAAAGGCCGGACTTAAACAATATGTTTCTAGACGACTGGGCAAATTCACCTCTGTGGGATGTTCAGGTCCCTGAGAGCGAAACGGACGGCGAGGTCATCGCTCAAGGCATCCCTTGTCCACCGCCGGCGGTCGCTGACGAGCGTCTGATTTCCAAACCCGAACCGTTGGAGCTTGGCGCTGGCGGCCTGCTCACCTATTTGGATATCTCGGTGCGGTACGTCCGCACTGCCGAGGAGGCCGAGCACGTCATCCGCTCGCTCGTGGAGGAGACTGGTCATTTCGGAATCGACGTCGAAACCGCGAAGTTGGCTCTGTACGCGAGCCACCCTCAGGCTGGTCTCAACCCGCATCTGTCGAGGATCCGATTACTCCAACTATATGTGGGCGGTCATGAGGCGTTCGTGTTCGATCTCTTTGCGGTGCCGCCGGCAGTCTTAAGGCCGCTCCTGGGTAAACCATTTGTGGCCCACAACGCAATATTTGAGTTGCAGCACCTCATCCATGCCGGTTTGGAGCCGAGAAGAATCGATTGCACGATGCTGCAGTCGAACACCCTCGCTGGGAATCGGCCGTCGCTAGCCGCGCTCACTGAGAGCGAACTCGGCTGGAAGATTTCAAAAGAGCAGCAATTATCCGATTGGAATGTGCCCATTCTCTCGGAGGAACAACTGGAGTATGCCGCGCTCGATGCGGTCGTGGTTCATCGCCTCTTTCCGCAGCTGGACCGCAAGATTAGAAGAAAAAGCCGACTGCGCTGTTACGAGCTCATGCGTGATGCGCAACACCCAATCGCGCGCATGCAATTGAACGGGTGCTTTTTCGATCGGGAGGCCCAGCAGGAATTAATGGCCAACTGGGTCGCCGACCGCGGCCGAGTCCATCAGGAACTCAAAGCTCTGTTCGGGTCCGAATTCAACCTCGGTAGCAGCGTTCAGTTGGCATTGTGGATCGAGAAGAATGTCGATGCCTCCCTTCTCAAGACTTGGCCGCGAG
>PMTT01000871.1 GCA_003167275.1 Bryobacterales bacterium | reverse complement strand
CGGGCGTTACGGGAGGTCTTCCGGTCCGCGCGGCGTTTTGTGGTGGTAAGCGCGCCCTCCACCCCGGATGAGAACCCCGAGCATCTCCATCTGTTCACCCTGCGGCAACTCGAGAAGATGGCCGCCGAAGCGGGCGCAACGCGCACCACCTTCGAGCATGTGCCGAATCACCGCATCATGCTGGCGCAACTCCCATGAGAGGCATCGTCAAGTACCCCAGAACCCCCCATTTGGACGGTTCCCGTGTGCAACTCGGCGACGAGGACCTCGCCATCGTGAAGCCGGCCGGCCTGGAAGGACTGCCGCTGGTGATCGAGGAGAAGCTGGACGGCTCGAATGCCGGGATCAGCTTCGATGCCGATGGGATGCTGGTCCTGCAGAGCCGCGGCCACGTCCTCACGGGCGGCCCGAGGGAGCGCCAGTTCGATCTCTTTAAACGTTGGGCGAGTTCCCACCGTGACTCGCTCCAGGGGATTCTGGGAAGCCGCTACCTGATGTACGGGGAGTGGCTGTATGCCCGCCACACGATCTTCTACGACGACCTGCCACACTATTTCCTGGAGTTCGACATGCTGGACCGCGATACCGGAGCATTCCTCTCGACCGGCCGGCGCCACGCGATGCTGGCTGGCTCTCCTGTGCGGTCGGTGCCGGTCCTGGCCACAGGCCACGTACCCGCGTGGGAGGGGCTGCTCAGCCGGTCGAGGTGCTCCTCGTCGGAGCTGATGGAAGGCCTCTACATCAAATGGGAAGCGGATGGACGCGTTCTGGGCCGCTACAAGTACGTGCGGAGAGGGTTCCTGCAGGCGGTGGCGGATTCGGAGACCCATTGGATGGACCGGCAAATCGAGCCCAACCGGCTGCGCCAGGGGGTGGACCTGTTCGAACTATAAGCCCGTTCCCGTTTGCATTCCCAGCGCCGCCCGAATGGCGGGTGGACTGGGACAGTCTGGATCAACGCTTCCCCTGGATCCAGGCGATGCGAGGTTGCCCGCAGGATCCCGTATTTCATGCGGAGGGCGACGTTTGGACGCATGTCCGTATGGTGTCGGAGGCGCTCGCTGGTATGGAGGCATGGCGTGAGCTGCCAGCCGCGGATCGGGAGATTCTGTTCGCGGCCGCCCTGCTCCACGATGTCGCCAAACCATCGTGCACGCGGCACGAAGATGGCCGGATCAGGAGCCCCGGCCATTCGCTGCGCGGCGCCATCGATGCCCGCCGCATTCTGTGGGATCTGGGCATGGACTTCGCGGCCCGGGAACAGGTCTGTGGGCTGGTGCGATACCACCAGGCGCCCTTCCATCTCATCAACCGCGCGGACGCGCGACCGCTGGCATTTCGGATTAGCCAGGCTGCCAGGTGCGATCTGTTGGCGTTGCTGGCGAGGGCTGATGCCTTGGGCCGGTACTCGGCGGATCAGGGCTCGATTCTGGAGCAAGTGGCGCTGTTCGAGGAGTATTGCCGCGAACAGGAATGCCTCCACGGGCCGCGGCGGTTTCCATCGGCCCACAGCCGCTTCCTGTACTTTCGGTCGGAGAGCCGCGACCCCAACTACCTGGCTTATGACGATTCGCGATGCGAAGCGACCCTGCTCGCAGGCTTGCCCGGGTCAGGCAAAGACACATGGATCCGGGACCATTTGAGCGGCGTGCCGGTAGTCTCGCTAGACGGGATCCGCAAGACTCTCGGAGCGGCCGCGACGGGCAACCAGGGTGCCGTGATTCAGGCGGCTCGCGAAGCGGCCCGGACATTTCTCCGTGAGGCGCGCGATTTCGCCTGGAACGCCACGAACCTGAGCCGGGACGTGCGGCGGCAGCTCATCGACTTGTTCACCGGCTATGGTGCGCGCGTCCGGATCGTCTACCTGGAGGCGACTCGGGACCGGCTGTTTCAGCAGAATCGGAAACGCGAGGCCGCGGTCGGCGAGGAAGCCCTGGAGCGAATGATGGAGCGATGGGAAGTGCCCGACGCCACGGAGGCCGATGGAGTGGAATGGTGGGTGAACGGCTATCGCTCTGAGTCCTGATGCCCCATTTCTAGCCGGGGAATGTCGATCTACGATACGTGGTGCGGGTTGGGACTGGCCACGATCGCCAAACTCACTCCGCTATTCTCAGTGCTGGCCGTCACCCGGAGATTGTTGCTTCGGCAGGCGGGGAAGATTCTCCTGCACCGTACGGAGGAGGGCATTCAGATTCTCCCGGGTGGCCTTCTGCATCTCCGCTAGTTCTGCATGCTTGACATCCATACTGGCCCCACTGGACTTTATCTGCTCCGCCAGATCCTTCAAGGATTGGCTAACCTTCAGCATGCTCTCCGTGCGCGCTTGGAGGAGCTTAGCCAAGTTCTGCCGTCTAACCTCCTTCACTTCGGCGAGCTGAGCGATCTGGGCTGTCAGTTTGTCCAGTTGAATCGCGTTGAGCGCGTTCTGTTCACGGATGAACTGCCTCATCTTTTCGATATCCATAATTGCGCCCGCGGTCTGGGCGCTACTTCGGCAGCCGGGGAATAATATCCTGCACGGTGCGTATGAGGATATTCAGATTCTCCTGCGTCGTCTTCTGCATATCTGCCAACTCCGCGTGCTTTACAGCCACCTTGTCAAAACCCTCCTTCATCTGGCTGGCCAGATCTTGCAGGGCGTGGCTCATCCCCGTCATCCACTCGATGTGCAGGTCGAGATCAGCCGTGTGGTGCCGTGTAACCTCCTTCAGATCAGCGACATCGGCCGTCAATTCTTGAATCTGTGCAGCATTGGCCGCAATCCGTCCATCCGTGGCGGCGCTCTGCTCCAGGATAAACTCTATGGTCTTTTCGACGTCCATGGTTCCCTCTATCATAACTGAGCCGATAAACCACCCGCCGGTGTACAATCTGAAGTCATGTACGTGCCGCTCAGCCCGATCCGCTGCTTGTACCGGGGCGTGGATCTCTACGGAAAAAAGACCGGCGTGGTGTCCGGCGACCGCCGCTTTACCTATGCCGAATTCGGGGAGCGGTGCGAGCGCCTCGCCGCCGGCCTCCTCGCCCGGGGCGTCCAGCCCGGCGACCGGGTCGCCTACCTCAGTTTCAACAATCATCAGCTCCTGGAAGGCTATTTCGGCGTTCCCCTGGCGCGCGCCATCGTCATGCCGCTCAACGTGCGCCTCACCTGCTTTGAGCTGACTTCCATCCTCAACCACGCCGAGCCCCGGGTGGTGATTTTCGAACCCGACTTCGAGAGCATCGTCGAACAGCTTCGCCCGGTCTGCCCCAAAGTCGAGCAGTGGATCGAAACCGGCGAACCGTATGAGGACCTGCTGGCGCATGGTCGCATCGAACGCCCCGACCTCTTCTCCCTCGACGAGAACGCCATCGGCGAGCTGTTCTATACGTCCGGTTCCACCGGCATCCCAAAGGGCGTGATGCTCTCGCACCGCACGCTCTACATGCACGCGCTGGCCTGCGCCGCAACCTTTCCAACCAACGAGAATGCCGTGGAACTGCACACCATCCCCCTCTTCCACGCCAATGGCTGGGGACGCGCTCACTCCTCCACCATGAACGGCCTGCTGCAGGTGATGGTGCGGCGGTTCGATCCGCTGCTGGTGCTGCGCCTGATCCACGAAGAGAAGGCCACCGGGATGGCGCTGGTCCCCACGATGGCCAATGCGCTGCTAAACTGCCCGGAGGGCGGCAACTTCGACTACTCCAGCCTGCACCGCATCATGCTGGGCGGCGCGGCGTCCTCGCCCGAACTGGTCGCGCGCATGGAACAGATGTTTCACTGCCGCGTGGAAGCGGGCTACGGCCTGACGGAAAGCGGCCCCGTCGCCACCGGCGCCCGCGCCAAGAGCACGGTCGTCTACACGGACGAGGACGACCGCCTGCGCCACATGGCGATGGCCGGCTGGCCGCTGATGGGCTGTGAGGTGCGGGTCGTGGACCTCCAGATGAACGACGTGCCGCGCGACATGGCCTCCATCGGAGAAGTCGTAATGCGCGGCGACAACATCATGGACGGCTACTACAAGGAGTCGCAGGCCACCGAGGCGGTAATGTCCAACGGATGGCTACACAGTGGGGACATGGGCGTCTGGGATGAGGAGAACTACATCCACATCGTGGACCGCAAGAAGGACATCATCATCAGCGGCGGCGAGAACATCTCTTCCATCGAGGTGGAGCGCGCCATCTTCGCGCACCCCTCGGTCCTGGAGTGCGCGGTGGTCTCGTCCCCGGATTCACAGTGGGGCGAGGTGCCAGCGGCCTTCGTCGTTCTCAAACCGGGACAACAGCTCGCCGAATCGCAACTCTCGGACTTCCTGCTGTGCCGTATCGCGAAGTTCAAGATGCCGCGCCGTTTCCACTTTTCAGAGGACCCGCTGCCCAAGACCGGCACGGGAAAGATCCTCAAGCGGGAACTGCGTGAGACTTTCTGGCGAGAGAAGGAACGGCGCGTTCAAGGATAACCACTATGTGGCAGCAAAACTACACTCCTGTCTCGGACAGCCTGGCGTTATCGGCACTGGTGGCCGCCATCCCCATTTTCGTGTTGCTGGTGTTGCTGGGCGTGGTCCGCAAGCCTGCCTGGATGGCATCGCTGGCCGGACTGGCTGCTGCCGCGCTGGTGGCTGTCCTGGTGTACGGCATGCCTTTGGGACGGATGATGGGCGCCATCACTTTCGGAGCGGCCTTCGGGCTGTTCCCCATCGGATGGGTGGTCTTCACCGCGATCCTGCTCTATCGCATCACGCTCGAGAGCGGTAAGTTCGATCTGCTCAAGGACTCGATCGGCCACCTGACCGCCGATCCGCGCCTGCAGGCGCTGCTGATCGCCTTCGCCTTCGGGGCCTTCGTGGAAGGGGCCGCCGGATTCGGCACCCCCGTGGCGGTGGCCTCGGCGATGCTGGTGGGCCTGGGCTTCGAGCCCTTCAAGGCGGCGGCCATCTGCCTGCTTGCCAATACCGCTCCGGTGGCTTTCGGCTCCATCGCGATTCCCATCACGACGCTGGCGGTGACCACGGGCCTGCCGTTCAGCCGTCTGAGCTCCGGGGTGGGCCGCATTTGCGCGCCGGTCTCGCTCTTCATCCCGGCTTACCTCATTCTGGTGATGTCGGGATGGAAAGGCCTGAAGGCGGTTCTTCCCGCCGTGACGGTTTGCGGTATCGCCTTTGCCGGGACGCAGTTTGTGGTTTCGAACTACGTCAACGGCTTGCTGACCGACATCCTGTCGTCGCTCGCCGCCATGGGCGCGCTGATTATCGTGATCCGCTTCACGGGAGGCCCGCGTCCACAGTCGAAACACACGGGCCGCGAGATTGCCGTGGCCTGGGCGCCTTACGTGTTGCTCGTGGTATTTGTCCTGCTCTGGAGCTACGCACCAGTGAAGGCGAAGCTGGACAGCGTCAACATGCCGGTCAACTGGCCGGGCCTGCACAACACCATCGTGCGGATGCCGCCCGTGGTGGCGACGCCTTCAAGATACCCCGCCAGTTACAATTTCACCTGGCTTTCGGCCTCGGGGACGGCGTGCCTGTTCGCGGCGATCCTCGCGGCCATGGTAGCGGGCTTGAAGCCCCGGAAGTTCGCGGGCGTGATCGCCCACACCGCCAAACAACTGGCGTTGGCGGAACTGACACTGGCTGCCGTGTTGGGACTGGCCATGCTGATGAACTATTCGGGTGCGACCGCCACGCTCGGGCTGGCCTTTGCCGCCACTGGGAGGTTGTTCCCGTTCTTCAGCGCGCTGCTGGGGTGGCTGGGAGTCTTCCTGACTGGCAGTGACACCTCGGCTAACGCCCTTTTCGGCACGCTGCAAGTAGTAACTGCCACCAAACTAGGGATGAACACCGCGCTGATGGCCTCCGCCAATTCGGCCGGGGGCGTGATGGGCAAGATGATCAGCCTGACGAGTATCGCGGTGGCCTCCTGCGCGACCTCGATGAAGCGCGAGGACGAAGCGCTGCTGTTCCGGTTCACGATGAAGCACAGCGTGCTGCTGGCCAGCGTGATCGGACTGATCGTGATGTTCTACGCGTACGTAATGCCCGGGTGGGCGCCGTAAAGACACATCGCAGCGCAAACATCAATAAGAAGCTTCAACGAGAGAGGCTCTCCCGCCCTGCCTGGGAAGCGTACGCGTAGACGGCTGGAAAATCCGCCATCTCCAGGTACGGATAGTCGTCCAAAATCTCACCCTCTGTCATGCCCGAAGCGAGCATGTCCAATACATCCCAAACTGTCACGCGCAAGCCGCGAATGCAGGGTTGGCCGGAACGCTGACCGGGTATCACCGTGATTCGGGAGAGGTCGACCTGGTCTGTTATGGCCATGGGCTATATTATCTCGCAATCGCGCTGGTTAGGTTATCGAGGCGCGCCGGATGGGGCCAAAGTTAAGAAAAACCAACACAGGCAAGAACGCCTGTGCCACGTCATTGAATCGTGGTATACAACGTCTGCGTTCCTGCCGCGCCGCCTACTGTGAATGTCACGGGGACCTTGTCGCTGGCTGTCACACTCGGGACTGTCACGTTGAACTGGTACAGGCCTACATTGCCTTGCACCAGGCCGGCGAAGGTTACCGTCGCGGGAGTCCCGCCGATGGTGATCTGGGGGGCTATCACGAGTTGGTTGGTTTGCCCGACGATCTGGCCCGCGGAGATAGTCGGAGTGACCGCGCCGAATCCGACACCGTAGAGGACGATCGTGTCGCCGGCCTTCGCGCGCCGCGATGTGACACCGGCGACTGCACCGGGCGGCAGTACATACGTCGCCAGGTCGGTGAAGACCGCTCCGACGTACTGAACTCCGCCGACGTTAAACGATGGAGGTGCCAACAGGCCGGGCTCGATCGAATTCACGGTGACGGTATAGGACGACGTGGTGCCGGCAGGGGTCTTCACGGTCAGAGTCTGCGAGCCTGTCGGCGTGTTGGAGGCCACCTGCGCGTTCACCTGTCCGCCGCTGATGAAGTCCACGAAGGCCGCCTGGCCGCCAATCGTGACGCCGGTGCCGTCGAGCGTCGTGGGGGCTTGCGCGCCCTGGAAGTCGGTGGTCCCCCACGAGCGCCGGTCGGTGGAGAGGTTGGTGCCGTAGATCTCAATCCAGGTGCCGGGAGCAATGGCGGAGAACGCGCCGAAGGCGCTGGCCGATACTACGCCGCCGGCGCTGACCGATGGACCGGTAGGCGTCAACTGGCGGATCACGTTGTTGCCGGAATCGGCGATGTACAGGGTGCCATTGGTGTCGAGGGCGATGCCGGTGGGGAAATTCAGCTTGGCCGCGGTGGCGGAGCCGCCGTCTCCTGCGTAGCCCTGACCGGAGCCGCCGGCGATGGTGTTGATCACGCCATCGGGAGTCACCATGCGGATGCGGCTGTTGTTGTAGTCGGCAATGTACAGGTCGCCCGCGGAATCGATTTTGACGTCCCAGGGGCGGAAGAGTTGGGCCTTGGTGGCCAGGCCGCCATCGCCCGAGAAGGCTCCAACGCCGGTGCCGGCTCCGGTGCCGTTGCCGGCGATGGTGGTGACGTTGCCGCTGGTGTCCACTTTGCGAATGCGATGGGTGCCGCTGTCGGTAATGTAAAGGTTGCCGGCGGCATCCGTGATGGCGCCGAACGGTTGGTAGAACTGCGCGCTGGTGGCCGCGCCGCCATCGCCCGAAAAGCCTGGGCCTGCCGCATTATTGCCCGCCACGGTGCTGATGGTGCCACCCGCCGTAACATTACGGACCACGTTATCGTCGAGGTCGCCGATGAAGATATTGCCGGAGGGGTCGACCCACACGCCGTAGGGGTGGTACAGCGTGGCTTTGATGGCCGCGGCTCCGTCGCCGGCGTACCCGGCCCCGCCGCTGCCGGCTACCGTCGAGATGGTGCCGCCCGATACCTTGCGGATGCGGTTGTTGACGCTGTCGGCGATATAGAGGTTGTGCGACGAGTCGACGGCCACCTGGATGGGCGCGTTGATCTGCGCTTTGGTGGCGGATGCGTTATCGCCGCCGTAGCCGGCGTTGGCGTTTCCGGCGACGGTGGAGATGTTGAATGAGGTGGCCTGCCCGCGGCACAGGGCCGGCAGGAACAGGGAGGCGATCGCGGCCAGACAAAGGGCGATTCCGTGGCGATAGGTACCCGACTGAAGCATGTTGATTCCTTTTGGACGCTTGGCTGGGGAGTGGCGTTACATCTTGGTGCTCGTGGCGCGGACTTCAGTCTGCCGCGTCCCGATTCGTCGGGACGCTTTGGCGGCCATACAACCAGCATGGCGTACGGGCGAAAAGCGCCGAGAAGCCACGCCGGTCCCGGATCTGGCGGGCAACCCGAAAAAGCGTCGAGACGAGTCTCTGAAC
>PMTT01000258.1 GCA_003167275.1 Bryobacterales bacterium | reverse complement strand
TAAAATAGCCACACCCAAATCACTTCTGTAGCCCACGCCTTCCAAACTTGGAAAGCGATTAGAAGCGAGGACGTCGCTACAGAGCCAATGAGACCACCAGAACCTGTGATAAGAACCTTCATCATGAATTACCAACTGTAAGCGGAGCGCCGCTGTGAGCCCCGAAGGTCACGTTTCAACCACATAGGCTACACCAAACAGTGGACTGGCCTTCTCCACCCTTCATTCCGGGAGAGACTGGCATCGCAGCCACGCATCGGGAATGATATCGCGTGAAGCGGCTTCATCGTCGTGAAACCAATTCGGCGGTGCAACTACGATCTTTTCCGGGCACGTTGCGAGCCACGCCGCCCACCATGAAAATGTGCTGTTGGCGATGAGGAAGTGCTTGCACCCAGTCATGAGAATAAACTGTGGCCACCCGAGTTCCTCAACGAATGTGTGCGCCCTCCCCTCCAGGGCAAGGTTCTTCTTGCACCAGGCCAGGTCATCGGAAAAAATATAGAAGTGCGGCGACCGAACCCTCTCGTCAATCGTGGCCAGCGCCTTGACATAGTAGGAAAGTCCAGTGAACCGCATCGAGTAGTGCCTCAGCAGATAATCGGTCCGTCTCACGTGGACGCAGATGGACTCGCCTTCCCGAATCGTTTGGTACATCTGACGCTTCGTAGGTTCCAGATCGGCTTCCCCGCAGGCAAAGTCATTTCGGATGGTCGACCCGATGTCGCTAAAGTAGCGCTCACTCTGCCAGAGGCCGTCGTAAACCGTGAGTGTGGCATGTGGCGCGCAACCTGCAGAGGCATGGTAGCCCCGCCACGACTGTGAGACAACCGCGTAGGCCCCCTGTTCTTCCACAATACGGCTGACTTCCTCTGCAGAAACTAAGCGTGAGGAGATGGGAAACACGCCAAGGCCGTACTCCCGAGGAACCACACCCGCCTTCTTTAGCAAGCTCGTTTCCAGGCAAAGCTCGCGGCCGTATCGAATGGACAAATTCCGACCCAGAGCGTACTGGAACATTTGATTGCCGAGGCCATTGCGAAGACGGACGACTATCATGGTTAATGAGTTTCCCTCGACGATCCTGCTTCCGGGATCGAACTATTGCGGCTTGTCAATGGTAATCGACGATTGAACGTCAAACTTTTGAAATCGCGTGTTCCGGTACTCCGTCCTGCCGGATGGAAGAATCTCCTTGCCTACCTGCCTGTGGATATCCACCGCCACGAAAGCTGCCAGGTAAGGTCCGCCGGGGATTCTTTCGTATTCTAAAGTGACCGTCGTACCTGGTTTCGCAAACATGCCTGACTCCACCACAGTGTGGATCACTTTCAGCGCCGTATAATCCATCTGCTCGATCCACAGCTTCTTTCGAAACTTCACCACCTCCCGCTCATGCTCATTCGCCGGTCTTAGCCCAGCCTTCGGCGTCAATTCGACGACCCAGGCTTTGTGGCCCCGTATCTCATCCTCGCCTACCAGGCGGCTGTCAAAAAGACTTAGCAGGTCTTCATTCGATCCAAGATCCACGTGATCGCGCCCGAATGAGATTCTGCCGCCGGGCGTCTGCTGACGATGCCTCCGGCGGTACTCGGCAGTTTCTTGCATGTGCTTTTCAACGTCGGCCTGTTCGCGCGCGCTCAGCGGCTGGTCGTTTCGCGAAATCAGCTTCTTGAACTGAAGGCCCTCGACGAAGATAATTTCGTTCTCCTCGGATCGATCTTTCCGGAGCTTTTTGCCCCCATCCTCGTAGGTGAAAAAATCGGCGTGCTCCACATAGGTATAGCGGCGCGCCTCGCCGTCATTAGCCCTTTGCGCCACAACAAACCGATTGAGGATATCGGAAACATCTTCAGCATTAGCCGGAGAGCCCCAACACACCAGCGTCAAAACTATGAGGACTTTCATGGTTCGATGGTGGCATATCCGAACTATGTTCTCAATGCTGGCTGTGGTTTGCACGATGCCTCCTTCTGAAGAACCAGGAGGGACTTCAATACATAAGCCGTGCTTATGGTTCGGCTCTTATAAGTCAACACTCTCCTGGATCTCGTACCAGGTGGCCGCGTGGCCCGGTCGGTCTCCATTTTGATGAAGGGAGTCGGATCCCAGGAGCCATCCTCGGCGCACGTGAGTTCCAGATATCGCAGTGCCTCCGTGGCCAGGTTCGGACTACCATTCGTACGGTCCAGCCGGAGCGACCAGGTAAGCATGGCCAGGGCCGTTTCGACCGGAGTACTCGATCGATCGCCAAAGCCGCCGTCTGACCGTTGCGCGGAAAGCAGGAATTCCCAGACCTTAGCAAGGCAGAGTGAATCTGGCCTGGTTGCAGTCAGCAGACGCGCCACAACGTAAGTTCCATAATAGCTGCTGGAGTACCAGGACGGAATCCAGTTGCCGGCAGGCTGCTGCCGCGTTTCCACATATGTGACGGCACCTTCGACCTCGCGCTCGAATCGGTGGGGATCGTATATCGTCAGCCCGTATGCCATGTTGGCAATCACCTCGACATCCGGACCGCTTCCCCAGGAAGTACGTATGGAGGCCGCCATTGCAAGCGTTACCGGGTCCGTGGCACCGGGATCCAGTATCCAGGTGTCGAAAGAGCCATCCGGGTGCGCGCACTTTTCGAACAGCATTCGAATCGGCTCCTCAACCAACGGGCGGGTCTGAGAATAGCCGCCCCTCACCAGAACCTGCAAAATCTGACCGAGGTCGTCTGCGTCGGGAGGCAGGTCCCTCAAGGTCGGGAAGTAACTCCAGCCCCCAGGAACGTCGCGAAGCCGCGCCTCCACCAGCTTGTGGATCTCCTCGTCAATCGCCTGGTCGCACTGGAACAAACCGGCGTCACGCAAATCCAGCAAAACGTCCGTGACGATAGCTCGCTGGAAAACGATTCCCGTATGATTGTGATCGGCGGAGTTCACCTGATCGGGAAGGGCGAAGCTCATCGCATGGAGCGCTTCTGGATAGCCCAAACCACGCTGGTCCAAAATGAACTGCGCCGCCGATGCAATCATGTCTGAGCCTTTGGGGACTTGCCGTTCGGGATCGGACCTGAGTACGGTGCGCGCGCGAATCAAGCCAAAGTCGTCTTTAAGGTGCCCGATGCGCGACTTCAGGTCCTGGCAGAGATGCACCCAGGCGTCCACATGGTGGCCACGGGCGCCGGCGATCGCCAGTTCGCTCCATTCACTGGCCAGGTCGATCGCCGCCTCCATCGTGCCGGAGTAGTATAGGTGCCGACCGAGACGGTCGATAACGGCACTTGAGCCGTCTGCAACATCCGTCAGACCAGCCTCGATAACACCGCGTGTAATGAGATAGGAGAAACGCTGTTTCTTGAAGTCGATTTTCCAGTCCTTGATGTCGTCGAACATTTGGAGAGCGGCATTGAAGTAATCCTGCGAAGCACACAGATCACTCATCTTTTCTGGTGTTCCGTTTAGGACCGCCAGTGCCGCAATCGCTGCCTTGGACAAGGCTGATTTTCCCTTGGCAAGGCGGAAGAACTCGTTGTCTTCATAGGCTTGCACGCGCCCAAAATGCGACCTCTTTTCCACAAGCACCGCGCCAGCGAATTCCTGATGAAATCGCCATAAGTGCTGCCAAAACTCCGACGACGAAGGAAAAAGAGATGCGATCAGGATCAACGCCCGTTCATGAAGGAGAGCGCTCAGGAGAGGCAAGTGGCCATTGCGCGGGTTGAAGTCGTCTATGAAAGCGTCGAGTGTGCAGATGTGGTCGAGGTACAATCGGCCGCTGATAGCTATCGTCTTCGCGTCTTGGCACGTAACGCCAGGGAACGCCTCCCAGAACAAAAAAGGATAGTAGTAGTAAAAGTTGGTTTTCTTGCTCGGTTCAAATCGAAAGGAAGGAATGGCGGTTGCATAAACAGCACACAACTCTGCCCGAACTTCCAGGGCGATAGATTCGTAATCCACGGAATTCATTCGGCCTTTTCTTTCCGATTTCCAGCCTGCCGGCTAATTTCAGGATGCGAGGGGACAACTGGCGGAGAGCGCCAGTTGTCCATTGGACTCGATTAGCTGGAACTCCACGATGCGCCGCAGCCAGCGCTGCCACCCTTTGAGCTGCTTCCACTGCAGCCGGCCTTCCATTTGCCGAACTCGATGCGTTCTTCGAGTTCTAACGCAAGTCGGGCTTCGAAACGATCAATCGGTAATTTGTCGTTCTGATTCTCCATTGATTACCGCCTTTTTTTTGTGAGTTACGGCATGCATTTGCATACCAGTCGGGAAGGTATCATATCCCCCGGCGGGGTGTCAATAGGTTTTACCACAGATTTCTAATGTGTGTTTCTAACGCTTTTCTTGTTGACTTGCTTGCGTCTTCCATGCTATTTCATATGGATCACGGATTTACAAAATGCCAATCCGTACCTAAAACGGGGGGACACCATGAACGAGACAGTATCCGTTGTGCAGGTGCCGGTCCGCGTCGACTCCGTCGAAGCAGATTGGAGCTTCGGGGATGTTGCGGGACAACCAGCGGTGCGTCATTTAGTGGCTCGTATTCGAGCGGGTCTGGCTGACATACCGGTGTTCCTGCTGTGCAGCGATAATCGAACCGCAGACCTGCTCCATCAGGTCTTTGACGGTAGTGGCTGTGAGGTGTTCCACTCGACGGTGCTGGATAAGCTCGGCTCTCTTGCCGAATTCTGCCAGTGCCACGCCGAATTTGATACCCTAGTCCTCTTCCATCCCCATTCCTTATTCCCGGACTGTGAGATCGCTGGAGAAATGCTGTCTAGCCATCGGGAGGAAAAGGCCGATGCGACCTTTTGTCTTGCACGTCCACGCGGCTATCTGCCCGAGATTTTCGAAGCCCGTGCGGTCGCGAGGCTCAAGCGATTGGATTTGCCGGTCAATATGACCAATGACTTCATAGCCGTCATGAAGAAGGCGAATCGCCTCGGTGAGCAGTACCACGACTCGGCATTGGGCGAATTCGCCATGAACCAGGTAACCCCTGACGATTCATGGCCTCCGTCTAAGGTATTACCCGCGACATTGCTTACCGAGAGTGGGTGGTCGTTGCGGGCCGCCGAGGCTGTACTGGCCTCCGGCGTAGACCTCGGGAACGGAAGCCTCTCCGCGCGCCAAATGAAAGAACACGTGGTTCGGAGCCGGCATTGCGGCCCTGTCGTCAATTCCGCCAGATACCAGTTGGATGACGGACGAATCCCAGTCTTGTTCTTAACCGCTCGCGTCGGGTACTCCGGCGCCGAGGAGAGTTTCTCGCTCACCATCCTGAATTTGGACCGGAGCCGGTTTCAACCGTTTGTTGTCCTGCCCTTACGCGGTAAGTTAAGCCGCCGCCTTGAGGCGGCCGGTATCCCGGTCGAAATTCTGTACGAGGATTGTTCGCTGCCCACCTTACGAAATGTCATCTATTGCCGTGATCTGCTCCGCGCTGGCAATTTCAGGATCATACATGTAAACGGCGATGCCGGGATGCCAATCGCCGTGGCGGCACGCGATCTGGGCGTGCCCATTGTGCATCACGTGAGAAAGTTCTACGGAGTGCAAAGGAACAACGAGTGGCAGGTCTTACCCGAGCCGTTTGCCTTTTCCGCTCGCAATATTGCAATTTCCGATGCCATCGCGGACAATCTCCTGCACCACGACCTGTTGCCGCAGACCGTTGTTCGAATCTATAACGGAGTCGAACTGGAGCGGTTCGAACACGCAGTCGAGGAACGCGACCACCTAAGGCAGAAGTTCGGCCTTCAGGAAAAACGGGTCGTCTGTATGATTGCGCGCATTTGCGAGCAGAAGCGGCAGGAGGAATTGTTGCAGGCGATGCCTTTCATTCTGGAAAGACTTCCCGATACCGTCGCATTGCTGGTCGGAGAAGTGGCTGATGCGGACTTCACCTACAATTCAGGACTTCAAGACATGGTTCGCCGCGTGGGTATCGAGAAGTCCGTTGTGTTTTGGGGATTCGAACAGTATATCGAACGAGTCCATGCAGTCTCCGACGTTATGGTGTTATGCACCAAGAACGAGCCATTTGGGCGATGCATCTTGGAAGCGATGGCTGCTGGAGTGCCCGTCGTGGTGCCGTCTCGCGGCGGCCCCACGGAAATTGTCGGGCATGGCGAGAGCGGGCTGCTTTACAACACCGGAAACCCCAAGCAGTTGGCGGATTCGATCTGCGCCGTGCTGTCCGACTCGACACTTCGAGACCGGCTGGTCCGTGGCGGGATGGATCGTGCCAGGACTTTCTCCATTCAATGGCATAGCCAGTGTATTGCGCGAATGTATGAGGAACTGCTGGTCGAGCCCCAAAAGGCGCACGGGGAGTTGGCCGTAGCGAGCTATGCGGCTGGCGCGGCCTAGGCCAGAGCATCTTCTGGATCGGGGCATTGCGGTTCGGTCCGATTAGATGAGGAGACCCAAATGAGACGCCTTACAGTTTGTTTTCTGTCTGTAGCTTTTTTCGTTTCCGCCCAGACCTCAACCAAGCGGCCGGAATTTGCTGTCGCATCCGTTAAGCCGAGTCCGGCTGGAGGTCCCGCTACCCCCGAGATGGTACGCCCCACGCCAGATGGCTTCTCGATGCAAAGAGTTACATTGCTCACGTGCTTGAAATGGGCGTATCACATTCAAGGCCCCTACATATCGGGGCCGGCGTTCTTGAAAGAAGGACGATTCGACATCCAGGCGAAGGCAGCAGGCCCAGCTTCAATCGACGATTTGCGGCTAATGTTGCAGGAACTTCTGGCGCAGAGGTTTAAGGTGACGGCCCACTGGGAAGACCGGGAGATCAAGGGATTCGCGCTGGGCGTGGCGAAAAACGGCCCCAAGCTGACTGAATCCCCAGGAGACAGCAAAGGCGGGATCACCCGGCGCGGTACCGCCTTCATCGGCAACCATGTGCCCATGTCGATGCTCGCCAATATGTTGTCGAGCCTCGCTGAATTTCCGGTAGTGGACCGAACGGGCATCAAAGGATATTACGATTTCTCCGTGGATGTAGCGGAGTACGTTGCTCAAAGCTCAAAATCATCGCTTTTCCCAGGAGTACCCACGGCGGGTTCACAACCGCCGTTTATGGATACCTCCCGGTCCAGTATCGACGCTAATGATTTTGAAGAAACGGGGTTATTTAACGTTGCTTTGCAGGCCAAACTGGGTCTTAGGCTCGATGTACAGAAGATCCCGGCTTCCATTCTGATTGTGGACCGTGCGGAGAAAACCCCGACTGAGAACTGACGTCCCCAATCGTGTGGCAGCGCCCTGAAGCGAACCCATTAGGAGACGTGCACGCAACTAATTCTTTTGGCGATTTTAAGCGTTACGGCACTCGGATTTATAGGTGCTGGATGGCGCCATGGAAGAAGCACCTGCGGAACTCAAACAAATAGGAAGTGTTATTTTCCAGACAATTCGGTTCGATTCGAGGCAAATGGCAAGGAATTGAAATTGATATCGTCACTACTTTCCGCCGCGGAATGCGTTGCGGGTGGGCTGGCGTTGACAAGGAAGTTGGGGTCGTTGCTCCGATGGCGTCGTTTGATTTGAATACCTGGTTCGCTTGGCCGCCTTGGTTGGTTCCGGCGACATCGCAGGCTGGCAAACCAATTCAGGCCACCCGGCGAGCGGGATGAAATTCAGAAGAATCTTGGGAAGTGGAGCGATTCGCCGCGCCGTGCGCGGCAAACCACTTTTCCGTTTTTATTGGGGGGGCGAGGCAGAGTGCAAACTGAAACCGGCATCGATTACCAACCCACCAGCATCCCGCGATTGATTCCGGAGATCGAGATCATGCGGTTCGATACCTCGGAACGCGATCAGAAGTATCTGTTGGTGCATCCGAACGGCAGGCGATGGCAGATCTCAGAAGCGCTTCACACCATCGTCACCCACATCGATGGCGCCAGCACCACGGCAGAGATTGCGGAACGCGTGTCCAAAGACACCAATTGCGCCATCTCCGCTCCGGATGTCTCGCGAGCGATCTGGGGCTTTCTGAGCAATATCAAGATTGTAGAAGACCCCGTCCGGCCGTACGTGCATTTTCGCGAGGTTTATACAGAGGCGAGGCGCCAGCAAACCAACCTGACGCTACGAATCAACCTGTTGCCCGTACGGGTTCTGGACCCGGCGACGGCCGTTCTTCAGTATCTGTTTAACCGATGGATAGGCCTCCTCGTCGCCGTCACGGTCTTTGGAATCCAAGCCGCCTGGTTCACTCGTAACCCCCAGGCGTTCTATCCGGAGTGGCGTTCCTTGCGAGGGCCCGATTGGATGCTGGTGCTCGGGCTCCTCTACGCCTCGTACTTTATTCACGAGTTCGGCCACCTGGCGGCCTGCAAATGGATGGGTGCCAGGCATGGCCCTCTGGGGTTCGGCGTTTACCTTGTTTTTCCCCGGCTATTCGCGGACTTAACCGACACATGGCGGCTTTCCAGATCCGAGCGGGTAGTGATCGACATCGCCGGTGTTTATTTCCAGTCAGCCTTTGCTGCCGCCTTAATGGTGGCTCACATGACCAACCACCGGCCCGCATATCTCATGGCTGCGGCCGTGATCGATTTGACGGCTCTCGAAAACCTGAACCCATTCTTTAAGCTGGATGGATATTGGCTTCTGAGCGATGCCTTCGGGGTCGCCAATCTCGACCAGAAGGCCCGCTGGCTTCTGGACTCCGGCTTGAGGAATACGTTCAATTTCGATTCCAAGACGCTCGCCTTCATTTGTTGCTACTTCGTCGCTACGGTTGGATTTTCAACGTTCATTCTGTACCGGGTCGCCGTCTACATTCCACACCTGCTGGTCAACCAGTATCCGCTCCTGGTCCTCCGCTTCTGGCGCTCGTTAGGCAGGGCGGCATCGAGCCACAGAGTGGGTCCTGCAGTTACTGCCTTATTCCGGCTACTCGCTCCGACCGGAATGATCGTCGGCATCTTTCTGATGACATACAGGTATCTAAAACGTGCAGTAGAGACTTTAACACAACTCAGGAGGCGTTTCCAATGACTACATCCTGCCAGCCGTCCCCGACGCGATTTCCAGAAGTAGGGGAGTATCTGTGTGCCAAGCGAGCGATGGTGAACGGAGCGCTCGAAGGCATCCTCGCCGGGAATCGGACATCCCATGACGATCTGCTGCATTCGTCCATGCGCTACAGCCTATTGTCCGGCGGAAAGCGGATCCGTCCGATTCTGACCCTCGCCGTGGCCGAGTTCCTGGGCGTCTCCGCCGAACTGGCTCTGCAGGCGGCGTGCGCAGCGGAACTCATTCATTGCGCGTCCCTCATGCTGGACGATCTACCCTGCATGGATAATATGTCGATCCGCAGAGGCAGGCATAGCAATCATCTGGTCTTCGGAGAGGATGTCACCACTCTCAGCGCCATCAACTTGTTGACACTCGCCTATCAGGCGCTGCTGAGCTACGCGTCTGGAGATCCTACACTCGCGTACTCCTTGTTACGGGCAATGAATGACGCGGTTGGCGCGGACGGCCTCATCGGAGGCCAGATAGGCGACTTACACCCCGAACAACTTCCACGTGATTATGGCGTTTTTCACACCGTCTATGAGAGGAAGACCGGCCGTTTGTTCTCGTTTGCCGTCGAATCTGGCGCGCGCATCGGTGGAGCGTCCACGGCGGAGTTCGACTGCCTGGCCTCGTACGCCAAAAGCCTCGGCCTCGTCTTTCAGATTTGCGACGACATCCTCGACTCCAACGGCGATCCAAAGATCATGGGTAAAGAGATTGCGATGGACGAAGGAAAGCAAACCCTTCCCAAGTTTACCGGCCTCGAAAGCTCGATGTGTATGGCCAGAGGACTGGTAGAGTTTGCCGCCAGCCAGTTGGCTTCCTTTGGGGATCGGGCCAGCTTATTAGTGCAGGTGCCCTGGTTCGTGTTCGAACAAGTGCCCGGAGTCGGAGGGCCGGTTCCCGAGGCCGCGCACAACCACGCGGCTCCAATCGTTTTCTCGAACCACGCAGCGGCCGGGGGCCAGTTTTAAAGCACCCGATGCGGCCTTCTAAGAGATCTGGTGGGCTTCCTTCCCGGTCCCGCTTCCTTTTAGATACTGCCACAATAATGAGGGCAAATTATGCCGGGTACAGATCGAGTCACCTTGGTGGATGGGTGCGATCGAACGATCGGAGCACAAGAAAAGCTTCAGGCCCATCTGGAGGGAAACTTACACCGTGCCTTTTCGATCTTCGTCTTTAATTCGGAAGGCTTGCTGCTCTTACAGAGGAGGGCGCTCTCGAAGTACCACTCCGGCGGGTTATGGACAAATACGTGCTGCGGCCACCCCCGTCCGGAGGAGTCAGTAGAGGCGGCGGCGCGGCGCAGACTGCTCGAAGAGATGGGTTTCGAACTCGACCTCATCCGGGTATTTACCTTCACCTACACCGCTCGACTGGCCAATGGGCTAATCGAGAACGAAATCGATCACGTATTCTTCGGTACTTTCGACCAAAACCCGGCCCCCGAGCCCGACGAAGTCGCCGACTGGCAGTGGCTTGGGGAGGATCAAGTGCGGCACCAGATCGGCGACGATCCCGAACGGTTTACCTACTGGTTCAAGGCGGCGTTGAAGAATTGCAAGTGGCCGAAAGTGCTCGAAACTTACGTTCAGGAGCGGACTTGATGGGATCGGAGCTTATGGAAAAACTCGAGACCTGCTCTCGCAGAGCGGCCGATCCGCCCCTCTCGAGCTACTGCGGCCGTCTCTCGCAAGACATCGGCGAATATGTAGCCGCGCACGTGAATCGCATTGCGGCCAAGTACTTCCCGGACTGGCGTATCCCAGGCACCTTCTTGGGACACCAGGTAGGGTCGGAAGTCCACGCCGATGTCGCATTTACACTTGGACTATTGCACCAGTTTGGCGTTGCGCGAGTCGCCGGCAGCGACGTAGCCGGCGCCATCGGCACCGTGTTACGTTCCATCGACGGGAAGCGCACGAATACGTTTTGGTCATACCGCGTGGCGGAGACGCTACGTCTTTGCGGGACATTCGCCCACAACCATCTGATGGAAGGCTGGAGCCCAGGCGAGCGTGACAATCTTGCGGCCGCATGCGATTCGACCGAGAGCATCGCGCAACTGGAGGATGGGCGCCTGCCTCGTAATTATGCGGCCGTTTTGGCGCGATGCGAGTGGGCGCGTGCCAGACTAGGGCTGATCCCAGACGATGCGCCCCTGCTCGCCACACTCGCTGGCCGCACGAAGGACCTAATGGCCGCAAACCCGGAAGGATACCTGGACGATTCCGATTGCGGCTGCGGCCGATACGACATCTATACGGCGGATCTCTACCTATTCAGCGAACCATTCGCACATCTGCTCGGTCCGATTTGGGAGCGTGGCGTAAGGAACGTCGTTCGGCTGGTCGAGAAGACCGTGACTCGTAGTGGAGTCGCCTTTCCGTGGGGCCGGTCAACAGGCGCCCTGGCAGCCTGCATGACCATGGAACTGGGCGCACTGACACTTCGCAACGGTCTGGCCGGCGATCCAGGCCGATGGCTGACACTCGTTCGGTGCGCCTTCGAAAGCCTTCCCGGCTGGTTCTCAGGTGATGGACTCATATCCGCCCATCAACGCCGGTCCACCTATCGGTATCGCGGGCTTCATCGGCTGCTTCAGATGACCTTCGATTGCCTCGGCAAACTGATGTGGACGGCCCTCTCATTGCGCCAGGCGGCCGCCGGAAATTCAGCGCAGCCCATCGGCCGCGAAGCGGCGTTCCCCGACCAGGATGAGTTCGTTTCCTTCGATGCCGCCCGAAAAGCCGGCGTGTGGTGCTATCGAAGCAGAAGCCTGTCTTTTGTACTGCCGGTTACCGGTTCCACACTGAACGATTATCTTCCCAGTCCCCACAATCCGGGTCTCTTCGAAGTTCCTGTGGAAATGGAGTTTCCGAGCGGTGTCCCTTTCGCGTTCGTCGGCGACATGCGATTCGTAGCCGGTTATCTGCCCGTCGAAATCGAAAAATTCCCGGGTGGGATCCGTCTGCAGTATGACGGCTATCCCAAGGCCGGACAATGGAATGTCGGTCGTGACACTCCGGGGCTGGCAGGCCGGCGAACAGTTACCTATCGGGTCGAGGGCCGCACAATTATCGTCGAGGAGGACCTTCGTTTCGGCGGGAGACCCTCTGCCCTCGGGATTCAAATTACAGAGACTCTGCGCCGTCCACTCGCCGTCCAGTTCGAGTGCCCTTCGCCGCACTCCTCCACCGTGATCGAAACCGACGGAATGAAAGACTTCCGGAGCTTCTGGGCGGAGTTACCCCGCGCCCATCAGATGGATATCCAACCGGCCGAAGAGGTTCGGTTCCATTATCGCGTCACGCCCCTGCTTCGCGTGCTGAGCGCGAACCACCGCCATCACTACCACCGCGTGATCTACGATCGTCTGGCGGGCCAAGTCGCCGATGGAACTACCATGCCATCGTCCCATGATGCACGCAGCCTGCCTTCGTCCTACAAACACTGGGATATCTTCCATCTGCATTGGCCGGAGGCGTTCGGGGCGGATTTGGACCACCACCGCGAGATCATCGCCGATCTCGCTGCCGCGGGCGTGCCGGTGGTTTGGACGCAGCATAACCTGGTCCCGCATACCAAGGACGAACGCTTCCCGCCAATCTACGAACGTTGGGCGGCGGCCGCGCGAGGCGTGATCCATCACAGCCGCTGGGGCAAGGAGCAAGTACTCCAACGCTATCCTTTCCGGTCGGATGCAATCCATCGCGTGATTCCCCACCCCCACTTCGGAGACGGCGCTACCAGACTCCCGACAAATGGCGGAGTAACCTCCGGGCGGCTGCGTCTGGGCATCTTCGGAGCGCCCCGTGCGGAGAAACGCGTGGACATGGCCGTCCGCGCCTTCACACGTTGTGGGCGGAACGATCTGGAATTGTCTATCTTCTCGCTGTCGGCAAGCGATCCGGTGCCGCAGGACCCTCGCATTGTGGCTCATCGCTATGAGTTCGTCCCACGGGCCATCTATGACGCGCGTATGAGTTCGGTCGATTTGCTGATCCTGCCGTATGATAGCACTGGCATGTTGACCACGGGAATTGTTGGTGACGTCGTGGCTCATGGCGTCCCGGCGCTCATTTCCGACTGGCCGTACCTCTCCGAGACATTGGGAGATGCGGCAATCCGTTACGGACATACCGAAGACCATCTTGTCGAAGCGCTGGATCTGTTGGATGTGAGCGCGGTCACTCGGGCGCGCCAGGCATGTTCAGGGCTGCAGGAACGATACTCCCCGCAGCGGATTGCGAACCTTACCTTGGACTTACTGGAAGCGGTCGCCACCGCCTGACTTAGTGTGAATACTCGAAACGATAAGGAGCACCTCGTGGAAAGACGATATTTCCTGTTGGGTTCGGCAGTGGCCCTCGGCGCCTGCCGCACAAGGCTGTCTCACAGCCCCAGCGAGACCGTGCGTGTGGCCTGCATCGGCCTCGGGGCACAGGGCAGGCAACACCTCAATGCCTACAGTCAACTGCCGAACGTGGAAATCGCCGCCATCTGCGATATCGACGACGCCCAGATTAGCAGGGCGCTCGCCCTGCTCGCGGATCTCGACGTGCCGAAACCGCAGGTCTATAAAGATTTTCGCAAAATCCTCGACGACAAATCCATTCAAGCGCTCTCCATCGCGTCGCCCAACCACTGGCATACTCTGATGACCATTTGGGGATGTCAGGCTGGTAAGGACATTTATGTGGAGAAACCTTGCTCACATAACATCTTCGAAGCCAGGCAGATTGTGGCTGCGGCGCGGAAATATGACCGCATGGTGCAGCAGGGCACACAGATTCGCTCTTCCGTCGCAGTACGGGAAGCGGTACAGAACCTGCGGGAAGGTCTGATCGGCGATGTCTACCTAGCGCGCGGCCTGTGCTTCAAATGGCGCAACTCCATAGGAAGAATGCCTGTGGAGCCGGCTCCGGCTGGCGTGGATTACGATCTCTGGAACGGCCCGGCTCCGGCTCATGCGTTCACCCGCAATCGCTTTCACTACAACTGGCACTGGTTCTGGGATTTGGGAAATGGCGATATCGGCAATCAAGGGCTCCATCAGATGGATGTGGCGCGCTGGGGGTTGGGGGTACAATATCCAACCAAGGTCAGTGCTATGGGTGGCCACTTCCTATTCGATGACGACCAAGAAACACCCAACACGCTAAGCTGCATGTTCGAGTTCAATGCGAGCGGCAAAAAGCAAATCCTGGAGTTCGCAGTTCGTCACTGGATGACCGACGGCGAATGTGTAATCGGTGATAGCGATCATAACGCCATTGGCAACCTGTTCTTCGGGTCCAGGGGGTATCTCGCGGTGGATAGCTATACCTCCTACAAGACGCGCCTCGGCAAGGATCAGACAGCGGGACCCGCCAAAAGCGAGGGCGGCGACCACTTCCTAAACTTTATCGAAGCGGTCCGCAGCCGCAAGCGCGAGAAACTGAATGCCGAGATTCAGGAGGGTGCGGCTTCGACGGTGCTATCCCATCTGGCCAACATATCCTACCGCGTAGGGCGAACCATTTGCTTCGACTCAAACACCATGACATGCATCGGCGACGAGGAGGCCAACCGGCTCGTAACTCGCGAATACCGCAAGCCGTTCGTCGTGCCGGAAGTGGTCTAACCTAGGCTAGAGGACTAAGCCCAAAATCGAGAAGGGCGAATCCGCGCTGAATTACGAGTCCGATGACACTACGGAAGCTCGATCCAAGCACCATGTGCGACTCAATGAAAAATGGGCTGTGAGCAGGAATCTGCAATGTAGGCCGGTTTTGCTGGATACTTGGGCATGGGCGGGCCGTGTACGGCTGTTGGTGTCTACAATTGAGACGATGGGAACGCCAGGTTGCAATCATCCTCCGGCAGAGCGGGAGGCTTTTCGGTTGCTGGCCTGCCCGCGCCCGAAGCTGAGTTTCAGCGCCATGCCAACAGCGGGTCCGGCAAGTCGCTCTCTCAATCTCACTGGAGAGCGATGCGGCCGGAACCCAGTTTCCCGGAACGCCCGTGTTACGGCGCCAGCAACTGTTGGCACTGATCCAGCTCCGCGCGCAACTCGCGGAGCGCGGAGAGCAGGTCGGAGGGGAGACGGTCCGTGGCGCTATCGCCGCGCGCCGCACCTAACATAACGGAGACCAGCACTTCCACGCGATGAGAGGCTTGGAACAGCTCCTCGGTGGCGGGTTCCCAGGCGGATCGGATGGCTACCGGACGGGCCGCGGCCGATCCACCCATGGCTGCCAGGATGGGGTTCAAAGCCCGCTCGATACCCGACGCCTCTTTGGCCAATTGGGAGGCATTTTCACGGGCCATATCTCTCAGAAGTTGGCGTTCCTGCGGGGTGAGGCTGGCCTCTTTGTCCGCGGGAAACCGCTGGGCCAGCGCACGCAGGGCATACGCGCGCGACATCATCAACTCGTTGCGATCCAACACCTGGGCGCTGAACCGCTCAAACTCCGCGCGTCCACCGACCTGCTGCTCTACGCGGGCCTGGATTCCGGCGGGCTTCGAGCCGCCCGCGGCACTGTCCGGAACGGCCGGCTCGGCGGGGGCCGAAGAGGCTGAAGGCTCCGAAAATTGAAGATCGACGTGCGGTATCGCGTCCAGCGCGTCGTGGATCTGCTTCTGGCGCTGGGGTGAAATGCCCACGCCATTCACCACGACTCGTCCGACCGAGAGCGTAATCTCCAGCGGATCGCCCAGGTCGGCCCCGATCTCGTGGAGCGCAGCTAACACGTGCAACTCGTCGGAGATCGAAGCCGTTGAGCCGGGGGAGGCTGGGGCGAGCCGGCTTGGTTCAGCCCGCCCCATCGAAGGTTCGATATTTGTCGCGACGGCCCTGCCGTCGGCCGGAGTTGTCTCATCCGCTATCTCGGTAAACTCTACCCATTCGCGATCGCGAAACTCCAACTTGCTCTCTACCGGGCTCAGGTCCGTGGCGCGGAGCATCAGGCTGGCGGCCGCGAGGCTGCCCTCCGATGTCACCGTGCGGATCTGGTAACATCGTTCCGCGGGCGATTGCGGGTCGGCCACTATGGCGACATCGTCTTTCCGGGTGACCAGGCCATCGAACCACGTCTGGTAAGCCTTCGGGCTGAGCGGATCGTCCCAGTCGTAGTGCGCTGCCTGGAGCCGCGCTTGCAAGGCGATCGCGAGAGGGGCCGACACAGGGGCTACCCGATGGCCTCCCACCACCCGCGTCATCCGCTGCGTACTGGTTTGGACCAGGATGTGGCGCGGCACGCCGGGGCGCGCAT
>PMTT01000148.1:3294-3536 GCA_003167275.1 Bryobacterales bacterium | reverse complement strand
GTGGTCGATGCGGGAGCGGATCCGGCGCTGTTCTTCGCTACGACGTTCCAGTAATAGGTGCTCCCCGCGTTCAGCGCCGTGCTCACCGCGTAACTGGTGCCCGAGAGGTTCTGCGCGTAGACGCCCAGCGGGTTGCTGGTCCCCAAGTACAGATCGTACGACGTGGCATTGCCTGATGCCGACCAGCTCAGCGTGGGCGTCGTCGACTGACTGGTCGCTCCGCTGCCCGGCAAAGTCAGGGT
>PMTT01000148.1:0-3245 GCA_003167275.1 Bryobacterales bacterium | reverse complement strand
GTCCCCAGGTACAGATCGTACGACGTTGCATTGCCTGATGCCGACCAACTCAAAGTGGGCGTTGTCGACTGACTGGTCGCCCCGCTGCCGGGCAAAGTCAGGGTCACCAGCCCGGGCACAGAGGCCGCGGTCTTGAATGACCAGGTGGTCGATGCGGGAGCGGATCCGGCGCTGTTCTTCGCTGCGACGTTCCAGTAATAGGTGCTCCCCGCGTTCAGCGCCGTGCTCATTACGTAACTGGTGCCCGAGAGGTTCTGCGCGTAGACGCCCGGCGGGTTGCTGGTCCCCAGGTACAGATCGTACGCAGTCGCATTAGTCGATGCCGACCAGCTCAGCGTGGGCGTAGTCGATTGGTTGGTCGCCCCGCTGGCCGGCGATGTCAACGTCACCTGCCCGGGCACGGCCGTAATCAGAGTACGGTCGCTGGCAGTGGCCGTGGCCGATCCGCCACCGGACACGCTGGCCTGATTGGTTACAGAGGAAGGCGCCGCGGCGGAGACGTTAACCGTCACCGTAATCGGCGAATAACTGGCGCCGCTGTTCAACACATCCCCACGGGTACAAGTGTTTCCGCCCGGACACGTCCAGCCCGTCCCCGCCATCGACATGAGCGTCAGGCCTGACGGGACGGTCTCCGTGACCGTCACGGTGCCGGAGGTCGGGGCAGCTCCGGCTTGGTTGGACACGATGAGGGTGTAAGTCGCCCCGGCCTGTCCTTGTGTGAAGCTCCCGCTGTGGGTCTTAGTAATCGTCAATGTCGGCACAGCGCCGGAACCGGCTGTCCACCCAATGTCCTTCAAAAGGGAGAATGTCAGATCATAAGGCGGTGTGACCTCGTGGGTGAGATCGCTATTAAACATCGGCTCCATAAGCTGGTTCCGGTACATGCTGGTGTCATAGTGCAACACCGAGGGGCCCGACTGATAGGAACTCGGGGCGTACATCAGTCCCCGGCCCTGGGGGTCCGCGCCGGTAAAACTGGAGCCTTGTGGCTGCAGGACTTGTGGGATGGCCGAGGTTACGTTGCCGCCGTTCCAGACTAAGTGGCCGGTATTCACCGCCGAGGCCACTCGCTCGGAAGCCGTCATCAACGTCCACGTCTTATTCGTACTGTTGTCCAAAAGGAAGTCGTCCCAAATGCTGGGGAATCCGCCCATTTGTGCGCCGCTTTGGCCGCTGGTGAAGGTCAGAAAGCCAAGCCCGTGCGCCAACTCATGGGTGACCACGGTGATGAGGTCGGCCTCACCGCCATGGTTATCGTCCAGCCCGAGGTAGAAGGGAACTCCAGTGAGACAACCGGACTGGCCCAGGTTGATGTTGAAATTGGCGGTGATGTCGACGTTGGTGGGATCGATGTCCGCACCCGAGAGCTTATTGACCAGGGCCTTTGGATACCAATGGCCGCCGACTGGAGCCCCCGAAAAGTCCCGGAAGATCTCGGTCGGACCGGCGCTGCCCAGAATCGCGGAGTTCGCGGTGCAAGGCAGACTCGTCCAGACAGCCGAGACCCTGATGGTTACGCTGCTTGCGAGAGTCGCCCCCCACTTGTTCGCCGCTGCCTGAAAGGCGATCAGCCGTTGCTGTCCCAGGTTCGTGCCCGTATTCCCGCCGACGGGGGCCACGGGAGTTGGATCGTTGAACCCAATGCCGGCCGGGTCGCTGTTGATGATCGTGACGGTTGCTGCCCTCAGCACGGACGGCGTGAGAGCGAGGCAGGCAGCGAAGGCAATTCCGGCCAACCCTCTACTTCTTTGTTTCATCGGGTGAGCCCTTTGCCTGGGGAGTCGCCTTGCTGTTGCTGGACTCGCCAGCGACTATCCGTTGGGCGGCCTGGTCGCCGGTCACGCAATCCAAAGCAATCTTGCCGTCGGGCGTCCGGGTTGCGACGGAGTAGCTGAACGATTCAGGGGTCAACACGATTCCGACGGCGCCACCCGGTCCTTGTATCGTGACGAGTGGCGCCTTGGCCTTGGGACCCTCCTGCGGGGAACGAGCCAGCCTTCCGATTTCGGCCTCAGTCGGCTGTACCATCTTTCCCGTGGCAGGATCGATGAAGACCATAACTCCGGCCGCATTTGCCCGAGGGGCCGGACTCGCCTGGAGAGCCTTATTTTCTGGGCCAGGTGCCGCCTGAGTCGCCGCTTTAGAGTCCGGGGGAGCCGGTGGTTGATCTGCGTCTGTGGCGCCGGCGGCGGCCGCCAGGACCAACATCGCCAAAGTAATCGTGACTGTGCGGTTCATGATCTCTCCATACCTCTTAACGGGTCCTAAAGGGACATTCGGATGTAATATGCTGATACGACCTCAGGGAAATACGAACAATTGGCCAAAGGTTATACATAAATCAAGTGACTTCTTTTCAAGGATTTAGTCGGCTTTTCATCCAAGGGCCAGAATACAATGGAAAATGAGTTCGATACAAGAAAATAATTGCTCTCTAGTCCGATTCTTAGCATGTCAACTTCTGCATTGTTAGGGTCAGGGGTCGATGGCCGGCATGTCGGCGGGTTTCCGTTGGAGGCGGCAGTTAGGGGATGATGGAACCGTGGAGAATCAACGCTTCCTCAGTCTGACCGTACGGGGATTTCGGGGTCTCGCCGACGTGGACTTGGAACTGCGCCCGTTGACGGTCTTAATTGGAGCCAACGGAGTGGGCAAGTCGTCCCGCTGGACGCGCTCTCCATCCTGGCGAGTTCCNNCGAAATGTCCGGCCTGGGCGCCATGATGACCTACGACCGCCCGAGCGAACTCGGCTTCGGGATCTCCATGACGGTTCCGGGTTACGAACCCCTCGACTATTCGCTGAGCCTTCGCCCCCAGGTCGCCGCCTACCTGATCGACAGAGAAACACTGCAGCAGCGGCGACCAAGGATACGAAAACCCGTTCCTGCACATCGACTCGCGCGGAACCGATATCAAGTACTTCGAAGTGGACCAAGGCAGACTGCTTTTGCCCCAACTGGGAATACAACCCGCTGGAGTCATCGCTCTCTCATCTCAGGTTCCCAAGCTGTTCCGGGCTCCCAAGGAATTCCGCCGCCGGCTGGCTTCCTCCACTTTCTATCATGTGTTGAACGTCCGGATCCGACCCGGAATTCACCATCGGGATGACTCTACTTGCCGGTGTAATTGTAGATTGCGGTGACTTCCGTGGCGGTGAGTGCCCGGTTGTATAAACGGACTTCGTCAATCGCCCCATTAAACGCATTCCCGTAGATCGAGTGCCCGATATATAAGGGTTGGTT
>PMTT01000441.1 GCA_003167275.1 Bryobacterales bacterium | reverse complement strand
AAGAATGTGATGCCGCGTTCCACCGCTGCCCGTAGAAGAGAGGTCATCTCCTGCTTGTCTTTCGGCGGACCGTAGGAAAAGCTCATTCCCATGCAGCCCAGCCCGAGAGCCGACACCTCGAGGCCGCTATTTCCAAGTTTGCGCTTCTGCATTGTTTTCTCCTCAGGAACCGTTTCTCTCATCTCCAGGTTAGAGCGTAGCGCCATGTAAGGGGTATCCCGATCCTTCCGATTTATTGCCTATTCCTCTGGCAATGTTCATCAACGCACGGAGCNNCCAAGGGCAGAGGCGTTTCGGTCAGGAGTAATTCGGGAACCTTCGAGCTTTGACTTCTCCGATTGGGTTTAACGTCTTCTTTTCCCGAGCCATCGCGGTGTAGTACGGCGGAATTCGCGATATTCGTCCCCGAACCTTGCCGCCAGGCCGCGCTCTTCACGCGGCACAATGATGGGCCCGATCAACAAGGCCATGGCTGCAAACGTACCTGCAAGAACGAAGCTCCCATAGAAAGCCATCCAGCCCAACCACATCGCCAGGTCGGCCAGATAGATCGGATTGCAACTGTAGCGATAAGGGCCCCCTGTAAGCAGGTAGGACGGAGTCGGGTAATGCGGCGTCCTTTCGAGCAGCCAGCCAGTGGGAGCCGCGAGGAAGTGTTCGCGCATACACAACAGGACGGTACCGAATCCCGCCGCTACCGGAATCAGGCCCACAAGGTTGAAGATGCCGGGCTTTTCGCCGGCCCAGCCATGCCGTGCAGCGAGCAGCGACAGAGCCCAGGGCGCCAACCCATACACAGCGGGAAACACCACAAGCTGAAGGGCAATGCCCGTCCAGCGCGACAGATGCCGTCCTGTCCACCACTTCATATTCCGACCAGCCTCCCCACAGTCGCGATAGGATCAATCCGGGCCCGGACGCATGGGCTGCCCTCGCCCATACGCGAGCGAACGCCACAGCCACTCGCCGTCTTAGTCAATCACCAACAACAGATCCTTCGCCTCCACGTGCTGTCCCGGATGCACCAGTAACTGCGTCACCTTACCCCCCAGCGGCGCGTACACCGTGCTCTGCATCTTCATCGCCTCCATCACTAGCAGCCTGTCGCCCTTTTTGATCTGCTGATTCAGTTCCACCGCCACAGTCGAAACCACGCCCGGAATCGGAGCCCCAATCTGACCCGCCTGATTGGGATCGGCCTTCGGCTTGGCGGGTTCCTTGACCTCCAACTTCCTATCGCGGATCGTCACTTCGCGCGGCTGGCCGTTCAACTCGAAGAAGACCGTCCGAGTCCCATCGGGATGCGGCTCGCCCACCGTCAGGAACTTGATCACCAGGGCCTTGCCAGGCTCCAGCTCCACGGCGATATCGTCGCCGCGCTCCATCCCGTAGTAGAACTGGGGAGTCGGTAACACTTCCAGGCCGCCGTAAGTCTGGCGCGTCCGCGCGTATTTCAGGAAGACCTCGGGGTACATCAGGTAGCTGAGCACTTCATCGTGCGAGGGGCGCCTGCCGATCTTCTTCTCCACCGCGGCGGTCGTCTCTTCCAGGTCAATCTTGGGCAAGTTGGCGCCAGGCCGCCCGCTCTGCGGTTCCGCGCCGCGCAGGATGATCTTCTGCAGATCCTTCGGCCAACCGCCGTCCGGTTCGCCCAGTGAGCCCATGAACATCTCGATCACGGAGGTCGGCAGCGTCAGGTTGTGGTCAGGCGTCTGGCGGGCGAACTGCGCCATGGTCATGTTGTGATTCACCAGAAAGATCGCCATGTCACCCACCACCTTACTCGACGGAGTCACCTTCACGATGTCGCCGAACGCCATGTTCACATCGGCGTACGTGCGGGCGAGTTCGTGCCAGCGGGCACCCAACCCCATCGACTCGGCTTGCTCCTTAAGATTGGTGTACTGGCCGCCCGGCATCTCGTGGATGTAGACTTCCGCCGTGCCGGCCCTAGGACCGGTGTCGAAAGGCGCGTAGAATTCGCGCACCGTTTCCCAATAGTCGGCGCACTGATTCAACGCGTCCAAGTCCACCGAAGTGGCGCGCTTCGTGTGGTCGAGCGCGGCCACCATGGAATTCAGATTCGGCTGGCTGGTCTGCCCGCTCATCGAAGCCACCGCGCCATCGGCGATGTCCACGCCGGCATCGGACGCCTTCAGCACGGAGGCGGCGTTGATGCCGCTGGTATCGTGCGTGTGGAAGTGGATCGGAATCCCGAGTTCCTGCCGTAGGGCTTTCACCAACTTCTCCGCGGCATAGGGCTTGCACAGACCGGCCATGTCCTTGATGGCGAGCATGTGGGCGCCCATTTTCTCGAGCTCCTTGGCCATTCCCACGTAATATGTCAGCGGGTATTTGTCACGCTTCGGGTCGAGTATGTCGCCGGTGTAACAGATGGCCGCCTCGCAGACTGACTTGGTCTTGCGCACCGCCTCCATGGAGGCCGCCATGTTGGGCAGCCAGTTGAGTGAGTCGAAAATGCGGAAGATGTCGATGCCCTGGGCGGAGGCTTCGTAGATGAACTCGGCAACCACATTGTCGGGATAGGCCGTGTAGCCCACCGCGTTCGACGCGCGCAGCAGCATCTGGAAGCAGATATTGGGAATCGCCTCCCGCAGGCGGCGCAGGCGCACGAAAGGGTCTTCGTGCAGAAACCGCATGGTCACATCGAAGGTCGCGCCGCCCCACATCTCCAGGCTGAAGAGGTTGTGCAGCCGGTGCGACACGAAGTTGGCGATGGCCAGCATGTCGTACGTGCGCACGCGCGTGGCCAGCAACGATTGGTGCGCGTCGCGAAACGTGGTGTCGGTGAGCAGGAGCTTGGTCTGCTTGCGAACCCACTTCGCGAGCCCCTCCGGTCCAACCTTCTGCAAGAGCTGCCGCGTGCCTTCGGGCGGCGCCGATGAATCGTGCGGCGGGATGGGCGGCGTGCGCAGCCTGGTGGGCGTGGGCTTTCCGGCAACCACCGGGTTGCCGTTGACGATCACGTCCGCCAGGTATGCGAGCAGTTTGGTGGCGCGGTCCTTGCGTGTCGCGAAACGGAAGAGCGCGGGCGTATCTTCCAGCCAGCGGGTGGTAACGCGGCCGGCCTGGAAGTCGGGATGGTTGACTACGTTTTCCAGGAACGGGATGTTGGTCTTCACGCCGCGGACGCGGAATTCGCGAAGGCAGCGGTCCATGCGCTGGCAGGCATGGCGGAATTCCCGGCCCCAGGCCGTGGTCTTCACCAGCAGCGAATCGTAATA
The DNA here is from genome assembly GCA_003167275.1 of Bryobacterales bacterium. GTDB lineage: Bacteria > Acidobacteriota > Terriglobia > Bryobacterales > Bryobacteraceae > JAIQFL01. Next base: position 25,814 of record PMTT01000441.1, on the reverse strand, counting down.
CGGGGTGATCACGGCGCCGCCATAGGCCGAGCCGCCATCCAGTCGAATGCCAAACCCGGCAGGCGAGCGGTAAGTGGAGAGCCGCCCGTAGTCGGGCACGAAGTGGTTGGCCGGGTCTTCGGTGGTGACGCGGCACTGTAGCGCGTAGCCGTAGAGCGGAATGCGGTCCTGCGGCGGCAGATTCATCTCCGCGCCGTGCAGGTCCAGGCCCTGCGCCACCTGGATCTGGCAGCGCACCAGGTCGATGCCCGTGACCATCTCGGTGACGGTGTGCTCCACCTGGATCCGTGGATTGACCTCGATGAAGTACCATTCACCCGAGTCCGCATCCACCAGGAATTCCACCGTGCCGGCGTTCTGATAGCCGGCCGCCTTGGCCAGCGCGACGGCTGCATCCGCCAGTTCCCCCCGGATTTTTGGATCGAGCGAAACGGCGGGCGCCACCTCCACCACTTTTTGGTGCCGGCGCTGCACGGAGCAGTCGCGCTCATAGAGGTGAAGGGTGTTGCCGTGAAGATCGGCCAGGATCTGCACCTCGATGTGCCGCGCGCGCCCGACGAAGCGCTCGATGAACACCGCATCGTTGCCGAAGGCCGCGGCGGCTTCCTGCCGCGCCTCCTGCAGGCGGCCGGGGAAGTCGGCGGCCTTCTCGACCACGCGCATGCCGCGTCCGCCGCCCCCGAACGCCGCTTTGACGATGAGCGGGAAGCCAATCTGGCTGGCGATCTTCTCTGCCTGCTTCGGACTCGTGACGGCGACTTCGGTCCCGGGCACCACCGGTATCCCAGCCTTCTGCGCCAGCCGGCGTGCGGCCGTCTTGTCGCCCAACAGCTCCAGCAGTTCCGCGCGTGGGCCGATGAACGTGATGCCGGCGCGCTCGCAGGCTCTTGGTAACGCCGGGTTCTCGGAGAGGAAGCCGTAGCCCGGATGAATCGCGTCGACCTCCTTTTCTTTGGCAAGGGCGACGATTCCCTCGACGTCCAGGTAGGCCTCCACGGGCCCTTTGCCCTGACCGATCAAGTAGGCCTCGTCGGCCTTGAAGCGATGCAGGGCGAGGCGGTCTTCCTGGGAGTAGATGGCCACCGTGCGGAGCCCCAATTCATTGGCCGCCCGAAGGATGCGGATGGCGATTTCGCTACGATTCAACGCAAGGAGTTTTCTCAATTCTTTACATTGTGGCACGGGCATTCTTGCCTGTGTTGGCTTGGGGCCATGAGGGGCTCTCGAAGAGCCACCCGGAGCAAAACCAACACAGGCAAGAATGCCCGTGCCACAATGAATGTAAGAAACAGATGAAACTACAAGGCATTTTCCCGCCCATCACGACCCCCTTCGATCACAGCGGGAATATCTACACCACCAAGGTGCAACACAACGTGGAGAAGTGGAACCGGACGTCGCTCTCCGGGTACGTGGTGATGGGGTCCACCGGGGAGAGCGTGATGCTCACCACGGACGAAAAAATCACCCTGTGGGAGCAGGTGGCCAAGTACGCCGCGCCCGATAAGCTGTTGATCGCCGGCACCGGCATGGAGAGTGTGCGGGAAACGGTCTGCCACACCAATCGGGCCGCGGAGATGGGGTACACAGCCGCCATGGTGCGCACCCCGCACTACTACAAAAACCTGATCAACCGCGCCGACGCGCAGATGCTCTACTACCGCACAGTGGCTGACCAGTCGCGCATCCCGCTCATCATCTACAATTGGCCGCAGGCCACCGGCGTGGATATCCCGGTGGAGGCGGTGGTCGCACTGTCCGAACACCCCAACGTGATCGCCATCAAGGAGAGTTCCGGCAACCTCGAAAAGGTGATGCAGATGATCCGCGAAGTCCGGCACGGCTTCCAGGTGATGGTGGGCTCCGCGCCGACCCTGTGGCCTTCGCTGCTGATGGGGGCCTGCGGAGCAATCCTGGCCTATGCCAACGCCGCGCCGTATTCAGTTATCGCGATCTGGGAAGCCTACCGGACCCGCGAGGAAGCAGCGGGTCTAGACTGGCAGAACCGAATCGGGCGCGCGTCCGCGCTGGTGACGACAAAGTATGGTGTGCCCGGACTGAAGTATGCTATGGACCTGAATGGATACTACGGAGGCCCGCCGCGGTTGCCTCTGAGCGTGCCCACCGCAGAGGCCAAGAAAGAGATCGAAGAGGCTTTCCGAGATTTGAAAGGCTAGTTTCAAGCCCAGCTAACTGCCAGCCCCAGTGGGGCAGGATTCCATCCTGCGGCCGATTTTCAATCGGCCTTCCTGGCCAGAGTTGCTCTGCCCGCAAGGGCAACACAGGCAAGGATACCCGTGTTACCGAGCCTTCACGGTCACAGTTCCCGCCATGTCCTTGCCTCCCATGGAGCCGTGGAAGCTGCAGAAATACGCATAAGTTCCGGCTTTTTCGAACTTGTGCTCGAACTTGCCGTCGGCGATCAGCGTGTCGGACTGGAATGACCCATCGTCGGCCTGTACGCTGTGGCGGCCGCCCACATCCGTCCATTCCACGGTCATGCCTTCGGTAATCACGACATCCTTGGGCGTGAAGCTGAAGTTCTGAATCGTCACACTCACTCGTTCGGGCGCCTTCGTCGTGATTGGTGTACTTACTTTGCTGCCGGATGGGCCCATGTACCACTTGGCGTAAGTCGCGAATCCCAGGAGAGTGACCAGCCACCAGAGCACCAACGTGGTCCGCATCCATTTCTTGTAATTGTCGAACCGGAGTGCCGCCGGCACCAACTTCGTGCCGGCCACCAGTACTACATATAGCCCAAGCAACTCCGCTGCGCTGCCCGCTACGGCATGCACGAAGGCGATCCAGTAGTAAGAATCGGACAATCCGCCCGGAACCTGGGGCGCGACCTGCCGGACAAACGACGGCCCCATCACGCGCGCGATGAGCACCAGATTCAACACCATCACAGACGTCTGGCAAATACCGTGAGCGGTGAAGCGCTTCCGTCGCGCCAGGTACATGCCGCCCAAGAGGGCAAGCGCCATGATGAAATGCAACACCAGGTTCAGGTCAGCCGACCTGCTGGCGCCGGTTCCAAGAAAGCCTTCCATACCAGAATCTCCACTGAGCATACGCAGCGCGTCGCGAATCGGATTTCGTCAGCTTACCAAACAATTCCCATCCGAACCTCTGTGTTCTCCGCTTCCTCCGTAAGCCACCCGAAGGCCAGGAAACCTGCGACCCCAATTCTCTGTCTTTTCTCCGTAGTCTTCCTCCGCGNNCTGGCCTTTCGCGAGGCCAGGTAGACTGCCGCACCGACCAGTTCCTCCGCCTCGCCGAAGCGGTTCATGGGCGTGTGCGACAGGATGCTGGCGATGCGCTCCGGCGTCAACACCTTGCGGTTCTGCTCCGCCGGGAAGAATCCGGGAATGATGGCATTCACGCGCACATGATGCGGCGCCAGTTCGCGCGCCAGGAACTTGGTGACCTGGTTGACTCCGCCCTTCGCCACGCTGTAAGTGAACACCCGCGAAAGCGGCGGCCCTGAGGAGGCCGAACTGATGTTGATGATGGACCCACCGCGGCCCGCATCGACCATGGTTTTGCCGAATATCTGGCACGCCAGGAACACGCTCGTAAGGTCGATGTCGAGGATGCGGTGCCACTCCTCTTCCGAGATCTCGAAGAACGGCGTTGCCGAATTGACCCCGGCCGCGTTGACCAGGATATCTATGCGCCCGAAGCGTTCCAGCACGGTGTCGCGCAGCCTCTCCAGGTCGGACTTTTTGGTGGCGTCGCAGCCTATCCCGATCGCCTGCCCTCCCTGTGCCGCGACCAGGCGGGCCCGCTCCTCGGCATTCTCCCGAGTCCTTCCCGCGATCGCGACGTGTGCCCCAGCGGCTGCCAGACCCTCCGCCATCGCGCCGGCCAGCACCCCACCACCGCCGATCACTACCGCTACATCGCCTCCCAAAGAAAACAGCTCCGTTTCGGACATAACTTAGATGGTACCAATGCCGTGTGGGGTATGCTTTAGCTTGCCCTGAAAACCAAGTGCTTAACGATTTTGGGGACGTCCTCACCAAGGCTCACTTGCGGCCGCGCCTCGGTAACTCACGCGGAATCAGGCACGGCCGCAACCGCGCCGCGATTCTGCTTCGACCGGGCATCACCGCCTCGGCGTTAAGCAGACAACCCGCGTGTGAATCCGGCCGGACGGCTCTCATGGCTCGTTCGAGGGGGTTGACACTCTGCGGCGCTACTGTTATAAGTTATAACGCTACGATGCTTAACATTCGACGACGCAAGACGCTCACGCCGCTGGAACAGCTCCTCATGGAATACGTTTGGGCACATCCCGGCTGCACCGCCGAGACCTGCCGTGAGGGAGTGGCGCCGCAACGCGCGCTCAAAGATTCGACTATCCGCACGATCTTGCGGAACCTGGAAGAGAAGGGCTACGCGGCTCATGAGGTGGACGGGCGGACCTTCGTCTACCGTGCCGTGGATACCAAGCGCAACGTGGCGGTGCAAGCGGCGCAGCAGCTCATCGACCGGTTCTGCGGCGGGTCGGTGGAGGAGTTGCTGGTTGGGTTGGTGGACAACCAGGTGCTGGAGCCGAAGCAGTTGCAGCGTCTGGCAGCGAAGATTGTATCACGCAGGGAGAACCGAGCATGACCACGATACAGTTCCTGGCGGAATGGGGATTCCGTTCCGCGATCCTGATCTTGAGCGGAGCGCTGCTGCTGTGGGCGCCGAGGGTGAAGGCTCCATCGATCCGCCTGGCGGCGTCGACGGCGATGCTGTTCGGCTCTTTGGCGATTCCTGCGATTATCGCGGCGTTACCAAAGGTTCCGTTCGCGATGCGCGTGGCGCGGCCGGCGGAGGCTCCCCTGGTGGACCACCAAGCTCTTCCGGCGCAGCCTGTCGAGGTCGGACCGGATGCCGGCGTGGACATCCCAAGGACCGGCGTCTCCAGTCCTTTCGACTGGGCACGCGCCGGGCTGATGCTCTACGTGCTGGTCGCGGGCGGGCTTCTTCTGCGCGTGGGCTTCGGCCTGGCGATGAGCTTGCGTTTGCTCGCCAGGAGCAGTGCGACGGAGAAGTCGACCGAGGGAATCGAGATTTGTGAATCGGACGGGGTGGCGTCGCCCGCGGCACTGGGGATCGTGCGTCCGGCGATCGTGCTGCCCATGGATTGGCGGGAGTGGGATGGGGCGAAGCTGGAGGCGGTGCTGGCGCATGAGCGGTCGCACATCCAGCGCCACGATCCCGCGGTGCAGTTGCTCTCGGCGATTCACCGCGCGCTGGTGTGGCAGAGCCCGCTGATCTGGATCCTACATCGGAACCTCGTGCGGGTGGCCGAAGACGCCAGCGACGATGCGGCGGTGGCGGCGACACGCGACCGCGTCTCGTATGCCGAGGTACTGCTGGATTTCATGCAGCGCGGAGTGCGGGGAACGAGCTGGCAGGGAGTGCCGATGTCGCGGTATGGCCAGCCGGAGGAGCGCATCCATCGCATTCTGGAGGCAACCTCGCTCTCGCGCGGAGTGACGCGATGGAGCATGGCGGCGATTCTGGCATTGGGGGGGCCGCTGGCGTACGTGGTGGCGGCGGCGCGTCCGGAGAGCGTGCCCCAGGCGCCGGAGGCGACGGCGCAGGCGGCCACGCAGACGCCACCGGCTTCTGGTACCGTCTCGGGCGGCCGGGGGGGCCGCAAGGGTTCTGGCGGGACACTCCCGGGTGGCGCGGCGATGGCTTCGCAGACCGCGGCCCAATCCGCGCCTGCGGAGTCCGGGTCCAACTATCTGACTGGTCTGGGTAACGTCGCGGCTTTTTACACGGTCACCGTCAGATCTCGGGTCGACGGTCAGTTGATGTCGGTTAGCTTCAATGAAGGGCAAGTGGTCCAGGCCGGCCAGGTGTTGGCGACGATCGACCCGAGCCCCTATCAGGCCAGGCTCGCCGAGGCCGAAGGCCAACTCGCCCGCGACCAACCGCAACTCGAGGGAGCCCAGCGCGAGGCGGTGCGGCTTGGGAATTTGGAGGCAACACAGGTGATTCCCAAGGGTTCGGTCGCGGCGCAACTCGACACGGTGGCGCAACTGCAGGGCACCATCAGAAGCGATCAGGCCAAAGTCGAGTACGCCAAGCTCCAGGTGGCTTACACGCAGATCACCGCGCCCCTCACAGGGGTTGCCGGTCTGCGTCTGGTGGATCCCGGCAATATGGTTCGCGCCACGGATACCACCGGCATCGTAATCATTACCCAACTCCAGCCCATCGCGGTTCTGTTCACCATTTCGGAAGACAAGCTCCCTCAAGTGCTGGCGCATCTGAAAGATGGCGCTCACCCGACGGTGGAGGCGTGGAACCGCTCCAATTCCGTCAAGATCGCAAGTGGCCGTCTGACGGCTGTCGATAATCAGATTGACCCGGTAACCGGCACTGCGAAACTCAAAGCGGTGTTCGACAACAAGGATGGTGCACTGTTTCCCAGCCAGTTTGTGAATGTGCACCTGTTTGGAGTTAGTCAATGAACTGGCCAGGCTGGTTCAGGCACCAGCGGATCGCGAGGGTGGCGACGGTGAGAACGCCCGGCCAGGTATCGTGGGCCGAGATAGTACGGGAGTTCCTGCGGCGTGAGATGCGCGGCGCGGGGTGGGAGGGAGTGCAGATGGCGCGCTACGGCCGGCCGGAGGACCGCATCCATCGCATTCTGGATCGGACGGCGCACTCGCGCGGATTGACACGATGGGGCCTGGCGGCGGTTGTGGCGCTGGGCGCGCCGCTGGCTTATGCGGTGGCGGCGGTTCAGGCAACGCCGTCGCAACAGGGAGCTATAGCGCGAGGCATGCTTTCGGGAGGGAGAATGCCGTGGGCCGGTATCTTTGGATCAGGGCCCTGGGCGCCACACCTGTCCAGATCGTGGGGGTGGTTGGGCACGTTCGGCACCGGGGCCTGGCAGGCGACGATCAGTCACGGGTGCGCGATCAAATGTACTATCCGTTTTCCCAGGTGCCGGCCCCGATGCTACGCTTCTTTTCGTCGGTGTTATCGATTGCCGTGCGAACCAAAACGCCGCCCCTGAGTATGGTCGAACCATTGCGATTCGAACTCCGCGGCGCGGCTGGAGATCAGGCCCTCTACGAACCGCGGACAATGGAGCAACTGGTGAGCGCGTCGCTCGCCCGGCAGCGATTTCTCCTGGTATTATTCGGCACGTTCGCTGGAATGGCATTGCTTCTCGCGTCAATCGGTATCTACGGCGTGCTGGCCTACTTGACCGGACAGCGGGTACCGGAGATCGGGGTACGCATGGCGGTTGGAGCGACCGCTCGCGATATTATGCGGCTGGTGCTGCGCCAATGCCTGCAGATGGTCTTGCCAGGCCTGGGAGTGGGCGTGCTGGCTGCGCTGGCGGCAGGGCGCGTCTTCCTGCATCTCGTTCAGGGGATGCAGCCCGTTCACGCGGCAACGTTCGCCATCATGATCCCCCTATTGCTGACAGCCGCCTTGGTTGCCAGTTTTGTACCTGCCCGCCGCGCAAGCCGGGTTGATCCAGTGAGCGCCCTGCGTCAAGAGTAGATTTTGTCATACTGGGAGCAGAGTTCATCAGTTCAGATTACTCTCGATGTCTCCCTTCACCATCATTCTCCTGCTCATGGGAGTAAGCCAAGTCTATTGGGCCTGGCGCGAATATTCGTTAGCCGCCAGACGGATTCCATCTCGCGGCCGCCGGCTCGCTATGTGCGGGGCGGGTCTCGCGGTCTATGTGCTCCTGTACCAATCTACGTTCGGCGCCTGGCGTGAAGCTGGGACGCCCGTGCATCTAACCGTCCGCGACGCCTTGCTGTCGGCTCCCTTCCTGTGGTGGATGGCCAGCTCGTTCATCGCATTTCTGGTGGCGATGCTGTTCGCCATCCCCAGAGCCATCGTGAGCGGCGTGCGTTGGACGCTTGCCCGGCTGCGTGCGGCGGGGCCTGCGCTTGAATCGCCGCCGCGGCGGCAGTTTCTGGAGCGAACCGCCACGGTAGCAGCGGGCGCGCCGTTTGTGGCCGGAGCTTATGGTCTGCTCTACGGGCGGCTCAATCTCGAAACCACGGAACAGACCGTCGTTTTGCCACGCTTGCCGCGGGCCTTCGAGGGATTTCGCATTTGCCAGCTCTCGGATATCCACATCGGCCCGTTCATGCCCGCCGAGGAGATCCGGAAGTACGTCGCCATCGCGAACGCCCAGAAGGCCGAGATGGTGGTGCTGACCGGTGATTTCGTGACCTTCGACCCCGATACGCAGCAGGCCGTAGTCGAGGCCCTGAGCGGCCTGCGCGCGCCTTTCGGCGTGTATGGCAGTCTGGGCAATCACGATGCCTGGGCAGGTGTGGAGGACTCGATCACCGAACTGTTCCGGCAGACGGGCGTTCGGATTTTGCGTGGAGCCAACGTGCCGGTTACCAGTCAGGGAGAGTCCTTTAACCTGATCGGTGTGGATTTCCAGAGTCCACGGAGGTTTGGGCCATCGCCGCCGGTGAAGCACCTTCTGGGCAACATCGAGAGCCTCATCGATCGGGATCGGGTCAACATTCTGCTGAGCCACAATCCGGACACCTTCGACCGCGCGGCGGAACTCGGGATCGATCTCAGCATGGCCGGACATACGCACGGCGGACAAGCGGCCCTGGAATTCATCAGTCCGGAGATCGCTCCCACCCGCCTGGTGACACCGTATGTGGCGGGCTGGTTTCGCAAGCCAGGTGGTCAACTGTACGTCAATCGCGGGATTGGGACCATCTTCATTCCGATGCGCATCGGGGCGCCTCCGGAGATCACGGTCTATCGGTTATCGCGGGGTTGAGGGCGGCGTCAGATCGACGATGCGAGACGGACGGTGAGGGCGCGTGACTGCTTTTGGGGAAGGCTTCACCCTGCCCTGCAACCGCTCCCTCACGGTCGCGGCTCGGTTTCAGGCGCGGCTCGGTTACTGTCGCTGAATTGGCAAGACCGAAACCGAGCCGCGACCGTGAGGGAGCGGTTGCCAGGCGAGAACTCGTGCGATGATCGTCCGTGGAGTACCTCCGCATGAAACTGGCTTGCTTAATCTGTCTCGTCTGCTTCGCCTTCGCGCTCCGAGCGCAGAATCCGCCCACTCCGGCCCGGCCGCGGTACGAGGTCAAGCGCGCGCCATCCCACATCCAGGTGGATGGCAAGCTTGACGAGCAGGCTTGGAAAGCCGCCGACCCGATCGTCCTCATCTTCCCCTGGGAATCGCAGACTGGCGCCAAACAGAAGACCACGGTGCGGGTCCTCTGGGACGACCAGAACCTCTATATCGGTTACGAGTGCGAAGACACCGACATCACCGCGCAGTTCACCGAACGCGACGATCCCACTTATCGCGACGACGCAGTGGAAGCCTTCCTCAATCCACGGCCCTCTCAGACCGATGTCTACTTCGGTCTCGAAATGAATGCGCGCGCGGTGCTTTACGACTATGTCTCCATCAAGTCCGCGCAGTACGTTCTCAAGCGCTTCAACCTGCAGGGCGTGCAACTGGCCACGTTTATCGACGGCACGCTGAACACGCGGGGCGATAAGGACAAAGGCTGGAGCCTGGAAGTCGCCATCCCGTGGGTCAACTTCGAGGAGCTCTCGAGCCGCCCCGAAGTGGGTACTGTCTGGACCGCCACGTTCAATCGCTGGGACGGCGTGGAGCCTGACCGGCGGCTGAGCATGTGGATGGATCCTCTGGACCCGAGGCCGAGCCCCCACCATCCCGAGCGGTTCGGCGATCTGGTGTTCGTGAAATGACAATCGGCCCGCACCTTAGGCCGTGACCAATCGTGATAACTCTGACGGCCGATTCTCCACGCGCATAGCGAAGCGCGCAATACTGGGAACAGTACCATTGATGAAAGGATCTGAAAATGACAAAACTCGATTTTTACTCCGTGGTTGTTCCCAACAAGCCGGGCAAAGGGGAGCAGTTGCTCAGCGCCTTCAAAGAAGCCGGTGTTAATTTCGTCGGCATTTGGGGCTACCCGCTTGGCAAAAGCAAGTCCAGGATCGATCTGGTTGCCGAAGACCCGGCGCTTCTGAAGAAGACCGCGAAGCAACTCAAGATCGACCTGGGGAAGAAGCAGACTGCGTTTCACATTACCGGTGAAGATCATCCTGGCGTGGTCGCGGAGGCTCTGGCCAAACTGGCAGCGAAGGACATCAATGTCTACGCGGTCCAGGCCCTCTGCGCCGGCGACGGCCGTTTTGGCGCTCTGATTCAGGTGGACCAGGAGGCCGTCAAGAAGGCGGCAAAAGCCCTGGCGTAACCGGGCCTGCTGAGACGCGGTCCCTAATTCTTGAGTGCACGTGTTAACCTGTGCGCCTTTGCTGCGTAACTATCCGGCAGAGAGGAATACGACGAATGGCGCAGACACGAATTGGACGGCGGTTGGGATTGGGAATGCTGGCGGCATTGGTCAGCGTGATGCCGCCGTCACCCGGCTGGGCGCAAGGACCAAAGGGAACTGGGGCGCCTGCTCCCGCCGTCGTAACCGTCGAGCAACCAGATGCGCATCGCACGAGGGGGGAGCTGTCGAACCTTCTGGAACGCTATCCCCCCGCATTGCGGGGCACCTTGGCGCTCGACCCGAGCTTGATCGGCAATCCCTCCTATCTGGCGCCATACCCAGCGCTGCAGAGCTTTCTTACCGCACATCCCGAAATCGCGCACAATCCGTCGTTTTACGTCGGCGAGAGCTCGAATTCCCGGCCTCCTCAGGACCATCGAGCGCAAGTCGTGGATATCTGGAGGGACGTGCTGAGTGACTTGGCCGTATTCGCCGGTTTCGGCATGGCGATCAGTGTACTGGTGTGGCTGATCCGGACCATCATCGACTACCGCCGCTGGAGCCGGCTGGCCAGAGTGCAGACCGATGTCCATACCAAGCTTCTGGACCGCTTCACGGCGAACAACGATTTACTCGCATACATACAGTCTCCCGCGGGTTCGAAGTTTCTGGAGTCGTCACCCATCACGCTGGACGCCGGTCCGCGTAGCGTGGGCGCGCCACTCGGCAGGATTCTCTGGTCGGTGCAAGGGGGACTGGTGCTGATGGCCGGCGGGATCGGCCTTCAGGTAGTCAGTGGGCGGGTCATGGATGACGCTTCGCAGCCGCTCCACGCTCTGGGCGTTCTGGGGATCGCACTGGGTCTTGGACTAGTGATTTCGGCGATCATCTCGTTCGTGATCTCGGAGCGGCTGGGCCTGATCGCAGCGCCGCCTCGTGGGATTCGGGTGGGGCCGACAGGCGGCGTAGGATTCGGAGACCGGAAATGACCACAGGCTTCGCTTATGGATCGTGACACGACATTCACCGTTGGCGGACTCCTCGACACCGTCGGGGATAAGTGCGCGGATTTAGTGATGGACGAAGACACATTCCGCGCATTTTACGAGCGGACCGCACGCGGAGTGTGGGCGTACCTCGCGCGAGTGACCGGCGACCGTCAACTGGCGGACGATCTGCTTCAAGAAGCGTACTATCGCTTTCTGCGCGCCAACGCCACCCACGACACCGAGGCGCATCGGCGCAATTCTCTGTATCGCATTGCCACCAACCTGGCGCGGGATGCCCGGCGGCAGAACCTGACCCGGCCCGCCCCTATACTGGCGGGCAATGACATCGAGAGCGCACCGTCTGGGGACCAATCCGGCATCACCGAGCGGACCGCCGATTTCACCCGCGCCATGTCGAATCTTCAGCCGCGGGAACGGGCGATGTTATGGCTGGCCTATGCGGAGGGCGCTTCGCACCGTGAGATCGCGGCGGTGCTCGGCCTGAGTGTCGGCAGCCTGAAGCCCATGTTATTTCGCGCGCGCCGCAGGTTAGCCGCCTTGTTGGGTGGCGCACCGGACGGGAGCAGGAGATGACACCGGTTGAGTGCGAATTCGAACCGGAGGTTCTGTCTGCCACATTACAGGGCCGTTGGCCAGAGCGGGTTGACGCTCACCTGCGCGAGCACGTGGCGGGATGCACGATCTGCGCCGACGTCGCCGCCATCGCCGGAGTGATTGATGCCGCCCGCGAAGTAATGAGCGCACGTGTGGTCCTCCCCGATTCCGGCCGTGTGTGGTGGCTCGCTCAGCTCCGCGCGCGCCGCGAGGCGGCCGAGGCCGCGAACCGGCCGCTGACCGTCGCACAGGCGATCGCATTCGTTTGTGCCGTCGGCCTGCTCGGTGCGTGCCTCCGGGCTGCGTCCACCTGGTTTCACTCGGCTGCCGGGCGGGTCGCGTCAGGCGTGGCGGGCTTTGACATCGGCGCGTGGCTGGCATCGGCGACCAGGCTCCTGGCCGAGCACGGCGCTCTGGCACTCGCGATGGCGGCGGTGCTCTTCCTGGTTCCCGCCGCCGCGTACCTCGCGATGGGACGGGACTAGGACCTCGACCGCAAGATTCGCGGCGATTACGGCACCGCTTGCTGACGCGCGCGGCTCGGTTTGCGGACTGCCGCAAGCCCTCTAGGCGACTGACCCTAGAACATTCAAGGCGCTTGCTCGATTGTGCGCAGTCGCCAGTGACTCGATGGAAATCCCCGTTCGGACGGTGCACTCCCGAATTCGAACAAATGATGGGAGGTCTTCGTCCTGACCCGACCAGAATTCAGCCAGATACAACATCGACGCAACGGGAGATTCAGAGCGCTCAGACTGATGATGGAAGCGGACGGCTTCGACAATTCTCGCCGGGAAACTCCATAGGGAGAGAATCTCGGAGCCAATCTCCCCGTGGTCGCGGCCAAACAGGCTCTGTTCCACGTAAACCGGCGGGCAACCCTTCTCAACCAGCCGGCTGTAGCGTTCGAGCGTCGCGCCTGACAGAGTTTGCACCGCGAGCGAGCCGACGTCATGCACAAGTCCAATCAGGAGCCCTTCTTCCGATCCTACGATTCCCGACTGCTTGCCCAGAGCGGAACAGAGCAGGGCCATCTGCAAGGAGTGTGTCCACAATCGACGCAGCCCCGCGGAAGCAAACAGGGGACGAACCGACGCCGCCAGGAGGACCTTTCGGGCGGTCACAGTGCCCATGTAGCTGATGGCCTCACGAAGTCTCGATATTCTGGAGTATGGACTGTATATCGTCGAGTTTGCGACCTGTATGAGAGCTCCGGCCAGAACGGGATCGCTGGCCGCGAGTTTCTCCACATCGCTGATTTCGCATTCGTCCTCTGATCCCAGACAGCGAATTACAGTCTGGGCGATCTTCGCCTGCACCGGGAGCCTGGCCCAGTTGGAGGTAAGTCCCGGGCCCTCACAGCGAAGCTGGCGCAGGCAGTTCACCAGATCGGGATCAAAACCTTCGAATACGGCAAAGGTATGGAGTTCGTCGAGAATCGTGTCGATTGGCTTGTAGTCGAGCGGCTGGGCTACAAGCTGTTCGTCGAGCGCCGTACACATCCGCACGATGTCCGCGACCTGCCGGCAGTGTATGGCCGCGCCGGGCGCCGGCTTGCCGTCCAACAGTAACAGGATCGACTCAAGTTCGGCCAGGTCGGGCTGTGGACAAATGGCTGCTTGCGGGTCGACGAGCTCCATCTCCGCCGCCAGACGGCGTAGGGCAATGCTTCCGAAGTCCTTGGAGCGGTGGAGGATGGCAACGCGCTCGATCAGGGGTTCCAGATGCCTGGGTAGTTGCGAGAGGCGCGCGACTTCCAGAGAAATGGCAGTAACACGCTTGCATTGTCTGGATGCGCCCTCGCCGGAATCCTCCAATGCGGTGTTCCACTGAGAAAGGCTCAAATCGCCCACATCCAACATTTCACACGATCCACAGTGCGAAACAAGGCCTATATTCGTGGTAAGACAAGAACTCAGCAGCTTTACGGACTCTGGAGGGTGGCAACTAAGGCTTAACCCGAAGTCGAACAGCCTTACGAGTAGCGCAGCAGTGCCTTGAAGCCGAAATCCATGTGCTGTTGGATGTGACAGTGAAACAGAGTCGGTCCCGGCTGGTCGGCGGTGAAGTCCACGCTGGCGCGTCCATAGGTGGGAACCACAACTGTGTCCTTGATCACGCCCGAGGTGGCTTTGCCATAAATCTCGGCGATCTCGAGTTGGTGGCGATGCAGGTGCAACGGATGCGCATCGTCGGTACGGTTACGAAACGTAAGCCGGTAGCGTGTGCCCTGTTTGAGCAGAAACTCCTGTTCGTGGGGATAGGGCTTGCCATTTACCGTGAAGCTGTTGAATTTGCCGGCTCCGCGCGGAAGTTTTTCAAACACCATGTCCAATCGCTCGGTGGGCGCCGGTCCGGACGGAGGCTTGCCGAAGCGGGTGTAGTCCCAAATGGATTTCGGAGGCGGCGTCCACTGCGGAGTGCGGTGTTGATTGGCGTATTCGACGACCACGCCCAAGCCCCCTTCGCGTACCGGGTCCTCGGGTGCGCCCAGGATCCAGACCCCGGGCTGGTTCATCTCCACCCAGGCATCGATGCGCTCGCCCGGACCCAGCATCAGGACGTCCGCGGCCGCGGGCGCGGGCACGGGATTTCCGTCCAGAGCGATCACGTTGAATTTGTGGCCCGGCAGCGCCAGGTGGCGATTCTCGATTGCGCTGGCGTTGAGAAAATGAAACAGCACCCGTTCGCCGGGCTTGACACGGATCGGCTCGCCGGCGCCCAGCGCCTTGTCGTTGACCGAATAGTAGTCGGCCGTGACTTCCAGCCCCGCCGGCCGGGTATCCATCACAGCGGGCCTTTCCGGTTGCGCCCCAATTGGGTCGAGATCGTCGGTATCCATCAAGGTGTTGGTGAAATACGGCTCCCAATCGCGCAACGCCAGGTAATGTTCGTGATCGTAGGTGCCAGGATTGTTCGCTCCCTCGACAATCAGAAAGCCGAACATTCCCGTGAAGCTGCCGCGGTGCAGATCCTCCATCGACATGGTGTGGGTGTGGTACCAGCGCGTGCCGGCCGGCGTGGGTGTGAACTGATACTTGCGTGTGCCATGTGGAGGCACGGGCGGGGTGCCTTCTTCCTCCGCGCCGTCGACATCGGAGGGAATCAGCAAGCCGTGAAAATGCACAAACTCCGGCACGTCGGTTTTATTGACTACGTTGACCGTGACCGGCACGCCCTCCTTCATCCGAAGCAGCGGCCCCGGCGAGGTGCCGTTGTACCCGATAGTGCTGATCACGCGATTGGGCGCCAGTTCGATCGTGATCGGCGCGATTTCGAGCGTGAAATCGGTCTTGGCCACGTCTTGCACGCCGGCTGGCACGAGGAAGGATTGCGGTTGCTGACCCACCAGCGGGCCGCCTGCGGCTGCCAGCCCAGCCATCTTGAGAAAGTCGCGTCGTTGCATGAGAAATGGGGAAAACCAGTGTTCGACCCATGGTACCGCGACGATGCCTAGGGCCAAACGCCACTCGCGGTCACCGAGGAAAACGGCGACCGAATAGTCCCGATGGAGCCTCCCCGAACAGATTCCGGTAGTGGGTCGGTTCGAGAATCTGAACTGCTTCCCGCAGATGGCGACCCGTCTCGCAAGCAGACGGCTTGGGCGACACGGCCAAGTGAGCCGACCCTCCCGGATTGCTGGGGTTGGAGGCTTGGCATGTTTCACAAGAGGTCCTTTTCGGTAAACGCCGGAACGGAGACCGCGTCACTTTCTGCTAACGAAGAGCATTCTATCGGTACTACTCGCGCAAACAAGCTTGGTGGAACGGATCTATAGCTCAACGCCGTGTTTCGTCCAAGCACCACTAGCTGCGCAGATTTCTTGATCGGGCACTTAACGATTCGTAGCAACGGTGGCAGAGTAGCTTAATATTGGTTCGCCTCGAGTTGCGGTCGTTCCATTCCCCTTGCTCCTGATAGGCCTGCTCGCACTGCAGGCACCACGCATCTGGCCATCGATTATCGGGAGTTGGGGGATCGGCGAACCATTGCTGCTCTGGATGCGCGACGAGGTGCTCACAAATGAATGCCTCCTCGCCCCAGCCATGCGTGTGGCACTTGACTCCTCGATCTGATTTACCTGTTGCTGGAATGCCACGTGGAGCAACCTCGGCATGGGCCAAATCAATATAAACGACGTAGAGGAACCCGCGCTCGCTTGGACAGCGATAGCCGCCTTTTGCGCCGATAATGTGGGCCGCAACCGCAGTCATCTCCCACCCGAGGTGCTCATCGTCAGGAAGTTGGGGCATCGTCAGATGGCTCAATCTCTCTGTGTTCCCGTACTCCCGAACGGCCGTAAGGCTGGAGGTAACTCCTACTGGCAGGCTTTCATTGGCCCAACCCCACATCCAAGTGTTCGATTTCTTCGATGTGGTGCCGACCACTTGGATTTCTGCAATCACCTTTGGCGTTCCATGATCGGAGAAAACCAACGTGCCCGACTCAAGGTCATAATCCCAGCGTTCCCAGTGGCCGATCTGAAACCGTTGTTCGCAATCGGTATTGAGATCCATCAGCTCATGGACCGCTTTGTGCCGGAATTCGTCGAACTCCATTGGAGTCATTTCACAGTAGTGTAACTCACGGCCATTACCTACCGGCGCGGGAGCCGCACCCCCGCAAAAACAGGGTTTGGGCCGTCCCGTTTTGTTGTCCCATTATAGACAGCATGAATTACGGATATCCCGCGTCTCGACTGATGACCAATCCCCTGCCTGCCCCGCAGCTCGCCGCGTTGAAGCGAGCCAGTGCAAAACGCGTTTTCAAAGACGAGGGGATGGCCGTGAAACACGCCGGGAAAGCCATCACTAACGAAGCATCATCTGAATTCGGGGCGGCGGCGGCCATGCTTGGCGGCGATTCGCCACAAGAGCTGCCGAAGAATGGGGGCGGTGCATCAATGGCCTCCACCTCCTGATGACCGATGTTATCACCGAGGTACTCGGCCCGATGCTCCTCGTGGAAAAACCGCCACGCGGGCGGGGCCCCTCTATTCTTCTTGACGGACATACAAAAAAACGTATAGTTATATAATGGAAGGCGAAGAGCTTAAGCCGGTCCGGTGGGTGGGATCGTCACAAAGGGACCTCCGATCCTTCCCGCAGACGGTCCGGTCGGCGGTCGGACATGCCGTCTATGCCGCGCAGAAAGGGGAAACCGATCCCGCGGCTAAACCGCTCAAGGGCTTTGGCGGCCGGAGCGTCATGGAAATCGTGGCCGACCACCGGGGCGATACGTGGCGGACGGTCTACACGGTGCGTTTCCGGGACGCGGTTTACGTGCTCCACGCCTTCCAGAAGAAATCGAAATCCGGCATCGCCACGCCGAAGAAGGAACTTGAGCTTATCCGGCAACGGCTCGCCGAAGCTGAGCGCGACTACAGAGAAAGGCACAACTGACCATGACGACCAAGACCCCGAAGAAGGCCGCCCGGCCGGTCCGCATCACCGAGAGCAGCGGCAACGTGTTCGCCGACCTGGGCCTGCCCAACGCCGAGCAGGAGCTCGTGAAGGCTCAGCTAACCTTGCAAATCTACCGCATCATCAAAAAACGCGGCATGACGCAGGCCGAGACCGCCAAGGTTCTCGGCGTCAAGCAGCCCCACGTCTCGTTGCTCATGCGCAACCGCGCGGGGACGTTTTCAGTCGGGCGCCTGATGGAGTTCCTCACCGCGCTCGGCCAGGACGTTGAAGTCACGGTCCGGCCCACGCGTAGGGAACATGGGGAAATGTCCGTAACCCTCGGGTGAAGGTAGCGAAGGCCGAGATTTCGGCAAAGGTCTAACCGCAGGGGCCGACGCTTTTGAAAAACCGCGACAGGCGCCCGCGCGGCCTCTCCGCGTGAAGATCGACGGCAAGAGATTTTAGAATCGTTTTCGCCCGGCCTTTCCGGTAATGAAGATGGTCGTATCGCGGGAGGCTATTGTCAGGAAACATGAGAAGGGTGAGCACAGCCAGAATCACATATTCCCACCACGCGGCCTTTCAGGTTTTGCTGATGCCGGATGTTCTTGTCGGTCGTTAACAGAAGCTCGAAGCCTGCGCCTCGGCAGCGGCGATCAGTTCGCCGTTACTGGTCCGGTCCCATCCACGCTCGATGGCTTCAACAACCACATGGTCCCTTGAGGGCATACCGGAGCGGGGCGGGAGTGCCGTTATCGAAGAGTATGAGCATCGGCCATCTGGGCGGGCTGCGGCACTGGTGGCGCGTCGAGACTTCGCGCCGCAAATTCGATCACGGCAACCACCTGTTCCTTGGACAAATGAAACCATTCCATGATCTCGCTGATCGAGGCTCCTACTTCCAGATTGTCAAAAACAACCGAAACCGGCGTCCGCGTGTCCCGGAATACCCATGCGCCGCTAACGCTTGCCGGGAACGCTCTCCACCGCGGGGCACTGTGATCAATCAAGACCACCCATGATCGCTCTCCTTTTCTGAGGTTACCGCAAAGGCTGCCGCGCAACTAAAGCTCGCGCCTTCCGTAGGAGACGCCTGAGATCGAAGCCGCCCACTTGACCAGTTGCCGAGATCCGAAGCCGCCTTCGCCTGCCTGCGGGATGCAGCAACCCTCTCCAGGAAGACAGGCCAGGAGGCCTGTCCCACAGTGCCGCCCTGCTTCTGCTATCCTGCAAGAAATACCCGAGGTAATCACCGATGAAGCTCGTGCGGCCCATCTCCGCAGCTCCCTTCCTGTTCCTGATGAGCCTCGCGCTCTTTGCCATGCAGCGGGGTGGTTACCAGGGCTACGGCCGCCAGCAGTACTCCTATTCGTACGGACCGAACGTGCCCTCGGAGTTTTATTGGAGCCGCCTCCAGTACACCTCCAGCTATGCCAGCGGAGGCAGCTACGGATTTCGCGGCATGCGCGGCGGTTGGTCCCGGGACTATCCCAAGGCCGACAACGATTGCCTGATCGCCCTGCGCCGTTTGACCCGGATCAACTCTCCATCGGCCCTGAACGTCGTCGATCTAGATAGCGATCACGTCTTCGACTACCCCTGGATCTACGCCGTCCAGGTGAATACCTGGACCTTCACCGACGAGGAGGCCAAGCGCCTGCATGATTATCTTCTGAAGGGCGGCTTCCTGATGGTGGACGACTTCCACGGCACCGACGATTGGGAGCATTTCATGGCCGGCATGCGCATGGTCCTGCCCGACCGGCCCGTCGAGGATCTCAAGGACGAAGACGAAATCTACCACGTCCTTTACGACATCGACGAGAAGTTTCAGATCCCGAGCGAAATCTACGTCAACACCGGCCGAACCTATGAGAAGGATGGGTACGTGCCCAAGTGGCGCGCCATCCGCAACGACCACGGGCGCATCATGGTGGCCATCTGCGCCAACATGCACCTCGGCGATGCCTGGGAGTGGGCCGACAGCCCGCAGTACCCCGAGAAGTTTTCCGGACTTGCGTTTCGCATCGTCCTCAATTACATTACCTATGCCATGACCCATTAGGCATCAACCGCGCCTTTCCCTATAGTCGGTGAACAACCCACGAGCCCATGTTCGAGTTCTTTCTTAAGTACCCGCATTCGGTCTATACACGGGGTCAATTTGCCCTTTTGGGAGCCTGGCCGAAGTGGATGCTCGTGCTGATGATCGTGGCTGCGGCCGCGGGTCTGGCCTGGCTGATCCGCTCCCGCCTTTCGCAGGCTGCGCCGGTCATCCGCGGTTGGCGATCCTGGGTCATCTGGGGCCTGCAGACGCTCCTCGCCGCGATGGTGCTGGTGCTGCTGTGGCAGCCCGCGATCACCGTATCCGAGTTGAAGCCGCAGCAGAACATCATCGCCGTGCTGGTGGACGATTCGCGCAGCATGGCTATAACCGAGGACGGTTCCACCCGCCAGTCGCAAGCCGTCAAGGCGCTTCAGAACGGCGTCCTGGCCAGCCTCAACCGCTCCTTTCAAACCCGTCTCTACCGCGTCCATGACGTGCCCGCCCGCATCGAAAACCTCAAAGACCTCGAGCCGAAAGCCTCCTCCACCCGCATTGGCGACAGCCTCAAGCAGTTGAGCGAGGAGACTTCCGACCTGCCCATCGGCGCGGTGGTGCTGCTCTCGGACGGCGACGACAACACCGGGGGCATCGGCGCGGACGCCATCAGCGCGTTGCGCGCCCGCCACATTCCCGTTCACACGGTGGGCTTCGGACGCGAGCGCGCGGAACACGATGTGGAGCTGGACGATGCCGTGGTGGCTCCCCGCGCCTTGGCCGACTCCCGACTCACCGCTAAGATCACCTTCCACCAGCGTGGATACGCTGGCGCCAAGATCAACCTGACCGTTCGCGACGTCGGCGCTGCCCAGCCCAAGATCCTGGCCGCCCGCTCCATCACTTTGGGGAAGGACGGGAATCTCCAGACCGAGACACTCCTGTTCGATATCGGGAGCGCCGGCGCCAAGACGCTCCAGATCGCGGCCGCTCCCCTCCCGGGCGAGGAGAACATGGCCAACAACACCTTGACCCGCGTGGTGAATGTGGGCTCCGAACCGCGCCGCATCCTGTACATGGAGGGGGAACCGCGCTGGGAGTACAAGTTCATCCGCCAGGCGGAAGAGGACGACCGCATGGTGCAGATCGCCTCCATCAATCGCACCACTGAAAACAAGATCTACCGCCAGGGAATCACCGATCCCAAGGAACTGGCCGAAGGTTTTCCCACACGCCCTGAGGATCTTTTCGCGTATCAGGGATTGGTTATTGGATCGGTAGAGGCCGGCTATTTCAATCCCGCCCAGCAGGAGATCATCCGCGAGTTCGTAGATCGCCGCGGCGGCGGCCTGCTGCTGCTCGGCGGCCAGTTCGCGCTCGCCGATGGCGCCTGGAACACCTCAAACCTCACCGACCTGCTGCCCACCACACTGCCGACACAGATCGGCACCTTTCATCGCGAGGCCGATCCCAAGCGCGGTACCGCCCATACCACGGTCGAGCTGGCGCCCGCCGGCGAGGATAGTGTCATCACGCGCCTCGTGGACGACCCGGCCGCCAACGCCGCCAAGTGGAAGAAGCTCCCCCATCTGATGGACTATGAAGATCCCGGCGCTCCCAAGCCCGGAGCGGCGGTTCTCGCCAACATGATTACACCCGAAGGCAAAAAGTTGCCCTTGCTGATTACTGAGAACTTCGGCCATGGCCGCACCGCAATTATGGCCACCGGAGGCAGTTGGCGCTGGCAGATGAGTTCGCCCCTGGGGGACACCGCGCACGATCTCTTCTGGCAGCAACTCCTGCGTTGGCTGGTTTCCGATACCCCTGGCCACGTGTCGGCCTCCGTCCCCGCTCAACTGCTCCTCGACAACGGCGCGATTACGTTCACCGCCGAAGTTCGCGACCAGCAGTACAACCCCGCTGCCGATGCCAAAGTCGAAGCTCACATCCTGGGCCCCAGCGGCGTCACCGCCCTGGTCGAGATGGCGCCGGTGCCCGATAGTCCCGGTCAGTTCCAAGCCGCGTGGTCCGCACCCAAGTCCGGCGCTTACCTGACCGAAGTGACTGCCCAGCGCGCCGATCCGAAGACCGGCACCGTCAAGGAATTAGGCCGCGACGTACTGACCTTTCAGCGCATGGACGGCGTAGCGGAGAACTTCCATACCGAACAGAACCGCGACCTTTTGGAGCGCCTCGCCACCCAAACCGGCGGACAGTATTGGAAGCCCGCCGACCTCGGCAAACTCGCCAGCGCCATTCCCTTTTCGGAGGCCGGCGTGACCATGCGCGAGACCAAGGATCTGTGGAATCTGCCGCTGGTCTTCCTGGTGTTGCTGCTCCTGCGCCTTTCCGAGTGGTGGCTGCGGCGCCAATGGGGGATCGTGTGAGAGTGCTCACAGCGGCGAGTGGCATCATGGAACATTAGTGACTGGCGCGGCGCGTGGCCGAGCGGACGAACGCGAATACCACGGGATTCTACACAACAGCCCAACGGTGACGTCAGCGCGGGACCCGAGGACTCCTACTTGCTCTTGCTGTTCTGATGTGGTTCGCCCGCGGAGAATTGGAAGATCTCCGTCCAGATGTCCTTAAAAGTCACTTTGTCAAAGAGTGGAAAAGACAGGAGTGCATCGTACGACTGATAAATGCGGGGCGAGTCACGGCCCGCGGCCAGTTCCCGTTGTGATAGCCTCAGCCGGCTCAGCCGGTAGTGGCCAATAATGTCCAGATGGTCGGCCATCACCAGCACAATCTCGCTATCCCTGGGCCAGAGCATAGAGACCGTGTTGACAATCCCGTCGTTGTCCCACAACTCCAGCGGCTCGGGCGGAGCCGGTCCGAGTACTCTTGCGACGTCGCCAGCCTGTGGCGGCCACGCAAGCGGCCCGCCCGCGCACGCCCGGTAACAGAGCCGATACGAGATATCGGTATGAGCGCTCTGCCCGCACCCCTGGGCAATCTCGACCCAGGCGCACGGATCGGTCAGATGCAGGGTAGGTGCGGGACATCCGGAAGGCGAGTTGAAGTGAAACGGGCGGCTCCCCACAGTCGCATAGGACAGCGTCCGGATCGGTGGTTGGGTCCACCGCTCGAGTTCCTTCTTGCGCTCCGATTTGTCGAAGTGCGCCGGGCTCTTCCCGTCTTGATGAGCTTGGGAAGTCAGATCGTTGATCACCCGGAAGTCCGTTGCCATATGACGAAGATACAATTCGAGTTCCGATGCGGCCTCCCGCGCGTCGGCGATCCGCGAGGGATCCGGTCCAGCCAAACCGTCATTGGCCTCCGTCAGCGCGTCCCGGAGCGCCAGCAGCAGGTCTGCCCCGGTGAAACAGAAAGCGCCGCCTACGATTCCAGTTTCGACCTCGTCGAGCAGGCATACCTGGGAGCCCGCCAGGGCGGCCCGCAACTCGGCGATTACGGTCTTGCGTAAGGCCACGTGGGAGTACACCCAGTCGGCAATGTTGGTACCCCAATGGGGCACGGAGAGGAAGACGACGCCATCCAGGCGGTGGCGGATGGCCCTCGCGCTTACCCTACATCCCCCATCCACGTGAACCGAATAGTCGTCACCCGGATCGCCGGGCAGATCGCAAATGAGTTGCCGGATATCGAGCCCGCCGGTCGAATGGCCTACCAGTACAATCCGATCGTCATCGAGAATCTCGCCCCGCGCCATGCGCCTGGCAAGGTAGGTTCGCAATCGTGCTGCACGAGTCGCTACCGCCGCGGTTGGGAGGTTATCGAAATAGTGAAGCACCACAGGAAATGGAAGGTGGTTGCGATTCCATTGTCGAAACAGGCGGGTGATGCCGGCGTAGTATTCAATCCGTCCCAGCGCGTCAAAGCCACCGAACCCTGGTACCAACACGATGTGGCGGCGGGTGCCCGGAGACCCGTTTTGAGTAGCCATACACTCCAACCTCGCGCAGCGGTCTTTCACAACGGGTGTGTGACCGTTTTGGGGAAGTCCTCACCCGGCAACCCGCTGCCTGACGGTCGCTGCTCGGTAACTCACGTTGAATCAGCAACCGCCGCAACCGAGTCGCGACCGTGAGGGAGCGGCTGCTGCGGTTGAAACACGAAATCCCCAAAACGGTTACGCACCTTTTCACAACAGTCGCGTGCGGTTCGATCGATTAATAGATTAGGACCTTTTGATAGGTGATTCAAGGATGGCTGCCGGGTTGGAAGGTGTACCTCTTGCCATTGTGTGCGTTTGCGTACAAATACCGTTGATTGACTCGGTGAGAGGGGCAGCCAGCCGGCGCCAGACCTGCACCGTGGCACAGGCATTCTTGACGGTGTTGTTTTTCCTGCCCTACAAGCCAACATAAGCAGGAATGCCTGTGCCACTCACCGCCCCAAGTGCCTCCGGAAGTACCGCCAGTACAGCTCGCACGTTAAAGATAATCCTGTTGTCCCCCCGTCTGACACATGACTCCCGCCGGTACCAGGCGATGGAACCCCTCCGCCTCGCGGAGTTGGGGTTTTCCATGACCTGTTCCGGCTCCTATCTATGAACCCGGCGCTGCCTGTGACCAGCGCGTGTTGCATATTTCCGATCAATTCGCGGACGGATGCTCAATGTGATCGATTACCAAATTCACGACCGCTCACCAACGCGGCGGGCGAAGATCCATCAGACCGCCCTGTGAGGACGCCGTCGGCGAGTTTCCAGACATGACGATCTCCTTCCCATCCCGCTTCGGCACGAAATGCTGGCGATTTGGAATTCGGTTTTTTGGCCGATTCGTAAGCTGCCAAGACGTCTTAAAACTACCGCTCAGAATTTGGGGATTATCAGGTCAATAAAGTTCCTGGGAGTGACGATCTTGGTCGTTTGCCACTGGATGGGGAAATGGAGGATGTTGCAGGGTCACCAGGAAGTCGGCCGCGGCTTCCTCGGCACATTCCAGGAAGCGGTTATCTGTTTCGTCCTGCGAGGTTGTGAGCGTCCGGCTGGGTAAAACTTCGATGCTGACGCCGGCAAGGAGTTTCAACAGCGCCGTAATCCTGGCAGGATCAAGTTTGAAGCGGGGACGTCGCAGCACCTTTTCGTATTCCGCCAGGATGGGCGGGGAAACGAACATCTGCACCTGCCTGCTGGTAGCTAACTCCAAAATGGCTGCTGAAGGACCTTTGTCGACCAGGGTGCCGGACACCACGATGTTGGTATCGGTAACCAGCTTGATCATTTGGCGGTACGGCTAGTTTGTTTCTTCTCCTGCCGGCGCACGGCGGCGACTTCCCGGTTGATCTGGGCCATGGTCAGCTTGTCGGTGCCTTTCTGTTTGGCATCTTCCCGGATAGCCTTAAGCTCCGGTGGGACAGGCGCCGCTCGCCTTATAAACTGGGTGGGGTCAAAGAATACCTGGAGCTGCTGGTAGCGGCGCAGGGCTTCTCTCATGAGTTCACTCATGGTGCGGTTTTCCTTTTTGGCCAGGCGTTCGGCCTGCTTAGCCAGCTCAGGCGGCATGGTGATGGAATAGACCTTGGTGTTCCGCATGATGGCGTTGTTCATAGCTATTGTATAACGTTAATACTTTGTATGACTTTGCAATAGAAGAATAGCAGAACTACTGAATCCGTCAAGGCTGCCGGTTTTAGTTGTTTTAGTTCGGCCAGGTTGAGAAATCTGTCCTGCACCGGGTCGGCCCAGATTCGAGTGAACACCGTTTCCGGCTGCTGCAAGGTAGAGCGGCATAGTGCGCTTGCCGGCCGGCGTGGGCTTGGTAAACAGTTCCGAGGTGGTGAACCAAAACAGGGGAGAGGCTTGGGCGAGACGATCGGGTTCTTGGCGGCTTTCAGGAGATTATGGGCCCCACTGCGAGGTCGTGCTCTCGGTCAGCACAGCCCGGATCGCCGGCACGCTGTAGACCGGCATTGAGTGGCGTCGAAACCCTGTAACGCCAGTTGGATCTCCCCTAAAACACCAGTCCCGCGGTCTAGTTCACTGCGCGGTTTACTCGATTCCGCAGCCCTCAGCATTTCAGCCCCTCCTCGGCTTTTAGAGGCCGCGGAACCGAGCAAACCTTTTTCAGTCACAACCAATTCTCCCTGTCGTTTCAATACCTTACCTCCAAACCCTACCACCTCCCTGCTATCTTAGAGTCGTGAGGGACATCAACCGCCACGCGCAGCCCGGCTACACCGCCATCCCCGACCCAATATCGTGTGACGCATCGTCCCCCATCCCCTCGCAAGATGCGTCACAGATTTTCGTAAAACCTCCGCAAGCATTAGAATCCAAGGAACTTACAAAACGCACAAAAACTTCGTTCCTCTCCCGCAAGATGCGTCACACCACTCGTCGAGGGACCCGAACGTCCCTGTCCCCACAACGCCCCCTCGCCCCCGCTCTCCCCGGCCCAAAATCCTGTGACGCATCTTCCCAAATCCCCCCGCAAGATGCGTCACAAATATTCGGAAAATCCCCGCAACCATTAGAATCAAAGGAACTTACAAAACGCACAAA
>PMTT01000523.1 GCA_003167275.1 Bryobacterales bacterium | reverse complement strand
TTGGCGACCAGCGTCTGGGTGTCGTCAAAATGGAATCCGTTCTGAAAGTGGTTGGCATAAGCGGCCAGAACCGCCGCCAGCGTAAGCCCCAGACAGAGAACCGGGGTTCTGCCCTTGGTAAGAAGCATTTGGTTTTTGCGAAATGATTTCGGAGTCCCCCACATTTTAGCGTGGCAGGGCATGCCTTGGCACTTTGGCCGGCATAAGCCTGCATTAGCCTCAATACTCTTCACTTAAGCGTGGCGCAGGCTGTCAAGCCCGGCTGTCAAGCCTGCTGAGCCGAGATTCATCTCGGGTTTCTTCGTGAAAGCATTAGCGCACACGGGTTCTTATGGCGTCAAACCGCTCCATGGGATAAGGTGCAAAATCTTGGCAGCCGTGGAGCGCCGGGATAAACCGGCATTAGAGGCGTGATGATCCAATGTTTACCGGCAGCGGGGCGCGCGGGCTGGAAAGTTCGGCCTGGACGGCCCTCGGAAGAGCGACCCTTTCAAACATGCGGGGAAGAAGATCGATATGGCCGATCAGGATCAGGTAATTGACCGGGCTAGGCAGGCATGCGCAGACGGAGCGCAGCAAGAGCCTGGTCAAGGGCTTCATCGGCGCTGTGCGCCAATCCGGAATTCATGGCGTCCACAAGCACTCGTTCCCGATCGGGTCTCAAGACGATTGGGAATCGGACCGCATCAAGGCGTACACTGTGAAAGCCACGACTCATTGCCAAGACTATCTCTGGTCGACCACGCCAAGAAAAGCCGGTAGAGGCGGATGAGGCGCGCGCTCTGCCCGACCCCATCAAGGTCGTGAGAAAGCGCAAAGTTCGGCCAAAGCTGGATGATGCCAGTCAAGCAGCGGAGGCTTTCTGGCGAATCGTTGGGGTCGGGCGAGAGCCGGCTGAAAACCGGCTGCAGCCAAGATTGGCTGCCCCACAAATCTTCTCGACTTAAGGCAACTCGGCGAGCATGATATCGCTGGCATCGACGTCTTCCAGCGAATACAGCACCCACCTGCCATCAGGCGAGGCGGCTAAGCCGCGCGGTCCTTTGTATAATTTCGGCGGGATCGAGGCGATGCGCTTCACTTTGCCGGTTCGAAAATCGAAAAAGCGCAGCGTCAAATCCGGAGGGCCGGGAATAAAGAAAATCCCGTCGCGCGCAACCGACCAGTAGCGGAACAGTTGAACGCCCTCGGTACCGGGAATGACTTCATCCGCGCCACTCGTGAGATCGCGGCGGCGAATTCCACTCGAATCGGTGTGGCGGACGTAGTAACAAGACTTGCCGTCGGCTGAAAACGCTATGTCCTCCATCGGCCGCGGGTCCACTTGCACGGGCGTGCCGCCTCCAAACGGAATCTTCCAGATGTCTTCGGGGCTCACCGAACGTTCGAAATAGATCCACTGTCCGTCCGGCGACCACGCGGGTGACGAATAGTGCCAGGCGTCATCGGTGAGTTGCCGGTACGGGCCGCCGTCCGCCGGAACCACGTAAATGTTGTGATGCTTTACGGTGGGATCGATCATCGACCGATTGCCGTCGAACACGATCCACTTCCCGTCCGGGCTCCAGCGCGGATTGTCGATGTGCGCGCCGAAATGCGTGATCTGTTTTTCCTCCGAGCCGTCCGCGGCATACGTGTAAAGCTCGAACGGACCCGTTCGATTCGAGCGCACCACGATGCGTTTTCCGTCAGGCGACCAATCCGGCGCGTCGTCTTCGCCGCTCGATGCAATCAGGCGGCGCAGATCTTTTCCGTCACGGCTGACGCGCCAGAGATTCAGGTCGGAATAGGAACGAATGAACGCGAAGCGATGGCCGGAGCGGTCCACAGTGAGCCCGGGAAAAGCGCCGCTCAGAATTTTGTCGGGCCGCGGTGTTCCGTTGACATTCACGGTCCACAGACCCTGCGGTCCGGTGTATAAGATGTTGCGGCTGTCGGCCGTCCAGGCGATCTCGCCCAAATTCGAATCGACCAGGCAGCGGACGGTCGCATCGGCGTCCGGACGGAGTACGCAGATCTTCGCGCCGGAAGCTTGATAGCGGATGAAGGCGAGCCACTTTCCGTCGGGGGAAAAACGAGGGCGGCCGTCGGCTTCATTTTGCGGCGCGGTGGTGATCCGTTGGCGGCTTCCATCGTCGAGACGGATTCGAAACAAGCTGGCGGGAGTTCCCACTTCCAGATCGCGCACCACCAGCGATTTTCCATCGGGCCACCATGTCAGGCCGAAAAAACCGAACGACGTAGCGATGCGGCGTAGCGGGTGTGCGCCGCTTCCATCCGCCTGCATGATCATCAAATCCGGAGCGCTCGATGCGGCGGTCTGGCGAAGGAAGGCGATCTGGCTCCCGTCGGGCGAGAAAGCCGGCAGCAAATCCTCGTTTGGATCGGTGGTGAGACGGCGCGGGCGATCCTCCCCGATGGTCTTTACGTAAATGTCCTTATTTTCCCCATCGGGCCCCGTCCAAACGAACGCGATTTTCGATCCATCGGGAGAAAATGCCGGCTGAGTTGCGCTGCCTTGGTACGTGGTGAAGGGGGCAATGGCAACGCGGCTTGGATCGATTGCAAAGCCGCGTACGGGAAACCACGATTGCGCCGCGATGGCGGCGGCGATCGCCACGCCCGCCGCGGTCCAGAACCATGGCAGCCAATTTGTTTTCGACTCCGTCGTCTTCGGTTCGGACAGTGACGCGAGCCGCAAGGCAACATCCGCCGCCGTTGGCCGCAGGCTTGGGTCCTTGCGAAGCATGTCGCGAAGCAGCGTCTCGAATTCGGCCGGCAGCGCGACTCTCAATCCAGCCGACAGATCGGGATCGCATCCGGCGATGGCTTTGACAACCGAAAGCGTGGTGTCGCCGCCGGCCGCGGAGGCGAACGGATGAACTCCGGTCGACAACTCGAACAGAACCACCCCGAGCGAAAAGATATCCGTTGCGGGCGTGAGCGCGTCGGCGCGTCCTTGCTCCGGCGACATGTAGCGCACCGTGCCCATCGGCAGCGAATCGGCAGGAGAATTCGAATCGAAGGCGAGGCCGAAATCGAGGATTTTTGCGTGGCCGTCACTGCGCGAAATCAGATTTTCGGGCTTGATGTCCCGATGAATGATGCCGCGTGCGTGCGAGGCAGCGAGCGCCTCCGCGATCTGCCGTCCCCAATGCGCGACTCGCGTAAAAGGCTGCTGCGCGCCGGCGAGTTTCCGGAACGATTCGCCCTCCACCAGCTCCATCGCGATCGAAACCGCATCGTCGGCTCGTATGACTTCAAAAACAGTCACGATACCGGGATGGTTTAGCGCCGATGCGGCACGCGCCTCGCGCAAAAAGGCATTGATCGCGTTGGATGAGCCGAGATTCGCCGGGGCGATGCACTTGATGGCCACTTCGCGCTGAAGCTCGGGGTCGAAAGCGCGGTAAACTTCGCCCATCCCGCCGCGTCCCAGCGGACTGCGCAGCTCGAAACGGCCGAGATTTTGTCCCAGCCTCGGCCACTCCGGGATGGCGGGCGCCAGCGCGATCGGCGATTCGCCGGAACCGGCGTCGTGCTCCGCCAGCAACTCACCGAGTTTCGACCTCAACTCGTCGTCTGGCAGCGCCGCTTCAATCCCCTTGGCGCCCTCGGCCGGGGGCAATTCCGTCGTCGCCTGAAAAACCGCCCAAACCTGTTGCCACTGCTCGGAAGTCACAGCAACCTGCCTGGAGCCATCTCCTCTGCAAGCCAGCTTCTAGCAAACGTCCAGCAGCGCGCGATGGTCCGTTCCGAACAGCCCATCCGGTCCGCAACTTCATTCACCGTCAGTCCTTCAAAAACGCGCAACTCCACGACGGTCCGAAGCTGCGGATCGATCTCAGCCAATCGCGTAAGCAGGTCTTCGATTTGCGACAGCGATTCATGACCATCGTGCGGAAATTCGCGTTCCATCGGCAGCTTGGCGACTCGCTTTGCGAGCGGCCGTGCGTGCTGAATTAGCAGGCGCTGCATCAGGTGCGCCGAAAGGTTCAGAAACGCGTTGTGCTCATACTGGTCCGCCTCAGCCGAACGTAAAGCTCGTATTTTCACCAGTTCCAGATAGAGTTCATTAACCAGAACGGTGGGCTGCCAGGTGTGTGGAGTCGCCTCCGAGCGCATCCGCGCCCGGGCGAGCCTTTTCAACTGCGGATAAAACAGTTCCACCAGACTACCGGCGGCATCGCGATCTCCACCGCGAAACCGCCGCATGAGGGCCGCAACTGTATCGGGAGCCACTGCCATGACAGGAACGGTGTTTCATTCTACCGCACCCGATGACGGTAGCGAGCGTCACGTTCCAGCAGAGCCGGGACGGTGACGGAGCGGTTTGGGCCGTACGAACGATGTTGGAATCGCCGGACAGTTCGGCGCGTTGGCACTCCTACTCAGCAGGAGACGCGCCGCCTACGGACAGCGCAGGCCCGCAGGCAGGTTCTTGGCCACGAGGAGCAGGTCCTGGGAATTCACGATACCGTCATTGTTCACATCGGCGAGGTTGTCGTAGCCGGGAAATCCGAGCTTCTTGTTGATCGCCGCCTGGACCTCCGCGACATCCCTGCAATCCACCACGCCGTCCGCGTTGATATCGCCCGGTTTGATCACCCGGATTTGGATCTGCTCCGAAAGATCCGGCGCGACGCCGTTGCTTGCCGTGAAAGTCCCGTTGAAGGCCACGGCCAAGATCGCCAGTTGCGTCGGCGTGCCGGTCACTTGGATAGAGCCGTCCATGGGTCCCGGTTGTTGCTGCAGGCCCGCCGGTAAACCCAAACCCAGGACGCTCAGGACGTTCCTGAAGTTCGATGTCATCGCCGGCAGCGGACCGACTGCATTTTTCGGGAATCCCCTCGGATTGATCAGCAGATTCGCCGGCTGGTTGAGGACGAGATTGAACACTTTGAATCCGTCATCCACAGGCGGCTGGCCGACGACGAAGTGAAATAACTCGCTCCCCGTGTTGTTATTGCTGATGATCGTCGAATTGATCGACAACGGGTAATCGCCTGTCGCCGTGTTGGCCGGAACGCTCCCGCCAAAACTGAACGCGTCCGAAACCGGCTGAAAGCTCACGCCCGCGGGCAGCGGGCCGGTATAGGAGAGGCTGTTGAACGAAGACCCCATCTGGAAGTAGTTCGATGGAACCGCAGAGCCCGGTAGGGCGATGAGGTACTGCGACGAAGGGAAACTGGGGAACGAGCCCACGTTGAGAGTCAG
Organism: Bryobacterales bacterium; assembly: GCA_003167275.1. Classification (GTDB taxonomy): domain Bacteria; phylum Acidobacteriota; class Terriglobia; order Bryobacterales; family Bryobacteraceae; genus JAIQFL01. The sequence continues at coordinate 22,501 of PMTT01000523.1, read as the reverse complement.
GGGATTCGAAAAGAAGGTGCAATTCGAGAAAAAACTCTGCGACCCGACTGGATAAACCGAGAACGCGAGATTGAAGGTCTGGTTGTTGAGGAGGAATGGCGGCGTGCCGCTCAGAAACATGTCGCCATTGGGGCGCGAAGTCTTGGTAAGCCATGACGGTTCCGAGGATGGACACGAATCGACAACCTGGTAGACATTGACGCCGGCCGCGGTGACTGCGTTGCTATCGAGCGTGATCACAAATTCGTTGTACTGTCCGGCGTGAAACGTCACCTGGCTGGGGCTGGTCACGTTGGCGAACGGAGGACTGAGGACTGTCACCACGAGTGGCGAAGTATCCGAAGACACCTGGTTGAACGCGGTGATATTACATGCGGTGGTACCGATGACGAAACACCCAAGGATATTGCCGGACTCGACCGGGGTTCCGGTAATGCTGGCGATGCCATTCCCATGGTCCGTGATGGTGATCCCGGCCGGAAAAGGCCCTGGGGGAATACTGAAATTCACCGGCGTTCCCGTCGCGGTGACGACGAAATTCACGGGGGTTCCATAGGTGAGGGTGAACGATGTGGGCGAAGTGATGTGGACCGTCGTATCGACAGCCAACCGGAACGGAACTGTGATGGACGAAGCAGTATTCGAGATGATCAGGTTGAAAGTGGACGAGGTTGGCTGTGCGGTGCTGTCGCAATTCAACTGGATTGTCGAAATACCCGGGTGCGTCGTGCGGTCGTAATTGTTGAGGAAGCAGCCTTGCGGAAGCACGTCGTTCACCAACAACGTGGGCGCCGGAATTCCGTGCGCCTGAATTGTGACCGACCCGCCGACGCCCGCGGTGAAAGCTGCATTCGCAGGGTTGGGGCTGTCGTACGCGACACCCTGGCTCATCGTAATGTTCATCGGGTTCCCGTTGATGTCGCGCATCGCCAGATGATCGGGCGTGTAGGAGGCGCAGTTGGTCGTGGAGCCTTGATAAAGACCGTTGCTGCCTGCTTCGCAAATCTGATCGTTCTTGCCCGGGAGCAATTTCGCGACCATGAAATTCCCATTGTTAATCCATGCTTTGTAGGCGGTGATGGTATTGCTCGAGTCCGGACCGATATACGTAAGATAATTGCTAAACCGGGAAATGGGGCTGCCGTTCTGGTCGAAGCCCGTGATCAGGAACCAATTCTGGCTGTACGGCCAAGCCGTCCAGATCTCATTGTCCTGGTCTTGATACCGGATGGCCCCAACCTGGTTGATCACACTCGACGAGTTGGTGACGAATTGCGGATCGGTCGCGCCGGAAAGCGGCAGGGGCGTCGCGCTCTCATATTCGGGAAGTGTCAATTCAAGAAACACGGATACTAATTTCTCGTAGCCGGGGCCACTGGTGTCTTTGAGAAAGGCCTTCAGATCGGGCGGAGTGTTTTTTGCATTATTGAGATCGGCATTCAGGGTGTCTATCTCGTTTTGCTGGGCTACGGCGTCCAGGATGGCGAAAACCACGCTGACCGCGGTCGTCACTATTTCGAATGCCGCTGAAACTGCCCCGAGAGTTCGAATTGCGGCGCCCGCGACTTTTGCGAGGCTTAGAACCTGCTGGGCTCCCACTCTTCCACCTCGTACAGCCTGCTGCGCAATGCGGAAGGGCAGAATTGCTTTCGTCAGCGCCGGAATGCTCCTGGACGAGATCATTACGCCCGCCCCCACCGTGGCGACAGAGGAAAGCGCTGCCATCTCGGCGATCTGCAATTGGCTAAGCGTCAATGACGCTGCGACGCCGCCCGGAAACAGATTCTTGGATGCCTGGGTGCCGTTGGCCGCGGCCTCGAGCGGCAGCTGGTAGCCTGTCTTGTATCCCTTAGCGGTGAAGTAGTCGATGGTCGGGATGTCGGGAGGACCGTTGAAAAGCGCCGTCTCCGGAGTCACTGTGTATCCGCAGTAAGGCGATATATCGACTGTCTCGTTGTAAGCTTTCTCGAGATCGGTATCGGGCACCCACTGGCAAAGATGCTGCATGAAAAGATCGCGGTCGGCGGTCGCTGCCGTATACTGCGCGATCTCATGCTGCTGAACCACGCCCTGGAAGTAGTAGATCATCGATTGCTCGGCCGCGGTCCGGTTGGCCGGCGCGTTGTTGATGGCCCCCAAAAGCTTGTCGAACATAAAGGCGCGGAAGGACATCCGGAGATCGGTCCGGCCGTATGTGTAGATCAGGTTTCCGTCGCCGGGCTTCAAGTTGTATTGCTTCTCGTAGTCGCTTAGCGCCTCGGGCTCGAAAGCATTGGAGGCCGTTGCGCAAGCCTGGAAGATCGACGCCTGCCTGCCGCAAACTGTGATCTGCGCGTTGGCCTTGGGAGCGAGACTGAAATGGCCGAGGACCGGGAGCTCTGGCGGCAACATCAACAACGCGAGCAGGATCGCTAATGGCTTGATCGTAGGGGCGCCTCGAAAGCGGCCGGCGGAAAGGAACGAAGCTGATTTGTTCATGGTGGTTGCTCCCTATTGGTCGAAGTGCGATCAGCCCCGCGAAACCTGCCAAAGTTTTTTGGGAAAGAATTTTGGCGGATTTTGGGGGTCTCCTCGCACTTCACTAACTTAAAGGTGATCGTATGATTCTTAAGACCGCGTTCATTCTTCTGCTGGGAACGGCCACGAGCGCATGGGCGACCACGATTCTTGTGTTCGATCCAGCGCCCGTGGCGGTTTCCGTCGGTGACACGTTCGCGCTGAACGTGGATCTGCTCGACATTGACGGCTTGTCGCCCGCCAGTCCAGTCGCGGGGTTTTCATTCGATGTGGCCTTCCCGACGTTCCTCCAGGTCGTCTCCGCGCCTGTCGAAGAAGGATTCTTTCTCGCGACCGGCTGCTGCTTTTTTCCGGGCACCATCGACAACGTGAACGGCGTCATCAGCGGGATTAGCGACGTGTCCATATTCGGCGCTGAGACGGGCTTCGACACGCTGGTCCAGATCGAGTTTACGGCGATAGCGACGGGTACCGGCCAGATCGCGTTCCAAAACCCCGGCCTGACCGATCCGGACGCCAACTCGATTTCGATCGACGCGGCAAATCCCGCCGACGTCGTTTCAAGCCCAGTCGTTTCAAGCCCCACACCAGAACCCGCGGCATGGTCTATGGCAGGTTTGGGCATAGCAATCGCGATCGCCCGGAATCGCCGCCGGTTCACTTGATTCGTCGCGAGTGTGATTCGGGACGGTGGTTCCCGCAGTGGCCTGGCGGGCGCTCGCACAGCCGAATGGGTTCGGGTAGCAGCGCGTGCCCGATAGCGGATCGTGGGTTCGATGAAACCGTCAGGCGCGTGCCCCCCGCGCATGGCCAGTTCCAGACAGGCGGCGTCGCTGCGGCTGCACCTGCCTGATCGTCGCCCACCGGCTCAGCACGATCCGCGATTGCGACGAGATTCTGGTGATGGAACGTGGCAAGGTGGTGGAGCGCGGAACGCACGATCAGTTGCTGGCGGCGCAGGGGCACTATGCGAAATGGATCGATGCCGTGTGAGGCGCCATGCCGCGTGATACGGGAGGTCCGGCACCTGGTGCTGCCTACGCCCGCGATCGTGGACCGATGCCGCGGCGCTATGGGCGGTAGGACCGCCTGTCATCTGAGGACAACAGAGTGACTGCTTTAAGCCAGACTGGGCAAGCTAGAGCATACCCTACGGGGCAAACACCTGGACTTCGGCCAGGCTCAGGTAGCCTGTGCCGTTGAGCTGCACGCGAATGTACCGGCCCGGAGCGCCGGAGGGCGTAAGCCTGACGGATGGATGGGGAGCTGCCGTCTGATGGCTGCTCCAGGTGCCGGCCCGGCTCTTCAGCGTGGCTGGCGTATCCGTGGGGCGGAAGGGGGCATCGGAAACAAATACCCAGTAATCGTCCAACCGCTCGCTGCAACAGTCCGCGCGGTTCCAGATGACGATGGAACCGATGGGCGCCGAGGCCAGCAGATCCACCTCCCACCATGCGTTGGGATCCTGGTTTGTGGCAGTGACCGACCCGTTATAGAAGAAGCCATCGGTCTTGCCATCGACCGCTCTTCCGGCGTCCGTGGTGGCGGCATTGGCAAGGGTGCTGCTTTGGGCCGCCGGCTTGCCCATCGCCAGATTCAAGTCCGGGGAACCCGCGGCGAGCTGAAACCTGGTCACCGCGGCGTTCCCCCAGCCCGGGCCAGGGTCGGGCTGGATGGCTCTCACCTCGATGGCCACCTTCCGCTTCGTTCCCGTTCCCACATTGCCCAGCGGAATATCGACCCAGCCGCTCCAGGGAGTCTGCGCAATATCGTGGGAAAAAACTTCGGCGCCGTCCACTTCGACGCGCTGCAGCATGCGGTCCGGGAAGCCGCCGGGAGCATAAGGGTCGAGTACCTGGAGCACCAGCGGCTTGGGCTCTCCCTGACCGGTCAGTTCGCACACTGCCACCGCCCGGTCCCCTGGGGCGGGATCCACCAGGCGGGTACGAAGCATGGCATACCGTGTCCAGTCGAGCGCGTAGAGCAGACCGCGGTCGACCACGCAGGAGAGCGCCGCGGTGGCGTCCGGGGGCTCCAGTTGGAAGCGGTAGGTGCGTTGCGGGTCGTCGAGATCGTGGCTCGCGACCACGGCTGCCAGCCGGGGCGTGAACAGGAACAGCCCCGCAACAGCCGCCACGCCGATCGCCAACGCGCGCACCACCAGCCGGCGTGTGCCCGGCAGGGCCATCGAGATTTCGTACGCCGCCAGCGCAATCGCCAGAATTTCCCATGCCGTCGATACCAAAAAGAATCGCCCGAACACCACGGTCACGGCGTGAAGGGCATACTTGAGCAGGACCGCCGACGCCAGGACCAGGATCGGCATATTCCGGCGGCGGATGGCCACCACGATGGCGGCCAGGAATAGCACGTGGATGACCGCCAATTCGAAACGGAGCGGCTGGTCGAGGCGCATCGCGAGTGCGGCGCCGCGATCTTGAAGAGCCGCCGGCAAGACCCCGGGCGCGCTCAGGCTGGAGCTGAGGCTCACGGCCTCGCCCGCCAGCGCGGCGGCGCCCACCGACGACACGATTCGGGCCGCATGGAAGACCGGCCGGCGACGCGCTTCCCGAAGGGCGAGCCCCCCGCTTTGGGAGAAATAGAGCTCGCGGTCGCGCAGCATCTCCGGCCGGACCGAGGCAATGTACGCGCCGGGATGGGTCCAGCCATAGGCACCCGATCCGGGGGTGTACGATCCCAGGACCGTTATCCCCCCGTGCGGCGTGGTGAGGGCGAAGTGTCCCGTGGCGGCATCGCGATAAGCGGCCAGGGCCAGCAGGGGCAGTCCTGCCGCAAGGACTGCCGCGGCCACGCGCCGCCACGCCAGCGGATCTCGTAGCGCCGGCGGTCTTGCCGCCGGTTTCAGCACCCTCCCCGATGCCGCGGTCAGGAAGAGCGGGAGCAGCACCACCAGCATCTCCTGGCGAAAGGCGGCTCCGGCAGCATACAGCAGACCGGCGGCGACCAGCCGTGTAGCGCCGCCGGTCTTGTCGCCGGTATCGTCCGAAAGTAACGACCGCACGGCCAGCGCCCCCAGGGCCACGGATGGAAGGATCACCCAATTGTCCTGCAGCACCACTCCGGAGAACACCACCTGGCCGGGCCAAAGACCCAGCGCGGCGCCGGCCAACAGGCGCACCCAGAAGGGCAGAACTCCGCGCCAGATGAGGAAGGGCAAGAGCGGCAGGAGACCGCACACACACGCCGTCGCCAAACGGGCCACGGCGCCGGAGTCGGCGTGCGGGAAAATATGGAACAGGCCGCAGAGGACCAGGGGAAGCGCGGGGTTGAACTGCTCCCAAAAATGGATCGGGCTAAGGAGTCCGTGATCGCGCAGGTTCAGGCCGAACATCACCAGGCCATTGGCGTCGGAGAGCGGGATCGTAGGGAAGGCGGACACGAAGGCAAGCCGCGGAGCGAGGCCCAGAATCAGCAGCAGGAGGAAGGCAAGGGTTTCCGGGAATCGCTTCACCGGCATCGGGTGGGGCACTCTTCAGCTTATCGCGCCGATTTTGGGCGGGCGCGGGAAGGTTGCCGCGAGGGCCTGTACCCGTTGACGTACCCTGAAAGAAGGAGCGCTGATCATGGCAACAGCAACTCTTGAGGAACGACCATGGATCCGATCATACGCAAGTACACCAGCCTCGACGAGATGAAGGCCGACGAGTATCGGTACTGGCAGAGCCGGCCCGTCGATGAGCGGATCGACGCGGTTGAGGAAATGATCCAGGAAGCCTACGCACTCAAAGGTTGGGAGATGGAACCGGATGTACCAAGACTACAAAGACCTTTTGTCCGCCTTCCATGCCCATGGCGTTAGATACCTGATTGTCGGCGGTTACGCTGTTATCTTTCACGCGCAGCCCCGCTTTACGAAGGACATCGACGTATTCATAAAAGCGGACCTTGCCAACGCGCAAGCGGTGTATGCGGCGCTCGCCGAGTTTGGGGCGCCGCTCCAAAACATCCGCCCGGAGGATTTTTCCGACCGAAGCAGGCGTTCTTTATCTCGAAGGACGATCTGATTGCCGCGAAACTTGCTTCCGGCAGACCGCAAGATCTGGCAGACGTGAACGCGATTCAAAAGGCAATGGGCGGAGATGCAGCAGCAACTGCTGGCGATGGACATGACGAGTGAGTGCGCTCACGGTGCGTGGGATCGCCGGCAGGTGATTGGCGATCCCGTGCTGGCCCGCCGCCATGGAGGGGGTTGTCTCGAAGCAGCTTTTTTCCGATACCCTAAAAGCAAGAGAGGGAGGTAAACATCATGGCAAGTCTGGATTGGTCGCAATGCCCTGCCGTGGAGAGCGTGCCGGATCGACGTAGTGGTGCGTGGGTGTTTCGCGATACCCGGATGCCGGTCGCTACGGTCTTTGAAAACCTCGAAGTGGGTTCGAGCATCGAGGAAATCATCGAGCAGTACGATGTTACGCGGGAGCAGATTCAGGCTGTGCTCGAATTTGCCGCCCGCAGTCTCGACGCGCCGCCGGTTCCGGTTGGCGCAGCAAGTACGCCCGATGCGCATTCTCTTTGATCAGGGCACACCAAGAGGCCTGGCCACCGCGCTACGAGGTCACGAGGTTACAGAGGCGAGAAAACTCAGATGGGAGAGGATTTCAAACGGACAACTGCTTAAGCTCGCCGAGAGCGCAGGCTTCGATCTGTTGCTGACGACCGACAAGAGAATCCGTTATCAGCAGAACCTTTCAGGCCGGACAATCGCGATCATTGTTCTTGGGAACTCACCTTGGCAGCTTGTCCGGCTGCATCTTTGACAGGATCGCCGCCGCAGTGAACGCCGCGACACCGGGCAGCTATGCCGAGGTGGATATACCATTCAAGTGAGGCCAACATCATTCGGGGCCATGCTCGATGATCTGGCCAGCGCTGTCCTGTCCGGCGTGACGTTTGGTTCGAATCCGCAGCGTGACGTCACCGGCGGCAAGACCGCCCGCCGCTACAACAACGTGACCGCCCCATAAAATGAATGCTTTCCGCCGCCTGCTAAAATGCTTCATTAACCCGCATGCAGACACTTCCGGTGTGTTCCGGCTCACCGTCCCTGGAATCGCTTCGCGTCCTCTTCATCGGCGGTTATTGGATGAGTGCCATGGACGTCGTGCGCATGTATCTATGCGGCATCCAGGATCTGGGCGCCAGCGTCGTCGAATACTGCACGGACCACCACCTGGACGCGCTCGACCACGGCCAGCGCCCTTATGACCGGGGCTCATATGGCCCCACATACCTGAAGTGGGAAGCCTTGCGCCCGATTGTGGAGCGGCATGACCCCCATCTCGTCGTGTGCTGCGCCGGCGGGTTGGCCTTTCACCCCGAGGTCGCGGCGGAACTGCGCCAGACGCGCTGCCTGATCGGCCTGGCCATGAGCGATCCGGACGTGTTCACCCTTTCCACCAGCGTCATTTCCCCGAGCTTCGACCACTTCTTCACCAACCACGTGGGCACCGTGGCGCGTCATCGGGCGGCAGGCGCGAATGCGCACTGGCTGCCCTTTCCGTGCTATCCCAAGTTTCACCATCGCCGCTCGCGGGATGCGCGCTTTGCCTGCGACCTGATCGTGGCCGGACACGGACGGGAGGATCGCGCCGACCTCATCCGTCCGCTGGTGCGCGCATTCCACGTCAAGGTGTTCGGCACATCGTGGGCGGACCACGGCATTGAGGCTACCGACCTGAACCTGGCGCCCGCGGGCCTGATCGGGGCGGCCTTCAGCTCGGCCACCATCGGCCTGGATTTCGCCCGCAACTTCTCCGGCCTGCCGATCGCCAAGCTGCGCCTGTTTGAAATCGCCGGCTGCGGGGCGATTCCGTGCACCGAGTACTCCGAGGAACTGCCGCATTTGTTCGACGATTCCGAGATCCTGACGTTTCGCACGGCGCTCGAACTGGAGGAGAAGGTGCGGCGGGTGATTGGCGACCCCACGCTGGCAGCCTCCATGCAGCGCAACGTCTACTGGAGGGCCCACTCGCAGCATACGGTGGAACACCGCTGGCGGTACATCCTGGAACAGTGCGGCGTGGGGAGCACCCGGTGAGCGCCCGCGACGTGTGCGTAGTGATTCTTGCCGGGGGCGCGGCCTCGCGCTTTGGAGGCGTGACGCAGGTGCTGCCCAAATGCTTTCTGCCGGTCTCCGCCGAAGAGACACTGCTGACACGCTTGCTCGGGCAGCTCCGCGATGCCGGTTTCGACAAGGTCGCGATCTCGACCTCGCCCCAGTGGTTCCCGGTGTTCGAGGCCTTGGTCGGCCGCTGCCGGGAGACCCGTTCCTCGAGTGCGCTGGTCCTGTCGAATCCCGCCCACGCGGCCGGCCCTCTGGCGGCGCTGGGCAACGCTGCCCGGCAGATCGAGGAACCGCGCCTGCTGCTCTGCCTCCCCGACATTTACTTCCGGGAGAACCCGTTTCCGGGATTGGCCGCTACGGGCCAGGACGCAGTGCTGTCCGGCTGTCCGGTGGACCGCATGACGAGGGCCCCTTCGAGCGGATTCCTCACCGTAAACGAGGGGATGGTAGAGACACTGACTTACCGGACGCCGCCCGACCGTCCCGACGCTTTCTGGCCCGGCGTAGCGCTGTTTCCCCGAAACGGCTTCGTACCGCTGCTGGAATCGGTTGCGCCCGAGGGTCCCATCGAAAACCTCTTCGCAGCGGCCATGGCCCAGGGAGTCCGCTTCGCGTTCCAGCCGTGCGGCCCCTTCGGGAACGTCAACACCATGGTCGAGTGGCTCTATTTACTCGAACGACCCGAGTGATTCCGAGCAACCACAACAAAACATGAGGCCACGAATGAACACGAATAAGAAAAAGCTTAAGGCGTTTGGTTTTATTCGTGTGCATTCGTGTGCATTCGTGGCCCTTATGTTTTGTTCTTTTGCTCATACCGAGCCCTTACCGATCCACAAAGTCGGAAACCTTGGGAAAGGTCAGATCCTCGTGAGCGGCGGAGAAGCTATGCGGCAGCCATCTGAAAAACGCCCCCCATCCCTGCCGGAAGAGGATGGTATACGCGCTCCGAATCCACAGCATGACTTTCCAGGCGCGCTGCCCGCGGTACTCCGCCAGACGCTCTTGCAGGCAATCGTCATACTGACGGATTCCTGCGAGCAGCGCGGTGTAACGCTGGTCGTCCGGGGCGGGCGTGGGCGGTAGTATCGCCGGTGCCACGGCTCGCAGTTCCACCTCGCTGTCGGCGACCACGTCACCCCTGTGGTCTCGCATCCGGACCTCGAACATCCGTGGGGTATGCTTGAGCTTGCCCAGTGCATCCAGGCGATCGGGATCCAGGGGCCGAGATACCGCGCGGAGATCCGCGTCCAAGGCCAGTTCCTTTCGCCACCGCAGCCATAATTTCCGCGGCTGCCACCCTTCGCCCGCGGATTCGAGCGCGGCCGTCAGCGCCGCCCCCATCACGAACACGCCCAAAGGATGAATGCGCCGGCCCAGGGGTTCGGAAGCGCCCGCTACCGGATTCATGAGCATACGGAGCACATTGGCCGCAAAATCGCCATTCCGGGGCAATGCCAGCTCGAAAAGCGGCCCACGGCCGGCCTCGGGAGGCTCCTCATAGCGAAGCCCGGAAGCATCGTGGAGCGCGGCCAGGTTCGGGATGGCTGCCGGCTTTACCACTACCTGCAAACGCAGATCGTCCGGACGGCGGGTCAGAGTCACCGCCACCGCGGGGCGGCGGGACGGATCGAAGCAGCTCTCTTCGGCGAGGATCTCACCCCCCGCCACCACCCGCAGACGCTCCACGTCGCAGGCCTTGAACAGCGGAGGCGGCAGGAGCTGCAGTTGGGCGGGATGCCGCTCATCCACGCGAATCCCGGCGCCCAGCAGCCGCACCCCATATTCGTAAACCCCTGCCTGGGGATTGCCGCCACACAGAACTGGGGCGGCATAGGCCTCCAGCTTCGGAGTGTAGTAATCCAGAAACTCCACCATCGCTTCGGTGGCGGTGGCAAACTCCACCTCGGGATGTTCGGACCGCACCCACGCCAGGTGCTGGTCGAGCCCCGCAAAACTGCCGCCCTCCATGCTGCGGAAGGCATCCGGCGCCCCGCGCATGAACATGGCGTGCGTCATCGCGGCGACGATGTGCACCCCACATCCGGGCGCCTTCTGGACGGCGGAAGTAAACCAGCCATTCACTTCGCCGGGGTCGCGGAAGTCGGTCTCATAAGGGATCGCCAACTGCACCAGCCTGGCCGCCTCCAGGGAATCCACCTCGCACATGCGATCGGCCGGCGAGCACCAGTAAGCCTGGATCCCCCGGGGCGGCGTCGAATATCCAAAACGGGCGTCGGAATTGACGCGCAGCCCGTTGGCCTGATACGCAGCGGTGCTGATCGCCTGGTCTTCCGCGGCGATGCCGAAATCGAAGGTGCCCGTGCGCCCGATCAGCGGGTAGCGGCGATTCGCCTGCATGCGCGCCAGGTAGAGGGCGCATTTGTAGAGCGATCCGGCCTTGGAGTCGCTGTCGGCCAGGTCCCCCAGCACCTTGATGTAGGAGATGCCGCGGGCCGAGCCGTCCCAATCGTGGTAATGATGCCGCGGATTGGTGACCGGGTCGTAATACTGGTTGGGCAGGATTCCGTCCGTCGCCACATCATAGACCAGGCGCGGCTGCGGCGGATGGCGGGAATCCGGTTCGTAGTCGAAGTGGATGTGGGGCGCGTACTCGTGCCGCACGCTGCCGCGCCGCACGCTTTCATCCATGGCGGCGGCGAGCTTCGGCCATTCGCCGGTGTGCGATTGCGCCGACGCCCAATCCACCGCGAAACGCTGCGGCACGCACCAGAAATGCGTCCAGCGGGCGCCGTGCCGCTCCGCGACGGCGTTCATGCGGTCCGGTTTTTCGATCATCTGGACGCGGTAGTCTTCCGGGTCCATGAAGTTGTTGGCGTTGCCGAGCATCGACCGGTCGGCATAGTCGCCTGTTAAAGGGCCACCGTCGAAGGTCTCGCAATCCTCGTTCAGGATGTAGAAGATGCGGCCCGGGCGCGGGTCGGGGACCGACACCTGGAATGGGTAGCGCTCTGCGATCTCCTCCGCCCGCGCCACCACCTCAACCGGCCACGGCTTCTGCAGATTGACCTCATGGGGGCGGTCGGCGCGAACGGTCCATTGGACGGTCCGGACCGAGTGCGGCGCGATCGCGGCCTCGATCGAGGCGTCCCCCTGCTCCAGGCTGAGTCCCGCGCCCGGCGGAAGCCGGAGAGCGACGCTCGCGTTTCTTCCCCAGTCGGTATCGTTGGCGAGGGTGGCGCGCACCGCCGCTCTCCGCCCGAGCTCCATCACGGCGGGCGCATCCACCGAGGCCAGCAGCGAGTAACCGGGCATGCGCGATGGGGCTTCCGGTGTAGGGCCGGCCTTTCCGCCTGCCGGCCGCTGCAACAGCAGCGCCGTGGGCACGGCTTTGCCGCCAGACACCGCCCTGAGGCGCAGCCGCCCGGTGAACAACGGACGGCCGCGAGTGGTCCGAGAGCGAATCGTGAAGCACGCCAGGCCCTGGTCGACCGCGGTAACCTCCGCTTCGGACAGCAGGGCATCGTCCAGGTCCGCAGCCGCCTGCCATTCGATCTCGACATCGAACCCCGTCCAGTAAACGGTGGCCGATTGCAGAGGTGCGACCAGAGCATAGGCAGCCGTAGCGGCGATCCCGAAGGGGACATTCCAAGGCGCCTGGTAGCCCGCGCCGAGGGGGATTCCGATCCCGGCAATGCGGGTTTCGAGGAACGGCAGGATGCCCGGTTCCAGGCGAACCGTGGCGCGGTCGCCGACGGAAGTTTTGCCCGGCTCGCGGCGCTCGACCGATTGAATGGATGCGCGGGGAATGCGGAAGTGGGGGTTACTCATGTGCGGCGTTCTTGTCTGTGTGGGGTATGCTTTAGCTTGCCCAGCCTTGATGCTGGTGGGCAAGCTAAAGCATACCCCACAACTACTGACCGAATACCTGCACTTCCGCCAGACTCAGGTAGTTGGGGCTCGATAGCTGCACCCTCACATACCGGCCCTGAGCTACAGCCGTAATCGTGGTGGATGGACTGGGAATCGTGGTCTGATGGCTGGCGAACGTCCCTGCCCGATTCTGTAGCGTAGTGGGCGTGTCCGACGCCAAAAACGGAGTGTTCGAAACAAACACCCAGTAGTCACTCAGCCGCCCGCCACAACAATCCATGCGATTCCAAATCACCATGGAACTGACACTCACCGAAGCCCCCAAATCCACCTGCCACCAGGGGTTCGGATCGAGATTCGTCGCGGTCACCGACCCGTCGAAGAACGCGCCGTCCGTATTGCCATCCACGGCCGACCCCGCGCCCGCCGTGGCATAGGGAAGCGTGCTGCTTTGTGTAGCTGCCCTACCCAGCGCCACATTCGTGGGCCCCGGAGCTCCCCCGGTACCAAACACCTGCACCTCGGCGAGGCTCAGATAGTCCGCGCCAGTAAGTTGCACCCGGATATACCGGCCTGAGACGCCCGCCGTGCCGCCGAACGCAATCGTTGTGGATGGGCTGGGCGCCGCGGTCTGATGACTGCTGAACGTCCCGGCCCGGCCCTGTAGCGTGGCGGGTGTATCCGTGGGGAGAAACGGGACATTAGAAACAAACACCCAGTAGTCGCCCAACCGCGGGGCGCAGCAGTCCGTGCGGTTCCAGATCACCACGGTATTGACAGTGGCGGAAGCGCCCAGATCCACCTGCCACCAGGCGTTGGTATCCGCGTTGGTGGCGGTCACCGAGCCATGAAAGAAGTTCCCGTCCGTATTGCCATCCACGGCCGACCCCACGCCCGCGGAACCCGCATAGGTGCTGCTTTGGGTTGCCGCCTTACCTGTCGCCAGACTCGCGGGCGCAATCCCCGGTGTACCAAACACCTGGACTTCAGCGAGGCTCAAATAGTCCGCGCCAGAGAGTTGCACGCGCACGTACCGGCCATGCGCGCCGACCGCGATGGTCGTGGATGGGTTGGGAGCCAAGCCCTGGTTGCTGCTGAACGTCCCGGCCCGGTTTTGCAGCGTGGCAGGCGTGTCCGTGGGGCCGAACGGAGTATCGGAAACAAACACCCAATAGTTGCTCAGACGGCTGCCGCAACAGTCCGTGCGATTCCAGATGACGATGGAACTGACGGCCGCGGAGGAGCCCAGATCGACCTGCCACCAGGCGTTGGCGTCCAGGCCCGTCGCAGTAACCGATCCGTCACCGAAATTGCCATCCGTATTGCCATCCACCGCTTGAGAGGCGACTGCGTTGGTCTGGAGAAGGGTGCTACTTTGGGTTGCCGTCCGGCCCTGCGCCAGATTGGAGATCGTAGAACTCCCGGTGATCAGGATGGGATTGGAGGTCCCGGTAATCGAGGAGTTTCCGGTATCGCTTGCCGTGATCGTCTGGTTCCCCGCGGTCATCAGGATCGCCGAAAACGTTGCCACTCCGGCGGGCATCAACGAATCGGCGGGCAGGATAGCGGCCGCGTCGCTGCTCGTGAAATGTACGTGGGCCGTGTTGGAGGCCGCGAAGTTGCCGAACTGGTCGTAGGCCGAGAGGATGAAACTGAAGGGCACGCCACTCCCCGACGTTGACGGCGTGGCGGAGAAGGCAAAAGTGCTGGTAGCGCCCGCTTGTACTCCAATCGGAGCGGAGCTTCCCGTAGTCGACGGATTCACGGTGTCGCTGGCGACAATCACGGGGCTCAAAAAGTTCCCCGTTTTGAGAGTGGCCGTGAACATCCCCATGCCGTTGATCAACATCGAGTCGGGCGGCAAGTTACCGATCGGGTCGGTAGTGGAGAAGTGCACCGTACCGGTGTAGCCGGTGACGATAGAGTTGTTGGTATCGAGCGCGGTCACGGTAAAACTGAATGGGGTCCCGGCGGTTACCGAGGACGGAGCGGAGACCACCAGATGCATGGGCGCGGATACATACACCCATGCGGCGCCCAGGGGGTGATCGCTAATTCCGCCCACAATGGCAGTATGCCCATCGCCGGATAGCGCGACGGAAGAGCCTTGGTATTGGACGCCCACTCCACCGGCGCCGACCAGTTTGTTTCCCATCTGGCTCCAGACCCCGTTCGTGCGGGTGAAGACCCACGCGGCGCCGATTCCCTGATTTTCGGCACTCGCGCCAGAGATCGCCGTGTTGCCGTCCCCGGATAGCCCGACTGACTGGCCTTGGGTTCCGCCGACACCCACAACGCCGGTACCGACCAGTTTGGGGCCTTGCTGATTCCAGACCCCGTTGGTGCGGGTAAACACCCAGATCGCTCCTGTATTCTGATTGTCGAGATATCCGCCCACAACGGCCGTATTCCCGTCAGCCGACAGGGCCACGGAGACGCCTTGGCCTGGATTGCCCACCGCCGCGCCGGTACCAGTCAGTTTGGGGCCTTGCTGGCTCCAGACCCCGCTCGTGCGGGTAAAAACCCACGCTGCGCCGGGGGTGAAGGGGATGGAATTGTTGGCGCCAGGCCCTCCGACCAGGGCCGTGTTCCCATCGCCGGAGATCGCGACCGAGAAGCCTTGCCCCGCGTTGCCTCCCGCGCCGGCGCCGATCAGTTTGGGGCCTTGCTGGCCCCAGACCCCGTTCGTGCGGGTAAAAACCCACGCGGCCCCGGCGGCGGGGCCGGCGAAAGAGTCGTGATCGTCATCAGGCCCTCCTACAATGGCCGTGTTCCCATCGCCGGAGATCGCGACGGACAAGCCTTGCAACGCGTTGCCCGTGGCGCCGGCGCCGACCAGTTTGGGGCCTTGCTGGCTCCAGATCCCGTTTGCGCGGACATACACCCACGCCGCTCCGACACCGAAGGCGTCATAATAACCACCCACAATGGCCGTGGCGCCATCGGCGGAAACGGCTACAGCACTTCCTTGGCTGGGACTACCAAACGCACCGCTACCGACCAGCTTATTTCCCTGTTGGATGAACTGCGCATGGGCAGCCGGGAGGAGTACGGCGGCCAGCAAGAGCAGCTTGCGGGCCTTTGATTTCGGACACATACGTCTAGAATAACAGTGTGGGGTATTAGCTTGCCCAGCATTCACAAAAGGCACTCACATCCACAAAGCAGGCTGGGCAAGCTAAAGCATACCCTACAACTACTGACCGAACACCTGCACTTCCGTCAGACTCAGGTAGTTGGGGCTCGAAAGCTGCACCCTCACATACCGCCCTTGCATGGCAACCGGAATCGTAGTGGATGGATTAGGCGCCGTAGTCTGATGGCTGGCGAACGTCCCAGCCCGCCCCTGCAGCGTCGTCGGCGTGTCAGACGCCAGGAACGGTGTGTTCGAAACAAACACCCAGTAGTCACCCAGCCGCGAACTGCAACAATCCGTGCGATTAAAGATCACCACCGAACCGACCGTGGCCGTTGCCCCCAAATCCACCTGCCACCAGGCGTTCGGATCCAGGTTCGTCGCTGTCACCGAGCCGTCGAAGAAGTTCCCGTCCAGGTTGCCATCCACGGCCGACCCCGCGCCCGCTGTGGCATATCCCTGTATGGTGCTGCTTTGCGCGGCCGCCTTACCCAGCGCCAGGTTCGTGGGCGCCGGAGCCCCTCCCGTTCCATACACCTGTACCTCGGCGAGGCTCAGGTAGTCCGTGCCCGTGAGTTGCACCCGCACGTACCGCCCTTGCACACTGTTGAAAGCAATCGTGGTGAACGGACTGGGCGCCGTGGTCTGATGGCTGCTGAACGTCCCGGCCCGGCCCTGCAGCGTCGTGGGCGTATCCGAGGCCAGGAACGGCGTGTTCGAAACAAACACCCAGTAGTCGCCCAAACGGCCGCCGCAACAATCCGTCCGGTTCCAGACCACCACCGAGTTGACCGTTGCCGATGCCCCCAAATCCACCTGCCACCAGGCGTTGGCGTCCGGGTTCGTCGCGGTCACCGATCCGTCGTTATAGATACCGTCCGTATTGCCATCCACCGCCGCCGCGGCGCCCTGGGCCGATCCCGGGTACGTGCTGCTCTGGGTGGCCACCTTGCCCGACGCCAGATTCGTGACCAGCGGGGCCACACCGAATACCTGGACCTCCGCGAGGCTCAGGTTGGTCGCGCCGGTGAGTTGCACCCGCACGTACCGCCCTTGCGTCACGGCTTGTATGGTGGCCGATGGATTGGGAGCCGTGGTCTGATGGCTGCTGAATGTGCTGGCCCGGCTCTGCAGTGTGGTGGGCGTGTCCGTAGCCAGGAACGGAGTGTCTGAAATGAAGATCCAGTAGTCGCCCAACCGCGAACTGCAACAGTCGGTCCGGTTCCAGATCGTCACCGAACTGATGGTCGACGAAACCCCCAGATCCACCTGCCACCAGGCGTTGGTATCGGCATTAGTCGCGGTCACCGATCCGTCGAAGAACTGGCCGTCGGTATTGCCGTCCACCGCCGACGAGGCGGCCGCCGAGGCAACTCCCGCGATGGTGCTGCTCTGGGTGGCCGATTTGCCCTGCGCCAGATTCGTGGGCGCCGGGGCGCCTCCGGTCCCCATCACCTGGACTTCCGCCAGGCTCAGGTAGTCCATTCCGGTGAGTTGCACGCGCACGTACTGGCCTTGCGCGCCATTGACCGCAATCGTCGTGGAGGGGTTGGGAGCCACGGTCTGATGGCTGCTAAACGTCCCGGCCCGGTTCTGCAGCGTGGTGGGCGTGTCCGTGGCCAGGAATGGCGTGTTCGAAACAAACACCCAGTAGTCGCCCAAACGGGAGGCGCAACAATCCGTGCGGTTCCAGATCACCACCGAACTGATGGCCGCCGTACCCCCCAGATCCACCTGCCACCAAGCGTTGTTGTCCTGGTTCGTCGCGGTCACCGATCCGTCGAAGAACTGGCCGTCGGTATTGCCATCCACGGCCGCCGCGGCGCCCGAGGTACCCGGAAGCGTGCTGCTTTGGGTGGCCGATTTGCCCAGCGCCAGATCGGAGCCGCCCCCCAACAGGTTGGTCAGCGAGAAGAACGTGGTCAACGAACCCAGAGTCGCCGTCACGCTGTAGCTGCCCGCGAGATTGCTGGCGGTGGCCGTTACGCTGGCCACCCCGAAGACATTGGTCACCGCCGAGGGGCTCGACAGAACCGCGCTGGCGCCGGAGATGGGNNCGCGCCCAACAGGGCGGATTGCAGCGTGCCGCCCGTAGCGGTGAGGGTGGCAGCCGGACCAGACGTGTTGTTCAGCGAGAAGGACGTCAACAGCGTTCCCACGCTGGCGGTTACTGCGTAGCTGCCCAGAATGTTGTTGGCGGCGGCCGTCACGCTGGCCACGCCGGCGGCATTGGTGGTGGCGCTGAGGCTGGACAACACGGCGCTGGCGCCGCTCTGGGGCGGCGTAAACGTCACGATGATGCCGCTCGCCGGGTTCCCGGCTGTATCCTTCACCGTGACTTGTAGCGCCGCCGCGAAGGCCTGGCCCAGTAGCGCGGATTGCGGCGTGCCGCCCGTAGCCGTCACACTGCCGATCCCTGTGTTGGTCAGCGGGAAAATCGTGGCTAACGTTCCCGCGTTGGCCGTTACGTTGTAGCTGCCAGAGGTGCCATTGGCGGTGACTGTGACGCTCGCCACGCCGGCGGCATTGGTCGTCGCCGTGGGGCTCGACAGGGTCGCGCTGGCTCCAGTGGAGGGGGCCGTGAACGTTACGATTACGCCGCTCACCGGGTTCCCTGCCCCGTCTTTCACCGTGGCTTGCAGCGCGTTCGGGAAGGGCGCGCTTATCACGATGGATTGCGGCGTGCCGCCGGTAGCTGCGATGCTGGCAGGCGCGCCCGGCGTATTGGTCAACGAGAACGACGCCGTAAGGGTTCCCACGGTGGCCGTCACGGCATAGCTGCCGGAGATGCTATTGGCGGTGGCCGTTACGGTTGCCACGCCGGCGGCATTGGTCACCGCCGTGGGGCTCGAAAGCGCCGCGCTGGCTCCGGAGGCCGGGGCCGTGAACGTTACGGTTACGCCATTCACCGGGTTGCCGAGGCCGTCCTTCACGGTGGCTTGCAGCGGGTTAGCAAAGGGCGCGCTCACCGCGGCGGATTGCGGTGTGCCGCCGGTGGCGGTGATGAACGCAAACGTGGTGTTGGTCAACGCGAACGTCGCATTCACGCCCTGATAAGAGACTGTAACCGAGTAGCTGCCCGCCACCAGGTTCGCCGTGGCGGTGATACTGGCGATGCCGGAAGCGTTGGTGGTCGCCGTCGGGGAAGACAAAGTCGCGCTGGCTCCGGTGGACGGGGCCGTGAAGGTGACGGTGGCTCCATTCAAGGGGATACCACTGTTCAGCACGGTGACCTGGAGCGGCAAAGCGAACGGGTTTCCGACGGGAGCGGATTGCCCCGTGCCTCCGGTGGCCGTCACGGCGAACGATACGCTGGTGGCGCCCAACAGGACGGTGACGGTTCCGTTAATGCCGCTGGAGGTGAGGATGTCGGCCCTTCCGTCCCCGTTGAAGTCCGTCACGGCCAGCGGGGTGGAGCCGGAAACGGCTGGCCCCTGCTGAAAGGTTCCATCGCCTTTACCCTGCAGGATACCCACGGTGTTGCCGTTGGAGTCGGTGACGACGAGATCGATGAACCCATCGCCGTTGAAATCTCCCGCTAGCGCCGCTGCCCCTAAGGAGTAGCTCACCGCCGGCAGGAATGTGCCGTCGCCGTTGCCAATCAGGATCCACGTGGTAGCGGCTCCGGAAACGAATCCACCCACGGCGAGGTCCGCTTTGCCGTCCCCGTTGAAGTCCCCGGAGACCAGGGAGGTGGCATAGCCACTCGCTCCCAGAGAGAAGTTGAGCGGTGATTGGGCAGTCCCGTCGCCATTGCCGAGCTGGACGGCCGGGGAGGAAACGTTCAGGATGGAGGTATTTCCGAGAGCGAGGTCAGGCTTGCCATCTCCATTGAAATCCGCCACCGCCAGGGGGAACCCAAGTGCCGAGTAGGCCACCGGCGCACCGAAGGTTCCATCCCCATTGCCAAACAAAAGGCTCACGCCGTGGCTGGCGGAGTATGTGACGACGAGGTCCGCCTTGCCATCGCTGTTGAAATCTCCGACTGCCAGGCCGGCAATGGTATTGGCTCCGGCTGCGTAACTGACGGCCGGCTGGAAAGTGCCGTCGCCATTGCCCAACAGGATGTTGATGTTGGCGCCGGCGCCGGGGGTGACTGTGGCGACGGCGAGATCGGTATTTCCGTCCCGGTTGAAGTCACCCGTTACCACGAAAGCGGGGCTGCTGCCCGCTGTCACCGGGTAGTTGACCGAGGGTTGGAAAGTGCCGTCGCCATTGCCAAGAAGGACCGTGACAGCGGCGGAACCATTGACGAAGGCGGGAAAAGCGAAGTCGGCTTTGTTATCGCCATTGAAGTCCCCTACCGCCGCCGATGGAATAGCCGGTCTGAGGTTCAGCGGGGTTTGCGTGACGAAGGCCCCCCCGGCGGCGGCCTTCACCGTCTGGGTGACCACATTCGACGTGCCCACGACGGAGTTGGCGTCGTCGCGGTAATAGGCCGTCAGCTTGTGGACCCCGGCCGGCAGCACGATGGTGGAGAGCGAGGCTACCCCCGAAGAGACCGGCTTGCTCCCCAGTATCGCCACGCCGTCGAAGAAGGTCACCCGGCCGGTGGCGGTGGCATTCGAAACCATGGCGGTCAGGCCCAGCGGCGCACCGAAATTAGACGGGTTTGAGGAGGTCCCGAGCGCGATCGTCGCCGTCAGCGATTGCAGGTTGGTCAGGGAGAAAGTTGTCGAGAGCGCTCCGGCGGTGGCCGTAACCAGATAGCTGCCGGCGGTGTTGTTGGCGGTGGCCGTCACACTGGCCACGCCGGAGATATTGGTGACCGCCGTCGGGGACGAGAGGACCGCCGAGGCGCCGCTGGCGGGCGCGGTAAACGATACGGTTACGCCGCTCGCCGGCAAGCCGGAGGGGTCTTTGATGGTTACCTGCAGGGCATTCGGGAAAGCCGCGCCCAGCACCGCGGATTGCGGCAGGGTGGGCGAGGGCGTAATGGACGATGCCGCCGCCGTCAGGTTGGTCAGGGAGAACGTCGCGGGCACACCTAGAGCCGTCGCCGTCACGGTGTAGCTGCCCGCCAGGGCGTTCGCAGTGGCCGTGACGCTGGCCAGGCCGTTGACATCCGTGACCACAGTGCCGCCGTTCGACAACGTCGCCGTGGGCGATCCCACGGGCATCAGATCGGTGATGGCGCCTGAAGGCGCTGTGAACGTCACAGCTACGCCGCTCACCGGGTTGGCGCCGTTCTTCACCACAACTTGAAGCTGGACCGGGAACTGTGTCCGGATGGCGGTGGATTGAGGTGTGCCTGCGGTCGCCGTGACGGTCACGTTGGTGCCCAGGAGGAAGCTCACGCTATTCCCGCTGACTAAGGCCAGATCGGTTTTGCGGTCGCTATTGAATTCACCCACCAGCACGGAAGAGGCGCCGGCCCCGACCGTGTAGGTGACCGGCGGTTGTTGGAAGGTTCCGTCGCCCTTGCCCAACAGCACACTGACCAGTCCGTCGCTGAAAACCAGATCGGTATTGCCGTCGCCGTTGAAATCGCCCACCGCTACCGAGACGGGGGTTGATCCGGTCGAGTAGGTCACGGGCGGCTGGAAGGTCCCGTCGCCTTTGCCCAGCAGGACGGTGCCGTTGTTGGTAGCCAAGTCCGGAAAGGCATCGCTGTTGAAATACCCCACCGCCAGGGTGCTGGCTTGGCTGGGGGTCGCGGTGACGGACGCCGCTTGAAAGGTCCCGTCGCCTTTGCCCAGCAGGATACTCACCGAGGCGCTCGACGCGTTGATGGTGGCGAGATCCGCCTTGCCATCCGCGTTGAAGTCGCCCACCAGCACAAAATTAGCCTGCAAACCACTGCCGCTGGCTTGGGGATTGCTGAGATAAGGGACCGCCGGCTGGAAGGTTCCGTCGCCGTTGCCGAGCAGGATATTCACGCCATTGACAGGGTCGGCAGTGGCAATATCGGCCTTGCCGTCGCCGTTGAAATCCGCCACTGCCAAGGACCGGGGCGGGTTCGGAACCGGGTAACTGCCCGCCGTTTGAAACGTTCCATCGCCGCTGCCCAGCAGGATCGTCACAACGCCGGTCGAAGCGTTGGCCAGGGCGAGATCGGGTATGCCGTCACCATTGAAGTCTCCCGCCGCCGCTGCGGCAACGCTGAGACCCGTAGTGGTGGTGAACTTCACCTGGAAATTTCCGGCGCCGTCGCCGGTCAGAACCGACAGCGTGCCGCCGTTGAGAATGACGAGGTCGGCATTGCCATCCCCATTGAAATCCGCCATCGCAAGCAAAGATGTGGCCGACACAGACAAGGGGCTCTGGATGGCGAAGCCGGCGCTCGATTGGGCATTGACGGTCTGGGTGATCACGTTCGACGTCGCCGCGGCGTTGGAGGCGTCGCCCCCGTAATACGCCTTCAGCTTGTGGCTTCCCGCCGTCAGCAGGATGGTGGAAATGGATGCGGCACCCGAAGTGAGCGGCTTCGTACCAAGCACGGTCACACCGTCATAGAACGTCACATGTCCGGTGGCGGTGGCGGGCGTCACCGCGGCACCCAGAACCACCGGCACGCCCAATAGCGACGGGCTCGTAGGCTGCAAGAGGGTCACGGTTGTCTGTGCGGTTGACAGTTGCGGCAGGGCGGCCAGAATCAGTAGCAACGTAGAGAAACCGGAGAGCTTACGGGTAGTCATATAGGTTGTCAAAGGCCATTTTCCAGGCAATTACGAACGGCCCCTTGCGGCCTACAATGAGGCAATTCGGAGTTCCACGTATAGAATATCACCGGGCGTCAAAAAGTGGAGCACGAATGAATAGAGAAAAAGGGCTAATGGACGTAACCTCACACTAACTCCCTTCCGCGCGGCACCAAACTTTGGCCGAATCGCTGTTACAACACCGTCAAGTATTCGCATCTGCGACGATTTAGTGGGCGGGCCCCCTGGCCCACGGCCGACCCCCTGGTCGGCCTGCCCGGACGAACGAAG